>CAZGWB010000060.1:0-17380 GCA_964529335.1 uncultured Candidatus Cloacimonas sp.
TCTGGATTTATCAAAGCACAATCCATGCAAAAGACACGATTATAAGAGATAATTTCGCCACCAGTGGTGGCGGAATATTAATTGATTACTATGGGCAAGTAGTATTCGACCAACTTAACCGGTGTAGTGTCTATAAAAACACCTCTGGGAATGGCCAGGATATCCTTGCCACAAACACAAGGCTTCAGACATCTGTCTATTTGGATATGGGGACTGTCTGCCCAACTAACGACTATTATGTCTGTTACATAAAAAGTTCCCCTAATTGGACAGGTGGATTTCCGGTTATTGATATACAAAGGGGTTACAGAACCGAGATTAACCAGGATATCTATGTGTCTCCCATTGGAGATGATAGTAATGATGGATTGAGCCTTGCAACACCTTTGAAAAGTATCTACAAAGCTATGCAAATGGTAGCGTCAGACAGCTTAAACCAAAAGACTATTCACTTGGCAAGTGGATTGTATTCCACAAGTGACGGCCAGTTTTTCCCAGTCTCAATGAAACCATATGTGAAATTGTATGGGTATATTGATCCTCTACCTGTTCTAGAGAACCTGAACTCGCGGGAAACAATAACTGCTTCAAGGGCTGATAATGCCAGCATTGAAAACATTGTAATTGATTATGGAGACAACAATCAGGGTGGAGTTGGTATCGGTGCATCAATATCAGATGGCTTCAAACTAAAGAACATCCATATCTTACCCCATCAATCAGAGGTGTGGAAAGGTATAGTCATCGCTTCGAACACTTACTATCCAGTTAGTTGCGAACTTGAAGATGTATATATCAGTGGGCAGTCTGCACCAGAAGTTGCTGGATTGGAGATTAATACTGTAGATGCGTTAATAAAAGGGCTTACCATAGATGGATGCCATAACACCGGAGATGAGTTTGATAACCCGATGGGAATATTCTATTTTCACGGTAATAAACTCACCATGGAGAATTCCAAGATCATCAACAATACCATGGCTTATGAGGACAAACCTGTGGTAAGCATAGGGGCAGCAAATTATAATTCCGACAGCCGCCTGATTATGAATAATGTGCTGATCGCCAATAACCAAAGCGGTGGATATACTCCCTTGTCTCTCTCTGCTTTCACCGATTCCATCTCGGTGATCAGCAATTGCACCTTTGCCAATAACAGCGGAGGAAGCATTGCCAATATCCTGAATGGGAATCTCAGGATAGCCAATTGCATCTTCGATAATGACACACAACTGGAAATCCTCTGCCAGGGCACCTATCCAAACACAGTATCGCAGGTGAGTTTTGAGAATAACTTCATTCGCGGTTATCCCAATAGCTTTTCTTCCTCACCCGTAAACCAGATCAGCTTCAATGAGGTGGTGCTAACCGGTAATCCGGGATTCTGCAGTAGTGATGCAGATGATTACCTGTCCTACCGTTTGGGTAATAGCTCCCAATGCCGGGATGCCGGAACCCCGGACACCACAGGTTTGTTTTTGCCTGACTATGATCTGTTCGGTAATCCCAGAATCTACGGCTCGGCAATTGATATTGGCTGCAATGAATGGAGCTATCCGGTTAGCCTCGATGACCAGATGATTCCTGTGGGTATGGTGGTAACAGCCTATCCCAACCCGTTCTCTGGAGAGCTAAGCATATCCTACTCCCTGGAAAAAGAGAGTAGAACAAAAATCTGTATCTATAACATGAAAGGCCAGCTTGTCCGTGTTTTGCACAAGGGAAACCAAGGTAGGGGATTTCGAAGCCTGGCCTGGGAAGGTTGCGATAATAACGGTAGAGCAGTGGCTTCCGGAATTTATTTCCTGCAGCTAAGCTTGGATGATAAGTTGATGAAAACAGTGAAATTGATTAAGTGGTAAAAAGCTGGTATTGAAATACCTTGGATGTGGTAGTAAATAGATACATGTTAGGCTAAAACCAATGGTTGCTTATCGATAAGCCTGGTTTTACCTATACAAGACTGATGAACAATCCAATTTTGGGTGATGAGGAGATACTATTCTAAAGACCGTTGCACATACGTGGATAATGATCGGACCCGGTGCTGCGAATAAAAAAAACAGCCCGGCATAACCGGGCTGTTTTTCTCGTTTTGGAATTGATCATTTCAGTAACACTGCTTTACTGTGGAAGCTCTGGGAACCAGCTTTCAAGACGATCTCGTAGATTCCCGAAGAACAGGCTGTTCCCGAATCTGTCATTCCATCCCAACTGATATGATGAAATCCGATATCCTTGGCTCCCAGGCTCAGATTCCTTACTATCTGACCGCGTATGTTATATATCTGAATACTTACATCCCGCTTTGAAGCGAGGTAGAAAGGTATGATCAGATTCGGATTGAAGGGATTGGGATACACAGAATGCATGGTGGTGACTAATTGTGGAGTTGGGATTGATTCATGCTGTGGCATCAGTGTAATGTTGATTGGCCCAAAGAACCACATGCTGTCATCCAGATCGAGGCTTTGAAGCCAGTAGTGGTAAGTCCCGAATCCATCAGTCTCCCTGTCTTCATAGCTATATGTTGTCTCGCTGGAGCTGTTTTGAGCTGGGATCAGCGGGCTTACCAGAAGTGCACTTTCCAGGCTTGGCAAGGTGTTTCGGTAGATTCTGTATCCTATAACGCTGGTTTCAGTTTCGGTGATCCAATTCAGCTTTACATTAGTAATGCCGGAAGCCAGGGCTGTAAAGGATGACAAGGTTACCGGCAAAGTGGAATCCTCATCTCCCAATACGATGGGAACTCCACCCTTGGCAGAACCGAAATCCACATTTAAAAAGACTATCTTGCCTCCAATGTTTTGGAAACCATGCCACTGCTCATCGTAATATGCGGCTCCCCACAATAAATCTGTGGTTATCTCGAAGCTTTGAATGCCATAACCGAACAATCCAAATGAGTAGTCAACGCCATCGGGATTGTTTACAGGAGGAAACAAGCCCAATTCTCCAGAATTGAAACCTGTTCCCTCAATAACTTCGATTATCACCAGTTCTCCATCTCCCAATTGTAAGGGCAAAGGAGACAAGGGTAGATAGGTATAAACTGGCTTCAGCAAAGTGATGAATACATCTTGGTTGCCGCTGCTGCTGAACGTGCTGCTTCCAAAGCTGGCATTCAAACCCCGGAAATAGCCTGTTACAATGCAATTGGCTTCATCATCCAAAGTAATACCATAACCGTGGTCCTCACTGGCTCCTCCGGCTTTTTGTGCCCATTGCCAGATTCCCGAAGAAGATATGTTTGCTACGAAGATGTCCACACTGTTGGAATTGCTCTGAATAACCTGGTCGCCAAAGCTGCATATACCGGAGAACATCCCCGTTACATAACAGCTCCCATCATTGTCTGCAGCGATGCTCATTCCCTGCTCCACAGCGTTGCTGCCAGCTTGAGTAGCCCATTGCCAATTGCCAGAATTATCCAGCTTCACCACATAAAGCTTTCCGGAAGCAGGGCTCAGACTTGTCCCACCAAAACTGGCGGGATCGGATGCAAACCATCCTGTGGCATAACAATCGCCATCCCCATCCAACGCAATCCCATATCCCTGATCCCGAACTGAACCACCGGCACTCTTGGCCCAGAGCCAGGTGCCTCCAGTGCTCAGCTTGGCAATACAGATATCATCGGAACCGCTGCCGGTAAGGCTTACTTGGTTGCCTCCGGTCCCAAACTGGATATTACGGTCGAATCTGCCTGTGATGAAGCAATCCCCAGAACCTGAAACGGCGATTCCTCTGCCGCTTGAATTTGGAGATGCACCGCTGGAGGGATATCCGTAATCCCACCATTGTTGGGAACCAGTGGAATTCCATTTGCCGATAAAAATGCATACTCGGCTTGAATAATAAACTTCACCTGTTATGTAGCAATTTCCACTACTATCCACCCCTATTCCAAAACCCCGGTCGTGGTTTGAATAGCCAAAGTTATCGGCCCAAAGCCAGGTGCCGTCTGAATCAAGTTTGGTTACAAAGATATCTGCCAAGCCTTCGGATTCCAGAGATGTATCACCGAAACTGGCAGTCCCCACAAATGCGCCGGTAACATAGCAAGCCCCAGCACTGTTCACAGCTATGCCGTATCCATAGTCCCAGGCAGTTCCACCCGCTTGTTTCACCCATAGCCAATCACCATTCGGGGATATTTTGGCGATAAAGATATCAGAACCACCGGTACTGACTAATTCGGTTCCACCGAAATCTGCCGTTCCTTCAAAGTATCCGGTGATAAAGCTATTGCCCTCGGAATCCACTGCAATAGCCTGACCATAATCACCACCTGAACCACCGGCTCTTTTGCCCAGGAAAAGCTGTGTGAGTCTGCAAACAATTGAAAACCAAGCGCACACATGATGACAAGTGTGCTGATTAAGAGCATCTTCTTCATATATCCTCCCCATAAGTTATTGGTAACTGTTTTCAGATGTAAAAAACGTAGGGCATGGAAAGCCAGATCAGGCAAAATATCACTTGCACTTCCAACCAATTCCATCTTTGATTGTCTGATAAAACCTGTCAAGCTCTGGTTTGGTTGATTACTCAGCTTGATCTATGACCTGTTTACAAATATCCACACTGCGTCGATTAATTTCTATCTGTTTACATAGTCTTGGGATGTAAGCTGTTAAAATCGATGCCCGGCAGGAAAAGATTCTTGACAGATTACGGCAAGATGCGTTTTATGTACATAGTGGAATACTCCTTTTTGCAAGCGAGTATCGAAATATGTGAGAGGTTCAAGATGAAAAGGACTTTTGTTTTGTTTTTGTCGATTTTATGGATTGAATTGGGTGCAGTAAACATTTTTTCTGAGTCATTCCAAACTCCGCCAAATCTACCCGTGGGTTGGACTCTGCAGTCAGATACGCCAGCAGAATGGAGTGTTTCCTCAACTAACTATACAGGAGGAACTCCTGGTGCGCTGCAATTGTATTACACTCCTCACTCTTTTGGTGTGCATCGTTGTATAACACCAGCTTTCAATGCCAGCCGGGCCTACGATCTGGGGCTTTCATTCCGCCATGTATTATCAGACTGGAATGTAACCGCTATCACCTATATTCTGAAAGTGGAGATATCATTTGATCTGATTGGCTGGACTACGCTTCAATCATGGTCGGTAGACGCAGACATACCTGCCACAGAGGTTAGCATCAATATTCCATATCTTGTGGGACGATCGGCCACTACTTATCTGTCTTTTACGTTTGAGGGAGACAACAATGACATAAACCACTGGCAGATTGACGATGTTCTGGTTAGCAGCAATAATACGTTAGGAAGGGGATTATGGAACCCCGGAACCTACAACATCGATGGTGACTTAATGGTCCCGCAAGGGGAAACACTTCAATTGCAGCCAGGATCAGAACTCAGGTTCTCAGGAGGGAACGGCTTGCATATATATGGGCGCTTGCTATCCATAGGATCAGAAGCCCAACCGGTTGTCTTTACTGAAAAAATCTACGGTACTGGGTGGCAGGGGATCTCCTTAACTCCCTTGTCGGCGGCTGATTCCACGCTGTTTATCCGCTCAATAATCTCAGAAAGCAACACTTCTGGGCTTCTAATCGGCTCAGGATCAAAAATTAGGGTTCAGAATTGCTTGTTTTATGGAAACAACGTTGATCAGTCAGGAGGTGGGATAAATTGCCAAGCTTCCGGAGCGAAGATATTTGATTGCGAGTTTTCGCACAATACTGCTAATCTGGGGGGAGGGATTTATTCAAATAGTCCCGGAGTTACTATCCGAAACTGCGACTTCAATTTCAACCTGAGCGTGGATGCCGCTGCCATGTTTTGTTCGAATAACACTGGTATTATTGCCGGAAATGTGTTTCATGAAAACTACTCTGACAACAGCATAGTGGAGATGAACACAACGGACCTGAACGGTTTCAATAACAACTCATTCTACCAAAATTCAGGAGGCTTATTTGCTTGTGCATTATACACTTTCGGGTGCTCCGGCGAAGTAGCTAACCTCTTGATATACGATAACTCGATATATGGCGTGATAAACCATAGCTCTGCTGTCTCATATTCTCATGCCACTATTGTAAATGGAGTAGATGCATCGAAAATTGGAATCATCTCCTCGCATAACCTACTCATAAACAACTCGATTTTTCATGGATACACTTATTGTATAGAAAACAACTCAGCTGCGGATAACCTGATAGTAAGATACTCATGCATTCAAAATGGGGTGGCAGGGATTGGAAGTAATGGAGTTTTGAGCGAAAACTACATTGGTTGCATATCTTTGGATCCCCAGTTTAGAGATGCTGAATCTCATGACTATGGCTTGTTCTTTAGTTCTCCTTGTGTGGATTCGGGTGATCCTGAAACTGACCCGGATGCAGATGGCTCTCGGGCTGATATGGGCTTCTTTCCTTGCGCATATCAGATCAATCCTATCTTGTTTGAGGCCAAAGATGTTTTTCCCGATCAAGGTCATAGGCTGCATCTGGCTTGGGCCCGAAGTTCCTCAGACGCCACTTATAACTCACAAAGCTATTATTCGGTCTGGCGTCAGGCTCAGTCCCGCAGACCTGATGCTGTCATCATTAACGATCCGCGCCAGATCGCTAATCTGGATATTAGCCGCGGACAGCAAGTTTGCTGGAATGATGGAACCAGGTATTGGGACTATGTAATCCAGGTTCCTGCTTTAACTCAACCAGTTTATGGCCTTGTGGTGGAAACCCTTGCAGATTCTTCGGCTTCAGGACTTAATGCTGTGGATTTTCGGATCATTTATGCCAATCAAGTAGGTTTTTGGGCATCTGATGCCTTGAGCGGCTACTCGTTGGACAACATCCCTCCCAATCCAGCGCGGAATTTAGCCCTTATGCCAGCTTCTGCGAATCGCATGCTATTATGCTGGGAAGAGGTGAATGAAGGGAGTTGGGAAGGTAATTCATATCCAGAATTGAATCAGATTAGCTACACAGTATATGGAGACATCAATCCGGATTTTGATCCAGGACCCCAGAATTATCTCGGAACCACTACCAATATCCAGCTTCTGATTAATCACTCCGGAAATGCCAGGATGTTTTTCAGGATAGTCTGTTCCGATTCGCAGTAATCATGATCTAGAGCTAATGTTACATTATGCCTCCGGCTTAAGATGCCGGAGGCTGTATTTTTTCTAACACACTAGAACCTACCCTTGACCTATCAAACAAATCATGAGTGTAGATTATGCTGCCGCCAGTGATTTGTTCAGTGACTATCCTTGCTTGGAAGTTGTGCCGCAGCAATACGATAAAATTATATCGATATAAAAAGTGTAGATATCTCTTGACAGATTTGAGGACTTGTTTATGTTGACCTCCATAAGCTGAGCTTAAGCTCGGAAAAGGAGATCAAATGGACTCTATCCCGATCATGACCCTGAAGAGATTGCCCAGATACTTGGAAGCCCTGTACAAATTCAAACGTGCTGGCTTGAAAATGGTATCAGCCACCAAGATAGCTGTCTTCACAGACGTGCATATGACGCAGGTTCGTAAAGACCTGGCCTTTACCGGAGTGGTTGGGATTCCCAAAATTGGGCATAAGATAGAAGAATTGATTTCTGCCATCGAACAATGCTTGAACTGGAACGATGCCTCTTCCTGCTTTCTGGTTGGCGTGGGCCATCTGGGGAAAGCCTTGATAGGCTATTCTGAGCTTAGCCGCAAGGGACTGAAGATAATTGCTGCTTTCGATGTAAATCCTGAACTAGCAGGAACCGAACTACATGAAATACCTGTGTACCACTTAGATAAGCTGAGCAATCTGCTGAACCGGATGCATATTCATATCGGGATAATTACTACTCCGGCAGACGCTGCTCAGGAAGTGGCTGATCTTCTGGTGGCCAATGGAGTTATTGCGATCTGGAATTTCACTCCGGCCAAACTGAATCTTCCGGAAGAGATCATCGTGGAAAACATAGATATGAGTTCCTCATTGGCTGTTCTGTCCCGCAGAGTAGCGGAAAAACTCTACAATCCCATTACCAGCGACTGATATAGAGCTTCACTAAAAGACATCACCGGATACAATCAATTTTCCAATACACTACCATTGCGTCTTGAAATACATAAAAAAATAGATAGGAGTTAGCATGAGTGCCTCATACACAGCAGCACACAGCTTCAACAAGGTTTTGGAGATACTGGATCGTTATGAACATAGCGAAACCAAGATAATCCCCATTCTGCAAGCGGTTCAGGAAGAGTACCGCTATCTTCCTCAGGAAGTGATGACCTTTATCGCCACCTCATTGGGCGTTTCACCAGCCCGTTTGTATGGTGTGGCAACTTTCTACAGCCATTTTTCTTTGGAGCCGAAGGGCAAGCACATATTAAAGATGTGCGATGGCACCGCATGCCATGTTAAGGGCTCTTTGGCCGTTATCGAAGCCATTCGTAAGCGTTTGAATCTGACTGCCAAAAAGATCACCACCGATGATATGATGTATACTTTCGAAACTGTGTCCTGTTTGGGAGCATGCGGTCTGGCTCCCGTTCTGGTAGTTGATGAAGAAGTACATGGACAGGTTACACCAGAACAAGCTTTGCTGCTTATCGAAAAAATCGAAACGGAGGAAAAGGAAAATGCCTAATCTGGAATTAATCCGCGATTCATACAATCAAGCTCGGTCGCTCTGCAAGAAGCGCATAGTAGTTTGTGCTGGAACAGGTTGCATTGCCAATGGCTCGTTGAAGGTTTTTGAAAGCCTGAAGAACTCAATTGCGCTTAGAGGCTTGGACATCACAGTGTCGTTAAAATCAGAAGACCAGGCCAAAATGAAAGAACATGATGTTTATATGATAGGCAGCGGCTGTCAGGGATTCTGCCAAGTCGGCCCGCTGGTTACCATAGAACCTGCAGGAATTATGTATGGCCACGTTAAGCCAGAAGACGCGGAAGAAATTGTGGAAAAGTCTATTCTGAAAGACATCGCAATCGAAAGACTTTTATATCATGACCCGGTAACTGGAAAAGCATACAAAGGAACGTCAGAGATACCCTTTTATACACGTCAAAGCCGGACCGGCCTGAAAGACTGCGGGCACGTGGACCCAGAGAACATCAGCGAATACATTGCTCACGGTGGTTATTTTGCAGCTCGTGACGCTTATCTGAATTACAACTCGGAACAAATCTGCCGCTTGTACCAGGATAGTGGACTCCGTGGACGAGGTGGAGGTGGATTTCCCACTGGCCTTAAATGGGAATTTGCCCGCAGGGAACTAAATGATAAGAAATACGTTATCTGCAACGGAGATGAGGGCGATCCAGGGGCATTTATGGACAGGTCTATACTGGAAGGGAATCCCCACAGTGTAATAGAAGGGATGATGATAGCAGCTGCTGCCATCGGAGCCGATGAAGGCTACGTTTACGTCCGGATGGAGTATCCTCTTGCCTGCACGAGAATCAGAAAAGCCATATCTACTGCTGAATCATACGGAATACTTGGCGAAAACGTGTTTGGCAGTGGCAAGAGCTTTCGGATAAATGTAATGGAAGGAGCAGGCGCTTTCGTCTGCGGTGAAGAAACCGCACTTCTTGCCTCTATCGAAGGCAAACGCGGAATGCCCAATCCCAAACCGCCTTTTCCAGCTCAAAAGGGGCTTTTTGGCAAGCCAACCGTCATCAACAATGTGGAAACCTTGGCTCTGGTTCCGGTTATTTTACGAGAGGGAATAGATAAATTCCGCAGTCTGGGAACTGGGAAATCACCGGGAACCAAAACCTTTGCTCTAACTGGCCATGTGGCAAACACAGGTTTGATCGAAGTCCCATTTGGCACCACCATCCGCGAAATCGTGTTCGAGATTGGCGGGGGTGTTTTGGACAAAGACGGCAAAATCAACAACGATGCCTTCAAAGCAGTGCAGATCGGTGGTCCTAGTGGAGGCTGCCTTACCAGAGAACATCTGGATTTTCCTTTGGATTTCGACTCTTTGGGACAGATTGGTGCTATGGTAGGCTCAGGCGGGATGGTCGTGATGAACAACAGCACTTGTATGGTGGAAACTGCAAGGTATTTTATGACCTTCACCCAACATGAATCTTGTGGTAAATGCGTTCCCTGCCGTGAGGGAACCAGACAAATGCTGGAGATGCTGGAAGACATCGTAGCGGGTGAAGGAACTGAAGAAACGCTGGATTTACTTATGGAAGCCGGAGAAGCCATCAAGATCACTTCGTTATGCGGTCTGGGTAAATCTGCTCCCAATCCGGTGCTTTCCACTCTGCGTTATTTCCGTAGCGAATACGAAGCTCACGTAAAAGCGAAGTACTGCCCCACCAAATCATGCAAAGCGCTTACTCCCATCTCAATCGATCCGGATAAGTGTAAGGGCTGCACGCTTTGTAAAAGGGTATGTCCGGTGGGAGCCATCAGCGGTGAAGTAAAGAAAGCGCACACCATAGATCCTTTGGTTTGCATCAAATGCGGGGCCTGCGTAGCAACCTGCAAGTTTAAAGCAATCAGCTAATAAAGGGAGATTATCATGGATAAATACGTATATATAAACGACCGGCCTATCCTTTGGGAAGGCGAAACCAATATCCTTGCCTTGGCTCGTAAAGCCCACATTGAAATTCCGACCTTTTGCTACCACAGCGACCTAAGTGTTTATGGCGCATGCAGGTTATGCATGGTTGAAGTGGAGGGAAGAGGTTTGGTAACTTCCTGCTCCACAGAACCTTTTGAAGGAATGAGGATAAAAACGCACACCGATCAGATTCTGAAGTTGCGAAAAACCATCGTGGAGATGCTTCTGGCAAATCATGATCAGGAGTGCACCAAATGTGGACGAGCTGCAGATTGCAAACTACGGGATCTTTCAAACCGGTTAAGCATAGACAAAGTTCGGTTTCGTAAGACCCGTGAACGTAAACCCAAAGACTTGGGTGGCGAATCCTTGGTAAGAGATCCCAATAAGTGCGTTCTTTGCGGTGATTGCGTAAGGTTTTGTGCAGAAATTCAAGGCATTGGGGCCATCGATTTTGCGGCCAGAGGACAAAACGTTAATGTTGCCGCAGCCTATGGGAAAAGCCTTTCTCAAGTCGATTGCGTAAACTGCGGTCAGTGCGCTGCAGTTTGCCCTACAGGCGCAATTACTGTTAAGAGCCATATTCCGCTGGTCTGGGATGCCATTCACAGCACAGAAAAGTACGTAATCGCCCAGATAGCTCCTGCCGTCAGAGTGGCTTTGGGCGAAATGTTCAATCTTCCGGCGAGTGATCTTACCACTGGAAAAATGGTTGCCGCTATGCGCATGCTTGGCTTTCAAAAAGTATTCGACACGGCTTTTTCGGCAGACCTGACAGTGGTGGAAGAAGCCAATGAGTTTATATCTCGCAAATCCCGGGGCGAAAAACTGCCCATTTTTACCTCCTGCTGTCCAGCTTGGGTGAAGTATGCGGAACAGAGCTATCCTCAGCTTTTGGGGAATCTTTCCAGTTGCCGATCACCTCAGCAGATGTTTGGTTCGATCGCCAAAGAACGACTGCCGGAGCTTCTCAATGTAGACAAGGAAAAGCTCTTTGTGGTATCCATAATGCCATGTACGGCAAAAAAGTATGAATGCAAAAGACCCGAATTTATTCATGACGGCATAGCAGATGTTGATGTGGTTCTCACTACTCAGGAGCTGGGAAGAATGATAAAGGAAGCAGGCATAGATATCTCATCCCTCGAACCTGAATCTATGGATTTACCAATGGGCTTCGCCACTGGAGCGGGGGTAATCTTTGGTAATAGCGGAGGCGTCAGCGAAGCAGTTTTGCGTTATGCTGCCGATAAATTCCAGATTCCTGTGCCTGAGAACATCGTTCTACAGGAAGTACGTGGTTCTTCCGGATTAAGGGAGGCCAGTTTGGCTGATGGTAATCTAAGAATGGCGGTGGTGCATGGATTAAAGAATGCCCAGAGCCTTTGCGATAAGATAATAAATGGTGAGGTGGATTACGACATAGTGGAGATCATGGCTTGTCCTGGAGGTTGCACAGGCGGTGCCGGACAACCGATTGTGCAATCTGCCAAACAACGAAAGGACAGAACGACCTCCATATATCATGCCGATAAAACCATGCCGATGCACCGGGCTCAAGACAACCCATTCATTAACGAGCTCTATGATGCTTTGTTAGACAAGCCGAACAGCCAAAAGGCACACGAATTATTACATACTGCTTACAAACACCGGAAACGCATAGATGATGATGAACTTAGTCTTTCGGGTGCCGGTTCAGAGAGCAGGTGCAAGGTTAGGGTATGCGTAGGGACATCCTGTTATCTGAGAGGTTCTCAGGACATACTGGCCAAGACACTCAAACTGGTCGAAGAAAATGCTTGGGGAAATCTCTTTGATATAGGTGCCACGTTCTGTAGTGAAAAATGCGATAAAGGCCCCACCATATGCATTGGAGACAAAGTGATTCATCACGCCACTCTTCCGGAAATAAAAGATATGATCGTTCGCTATGCCGAAGAGAGAGAAAAATGAGCACCATCCACATCTGCATGGGAAGCTCTTGTTTTGCCCGGGAGAACCGGGACAATCTGAGAGTTATAGAAGAGTATCTTCGAGCCAATGGACTATCCGACAGCGTGCATATAGAAGGTTCGCTTTGCATGGGTGAATGCTCGCGCGGTCCGAACGTGACCATAAATGGAACACCCTATCATGAAGTACACTCGGAAGATTTACCGTCCATCCTGGACAAAGAGCTATTGCAGATATGAACGATCAAAAACCGATCTATACTGAAAAAACCGAATGTCAGGATTGTTACAAATGTGTCCGGGGCTGTCCGGTGAAGGCCATCCGGGTAGTATCCGGATCAGCCCAAGTGATTCCAGAAGCCTGTATCCTTTGTGGTCATTGCACCGAAGTTTGCCCAGTGGGAGCAAAAAAAATCCGCAATGATTTGGGCGAGGCCATCCGGATTCTAAAACAAAAACAGAGGGTTTTTGTTTCACTAGCGCCTTCCCATAGGACTGAGTTTAATGGAATAGACAACGAAAAGCTGATTGCGGCGATTCTGGAACTTGGCTTTTTTGGGGTATCGGAAACAGCTTTAGGAGCACAGGTGGTTTCAGATGCCTGTGCGGACTTGCTGAAAAGCGACCAAAACAACATCCAGATATCATCTGCTTGTCCCAGTGTAGTCCACCTCATCGAGCAATATCATCCTCACCTGGTAAAGCATATTACTCCTGTAGTTTCTCCATTGCAGGCTCACAGCAAACTTCTGAAGGCAGAGTATGGTGAAGACATCGGGATTGTGTTCATAGGTCCTTGTGTTGCCAAGAAAAACGAAACAAAGGATATCTTCGATGTAGCTCTCACTTTTGCGGATTTACGCCGCTGGTTCAATCTGAAAAGCATAGATTGGACTGCCCTACCTTCTGGCAAGAGATTTATGCCTTATCCTGCCGCTGAGGGAGGTTTGTATCCCATAGATGGTGGCATGATTGAGGGGATCAAGTGCTGCAATCCTCCTGAAAACACACTCTTTATGAGTTTTTCTGGGGTTCAGGATATCGTGGAAGCCTTGGAAGAGCTTGATCCTCAGGCCTTCGATCGTCCAGTTTTTATCGAAGCTCTGGCTTGTCCAGGTGGCTGCGTGAATGGTCCCGGGGTTAGTAAACGCGGTTCTACCGTACAAAAAAGGTTCCGGGTGCAAACGGAAACTCCAGTTGCTGATGACAGGAATCTACGGAAGCTCGCTGATATCAGCGCAACTTATGCCAGCCGTGAAATCATCCGGGATCAGCACAGCAGGATTGAAATCGCTGAAGCGCTGCTCAAAATCGGCAAGAAACGTGGTGAGGATGAATTAAACTGCGGCGGTTGCGGATATGATTCCTGCAGAGACTTCGCCTGCGCACTCATCGAAGCCAAGGCAGAGCCGGCAATGTGTGTGTCGTACCTGCGAAAACTGGCCCAAAATAAAGCTGCAGCTCTCATCAAGGCCATGCCATCGGGAGTAGTTATAGTAGATCAGCACTTGCAGATTATCGAATCAAACGAACCATTTGTCAGCATCATTGGTGGTGATGCGTCGATAGTATCGGAAGCTGATCCGGACTTGGAAGGAGCATACCTGGAACGCTTGATTCCCTTTCACGGCCTGTTTTCAGATGCCATCCAAGAGGGAACCGAGGTGAAGATACAGGATATCCGCTACAATGGTAAGATCATTCGCCTAACACTTTTTTCAATACAGAAGCATCTTCTGGTGGGGGGTATATTGCAGGATATTACTGAACCGGTTATCCAGCGGGAACAGATTATTGAAAAGGCCCAGGAAGTAATGCGCAAAAACCTGACAACCGTTCAGCAGATTGCCTTTTTGCTGGGAGAAAACGCAGCAGATAGCGAAGTTTTGCTTTCTTCGATCGTGCAAAGCTTCTCAAAGAAGGATTGACCGGTGATGAACCAATTTCTCGAAGCCGATTATTACCAGATCTGCAAAAATGGTTTTCAAGCCTGTGGAGATAGCTTCTACAGTATAAAAAACCAAGATCGCATTATCTGTGTGCTTGCGGATGGCTTGGGCAGCGGAATCAAGGCAAATGTGCTAGCTACCCTAACCACAACAATGGCAGCCGGATTTATCTCTTCGCGTATGGATATTAAAAGAGCTGCTGAGGTGATTTTGGAAACTTTGCCTGTATGTTCTTCCCGCCATATTGGATACAGCACCTTTACCATTATTGATGCGGGTTTGAATGGTAAGCTGCGAATCATTGAACATGACAATCCGCCCTATGCTTTCATCCGGGGCGGGCAGCTTATCTCTGTCAACAAGCAGGAGATCCCCATCAAATCTTTCCGGAAGAGCCATTTATACTATTCCGAACTGGAGCTTGAACCAGAGGATCGTGTAATCTACTACTCCGATGGAGTAAGCCAGGCCGGCATGGGACTTCCGCATTTGCCCCTGGGTTGGCAGGAGAAACGGGTGGAGGATTACATAATAAGCTTGTTGCAAAATAACTATCGTATTTCGGCTGGCCAGATTAGTAAGGAAATCGCCCAAAAAGCCTGTGAATATGATGGATACAAGGCAGCAGACGATATTACCTGCGCAGCCTTGTATTTTCGTAATCCTCGACGAACAATTGTATTCACTGGTCCACCTTATAAAAAAGAACACGATCCCATTCTGGCCAAGATAGCCGGAGAATTTAACGGAAAAAAAGTAATCTGTGGTGGAACTACAGCCGCAATCCTTTCCAGAGAATTGAATATCAGTATCAAGGTGAATCTAAAGGAAATCAAAACAAATCAGGAAATCCCACCTACTGCAAGTATGGAGGGTTTCGATTTGGTTACAGAGGGAACAATTACCTTGTCTCGCTGCCTCAGCGCTTTGGAAGAAGATGCCAATCTGGATGCCATGCCGGAAAGCGCTGTACGCAAACTGATGAAAACACTGCTCGATAGTGATATCATCGAATTTGTTGTGGGCACTAAAATCAACGATGCCCACCAGGATCCTGCCCTGCCCAAGGATCTCGAGATCAGGAGAAACCTCATGAAACAATACTGCAAGGTGTTGGAAAAGAAATATCTGAAGTCAACCCGGATCTTGTTTGTATAATTCCCTTCGAATACTCAGTATCATCTTAACTTACATTTATGGGATTGGTAAAGAATGGGTATTGGGTATACCCTGGAGAATATGGTTTAGTGGGTAAATTTTTCTAATTAAATCAAAACCAATGGTTGATTATCAATGAGTCTGGTTCTACCTATATAAACAGCCAAGATGATCCGTGTTCTGAACCCTGCCTCTGGCATGGGTTCCAGGCTATCCATGTCAACAAGGCTGAGAT
Organism: uncultured Candidatus Cloacimonas sp.; assembly: GCA_964529335.1. GTDB lineage: Bacteria > Cloacimonadota > Cloacimonadia > Cloacimonadales > Cloacimonadaceae > Cloacimonas. Next base: position 15,875 of record CAZGWB010000060.1, read on the forward strand.
AATCGAGTCTGCCGCCTTTCTCTTTGATGAGTTTGCTGCCGCTGTGGATAAGCTCAGCAGAATCAGTGATACCTTCTTGGTATAGATTTTGGATTCTGTGAATTGCTTCAGTTAGGCAAAGCGCTTGTTGTCTTTCCTGGGTATTCAAATATACGTTCCGGCTGCTCATGGCGAGGCCGTCTTTTTCTCTTACTATTGGGCAGGGAACGATTTCGGTGCTCAGGTTAAGGTCTCTTAGCATGGTTTTCAGGACAGTAATCTGCTGGTAATCCTTTTCTCCCATAAACATCAGGTGAGGTTTAACGAGGTTTACCAGTTTTAGCACAATTGTTGCTACACCTTGGAAATGTCCTGGCCGGCTGGCTCCACACAAAACATCACTTAGCCCCTTAACCTCAACCCAGGTTCTGTAATTGTTCGGAAATATCTCATCCGTGGTGGGGAAGAAAACATGGTTCACATGGTAATCGCTTAGTAGCTGCAAATCCCGGTCAATATCCCTGGGATAGCTCGCTAAGTCTTCGTTTGGGCCAAATTGTGATGGATTCACAAAGATGGACACTATTGTAACTTCACACCTGCGATTAGCTTCTGCGACAAGTGAAAGATGCCCGGCATGTAGATAACCCATGGTTGGGACAAAGCCTATTCTATAATCCTGTGGCCAATTATGGCTCAGCTCCTGCATCTGAGATACAGACTTAACTATTTGCATCAAAGTATCTTGTCAATATTGTTGTTTTCGTTCAGCACTACAATTCGGGGTTTGTACGAGGCCATTTCTTCTTCGCTGAGCATACCATAGTTTATTATTATCACTTTATCGCCAACTTGAACCAATCTAGCCGCTGCCCCATTAATACTTACGGTTCCGCTGTTTCTCTCTCCCAATATGATATAGGTGGAAAAACGAGCCCCATTAGTGATATTAAAAATCTCCACACGCTCGAATTCGCGCATACCACTTGCTTCCAGAAGAGCTTCGTCTATCTTTATGCTGCCGTTATAATTAATGTCACATTCGGTAACGGTGGCCCGGTGTAGTTTGGATAACAGGACTTGCCTGAACATTTAAAGCTCCATATGTTTGTTTTTTTAACCTTCTCTCGGAAAAGCGGATTTTAGTCAATAGAAATCGCTGTTCATAATATGCGTATTCGCTTGCCCGAAACCATAACACTGCGATTGAGCGTCAGACAATTCTCGTTCTATAGATCGAGGATTTTAGATGCGGAAATGACTGGCCAGGTGCTGAATAAACATGGCAAAACTGAGGAAAATGCAGAAAGTGAAGCCAGTTTCAATTTTTCTTTGAGATTTGTAATAACATGTTTCATAGGCCTTTGAACGTATCATTGTCCAGATAAACGGAGTTATTTCAAAAAAAGGCATTGACAAAAAAACCGCCCCCAAGAATATGACGCAACCTGCTCGGCGAGAGCGGGGAAAAAATGATCTTTAAACCAGAATATAGAGTGGGAATGAGAGAAAGAGGCTCTTGTCAGA
>CAZGWB010000061.1:0-16823 GCA_964529335.1 uncultured Candidatus Cloacimonas sp.
GACTCCGGTATGATATAGTGAAGAGTACTTAGGGGACAGGGGACAGCAGATGTGAAGGGAAACAAAGAAACAAGGAGAGTCTGTGAGATCTGTGCTATCTGTGAGGTTATTATATTTTCTCGACCTTTGAGATTCTTAGAAATATGATCCGTGATTATCCGTGCAATCCGTTCAAATCCGTGTTCCTATTACAAATCTTTAGATATAGAACTTGCAACGCGAAAATCTGCGGTCTAAAAACCGAAGGCAAGGAAGAAGCTACCAATATCGGACTGCAGAGAATACTTCAGTTCCGCTCTGGCACGGAAGAGTTTGGTGCTGAAGCTGGGCGCAAAGAAGCAGGCAAAATCGTCTCCCGCGGCCAGAGCAATTCCGCTGGGATCCTCGGATACAGTATCTTCCCACAGCAAGGTTCGGCGGCTTTGCCAGCTTTGCAGCCCGAGCTCCAGATTCAGTTTGCCGGCCACGAACCGGAAGGCGTTCTCCCAAAAGATGCCGTCGTTTTTCAGGCTTTGTTTATCTTCCCGGTGATAGCGGAACAGCATACGGAAGCTGCTGTAGTCAGATAAGTTCTGTTGCATTCGGAAAGCCACCCGGTAATGCACGGGACGGCTGCCAATGAAGCTGCTGTCCACGCTGGCGACAATCTCTTTATCCAGGCGGGTTAGCTGCATCAGATAGTCGCCCCCGCGTCCTTGGCTCTGCACATACAGGATGCTTCGTGAAAGCCATTTGGGGCTTTGCAGGGATTCGCCTTTTTTCAAAATCACGTGCCGGAAGCCAAGCTTCAGCTTGTCCACAGGCTCGTAATCAAGATTCCAATTCAGTTCATGACCTGGATAACGCGAGCTCAGCACGGCAGGACTGGAGGCATAAGCCGGCAGTTGATAGCTTTGACGGCTGGAGATGCCGAAATCCTGGTCCAGCTTTGGCAGGCTTAGCCGGATGGAAGCCTTTCCAGATTTCTTACCCTCTATTATCGCACCTTCGGCGGCAAAATAAAACGGTTCTGCCGGCATCCTGAAAGCCAGACTGAAGGCTTCCAGCTTGTCGCTGTATTCAGCCAGGGCAAATTGCTTGTCATATTGCTGCAGATACAGCAGGGCACCGAGTTCTACGGCATCCGTTTGATAGCTTAGGCCAGCCGCTCCGATTGCTTCCGTTGCCATGGCCAGGTTTTCGGCACGCCTGGTATAAATCTGGCTGATTTTACCATCGTCCAAGGCAACGCGGCGTTCTTGTCCGGAAGCCAGAATCAATGCGCCGAAATCGCCCTGACGTAAAGCTGCCGCAGCTCCAAAGGGAGAATAATTCATGGGGTGGGCTGCGGGGGACAAGGCCATAAGACCTTTTTGCCCAGGGTTTTTACGCAAGAGGATGCCTTCACCCCAGGCAGCACGGTAATTTCCCAAATCCAATTCGCGCAGAGTGGTTTTGGCTGAAAAGCGGCGGAAGCTGAAGTTTGCCGCTTCCAGTTTGTGCTGAGTGGCATACAGATTCAGATTCAGCCTCAGTCCTCGGTCTTCGCCCTGCAAGCTGATCAGGGAATTGAAGTTATCGTCCATAAACCTGCTGCGGCTATGAGCTTTGATGCGGAATTCGCCGTCGTCAAGTTGCCGGTATAGTTCGTTCAGCCAACTTTCCTGCAGGTTTTCTGAGTTTAACTCGGGCATTTCTTCGGCCTGAGCAAAGAGCCAGCCAAGCTGGACAAGTAAAAGGAAGAGACATAGATATCGCATAAATTTTACCAATTGGAGCCGATATTAAGGCTATGAGTGAGATTTAGTTCAGGATGAGTTTGCACCGCGTAAAACAAATTCAGCCTGTCCCAGCTAAGCTTCATGCCCAGTCCAAAGCGGTTTGGCTCGCTTTGCCAGGAGCTGCTAAGCTGAAAACCGGAAATAACTTGATAGGTTGTTGCCAAGGCATAGGAATTTTGCCCGTCTTTGTTCCAGGTATATCTGGAAGCCAGCTTGGCTTGCTTGCTAAGCTGGGATGAAGCGGAAAGGGTAAAACTGGTATCCTGGCTCCGCAGGTTGTTTATCCGCAATTCACTGCCATAATCTTCATTAACGAAGGCCAGGGCAAAGTCGTTATCCCAGGTGAACCAGCTTTCGGATTCGATCTTTTCGTAGATCAGATGTTGAGTTGCTCCCAGTTTCAAGGCTTCCCAGGCCATGCCCAGACTAAGGTATTCATCCTGCCAGCGGTAGTCTGAATGAGACAGATAGTCCAAACCTGTGGCCAGAAACCAAGACCCTTTTCCAAATGCGCTGTGAATTCCGATGAGATCAATACCTGCCAGGCCAAAGGGTCGTTGCCATGATAGGCTAACTCCCTGCGTGGCAATGAGTGGAGACAGCGAAAAATCAGCCGGGCTGTCAGACAAGATTGTAATCTCTGCCAAAGCACTTGCCGAAGCATTAGAGGCTGGTTTGATGGCCTGGCAAAAGGCTGGGATCAGTGTCCAGCCGATGCTAAGCGCAATGATCGCAGATACGCTCCTGCCCATCGCAGTTAAATCTTTGGCAGCTTGCTCAGTAGAGATTTGCCTCGCTATCGGGATCGAAGAAATGAGCTTTAATCATATCTACGGTGATGAAGAGGTCCTGACCCATTTTGGGAAGCTCTTTGGGATCAAAACGAGCCGTAAATTCATGTTTGGCAGTGGTTAGCACAATGTGATACTCATTTCCCAGGGGCTCTACTACATCCACTTTGGCGCTGAATTTTTGGGGAGCTTCGGCCATTGAGTCGAAGCGGGAATCGTAAATATCTTCGGGACGGATACCCATAATTATCGGTTTGTCCTTGTAGGCAGCCAGAATTTCCGCTTGTTTGGGAGTAAGTGCCAGTTGATAATCGCCGCTGTCAAAATGCATAGCGCCTTCTTTGGAGATCAGCTTGCCTTCGGCCAGATTGATGGCGGGGCTGCCAATGAAACCGGCCACAAAGATATTGGCAGGATTATTGTAGATATTTAGCGGAGTATCGATCTGATGGATGATTCCGTCTTTCATAACCACGATACGGTCGGCCATGGTCATAGCCTCTACCTGGTCGTGAGTTACGTAGATCATCGTGGTGCCCAGGGTGTGATGCAGCTTCACTATCTCTGCCCGCATGGCCACACGCAATTTGGCATCCAGATTGGAAAGCGGTTCGTCGAAAAGAAATACCTTGGGATTGCGCACAATGGCCCGGCCTAAGGCTACACGCTGCCGCTGGCCACCGCTAAGCTGGCCGGGTTTGTTTTTGAGGCGTGTTTCGATCCCCAGCATTTTTGCTGCGACATCCACCTTCTGCTTGATGGTGTCCTTTGATTCGCCGCGCAACTTGAGGGCAAAAGCCATGTTGTCGTAAACCGACATATGGGGATAGAGGGCATAGTTTTGGAAGACCATGGCAATATCGCGGTCTTTGGGAGGCATTTTGTTTACCAGGGCATCTCCGATGCAGATGTCGCCCGAAGTGATCTCTTCCAGGCCGGCGATCATGCGCAGAACGGTAGTTTTACCGCAGCCGGAAGGTCCTACCAGCACCACAAATTCCTTGTCTTCAGCTACAAAAGAGACGTCTTTAACGGCATGGAAGCCATTGTCATATACTTTATTCAGGTTCTTCACGCTTATCTTTGCCATGGCAACTCCTTATACAAATTCCGAAAATTGAATTAGGTCAATATATGTCAAGCAGGAAATCTGCTATATCTCTTCATGCAGGTTTGGATTTTTCAGCTCCGGATCGAAAAGCTGCACCCGGTTGCGTCCTTTGCTTTTGGCTACGTAGAGCGCTTTGTCGGCTTGGGATACGAACTGGTTGAGGTCTGTGGAATGGTGTTCGATCTGAGTTTCGCCAGAGATACCGATGCTGATGGTTATGGCAATCAGCTTCGAGCGGAATTCAAAGGTATGCCGCTCCACCTTCTGACGGAAGATCTCCATCATATTCAGGCAACTATCGGTATCTATGTCGAAGAGGATTACCAGAAATTCTTCGCCGCCAAACCGGATGATCACGTCGCTTTTGCGGAATTCCTGCAGAAGCATCTGGCCAAGCTCCTTCAGGACGTAATCCCCGGCCAGATGTCCAAAATTATCATTCACCAGTTTGAAGAAATCAATATCCACCATACAGAAACAAATGGGAACTCGGTGTCTGGCGGCCAGAATAATCATCTGCTGGAGATTATCATAAAAGAAACGACGGTTGCGCAGTCCGGTTAAGCTGTCTGTTAACGATAGCTCGCCCACCTTTTGATAGAGCTCCTCGATTTTATCGAAATTGGCTTGCAGGCTTTCTACGTATGTGTTGTTTTGCAAACTAACCTGGTTGCTAAGATCCTGAATTCGGGCATCCAGAAAAGGCATGGCCTGATAATATGCTTCAGGAGACAGATGCAAACGCAGCAATTGCGACATATGGATCAAACGGTCCCAGCTTTTATGCAAGAAGTAGTTTGAATATTGGTAGTTTTGGATGGAATCCTTAAAGTGCGACAGAACTCCACAAAAATAATAGCCGGCAAAAAAATAGAGACTGTGAAGCTGCTGAACGTTCAGGATGCTGCCCGGAAACTTGATCAGGCGTTTTTGATAGCTGATTTTCTCCGGAAAGGGAACCAGCCTGTCTTCCAGACAAAAGAGCTCATAGATCACCATGGCGCAGGTAAGGTTTTTGGTTTCGCATATCCTTTCATAGATGCGCAGCATCAGGGTTTTTTTTATTATAAGCTGTTTCTGCCAGTTGATGGATAGTATCCAACGTAAGATGAAGTTTATGCTGCATTCGCATCCTTCTGTAGTCCAGGCTTCCATGATCGACATTAGATGCAGCCTCATGACTTCCGGCAGATTATCCTCATCCTTCAGCAGCCTGATTCTGGATATCTGCAGCATCACCCATAGCTTCAGGTTTGCCTTCGGAACCTGAGGTTCCAGTTCCTGATAAAGGATGCGGGCATTGGTATAATCCCTGATCTCAGTTAGCAGATAAAGTGCCTGCAAACGGTCGAAAAGCATCAAATTGTGCTGGGGATTAGACGTATTCTCAGACATGGCTTGCACCATAGGTTTGTAAAATGGGGATTCGAATGTGATGGGCAGGTGGTTCAGCAAGTTCATAAACTGGATGAAGGTGCTTTCGTGAGAGCTGCGAACTTGCAAAAAATACGAAAGCAGGTAGTCGATCAGGAGAGCTGCATATTCCTTGTAAAGGGGATGCTTCCAGGAGTTGTCGCAAGCCTCGCCAACCAACTGGATAATATCTTCCATTCTTTGCGGCCGCTCAGTTTCTGTGGAGTCCAAAAGAGCCTGCACCAAGAACTTCAGTGTGTGTTTTAGTTCGGAGTCCAGAGAAATAAATCCGGCTATCTCAAAGCTGTGGTCATGCTCACTTTTTGTTGTCATCTTCCTCCGCAGGAACAAACCGGAACACAGTTTCATCCGGTTTGGTGAGTCCAAATTTCTCTCTGGCGGCTTTTTCAGCGGTTTCAGGATCGGTTTTCAGTCGTAGGTTTTCCGCAGCCAGGCTGTCATTTACCGCTTTTAGCGCGGTGGTTTCCTTTTCCAGAAGCTGAACCCTTCTTTGCAGCTTGTAGGTATTCAAAAAGCTATTGCCGCTCAAGAAAAGAATCCAGATTCCAATGATGGCTATTATGCCCCAGAATAGGAATCTATAGCTGGGTTTCAGCTCTTTGTTTCTGCTTTTCATCGTAAAACCGCCTTTGCCAGGAGGGATTTGTGGATGTCTATGGCGTTATGTGGACACATTTCATGGCAGCACATACATTTGATACAGTGCTCCCGGTTTACGAAAGGCCGCTGTCCTTCCGGCCAGGAAATGGCTTGGACGGGACAGCTTCTTACGCAGATACCGCAGTTCCGGCAGCGTTCAGAGACCTGGGGATGATAGTAATAGAGCTTTTTGAAGGCATAGCGGAATGCTGCGGGAACGTATTTCAGGGTTTCCTTGCGAAGCTTGACCACAGAAATGTCGGCGTGTGGGATGCGGTAATGGGTAAAGCTGGTGGGAACCTTTATTCTGGAAGGCAGGATTCCTTCCAGATGTAGTGCCTCACTGAGATAGGGAACATCCGAAATCCTGAAGCCAAGCATCCTGGCCGCCACCGTATCCAGAGCCGGAATCGAACTGGAACCCAAAAAAAGGCCAAAGGGACGCGGATTGCCGGAAGAGGGTCCCGCTCCATCCATTCCTACGATGCCATCTATGAAGCTGTAGCTGATGCGGTTTCGGGTTAGTGCATAGAGAGCGATCAGCAGATCTGCAAAGCTCTGGGTGTCTGGATTGTCGCGGTGATACTCGCTTTTTACCATGCCGGGCACAAGTCCATAGAGGTTCTTGAGCGCTCCCGTGAAAGCCATCAGACTGTGAGTTTTATACTTGGCGGCGTTGATAATGATCCCACACTGCCACAGAACTTCGCTCAGTTTAAGCTTTATACCCCGATAGGAAAGCTCACGAAAACCGGATGTGGACATGTTTACCACTTTGATCGGATAACGCTCTGCCAATTCGGCATATCCACAAGTTTGCCAAACGGTATTGAAGCTGGCGGTTCCACCAGGACTGTCTCCCAGCCAAACTTCCTTGCCCCGCTCCAGAAAATAGCGGATCAAGGCTTCCAATACCAACGGATGAGTGGTGACAGCTTTATGGGGTGGGAACGCACCCAGGGCATTGGTTTTGATCAACACGCGTTTATTGCGGGAGAATTTTGCTCCTTTGAGGGGGGATAGAAAGCTCTGAACCGCTTCTTCGAGGGCTGCCAGGTCGTAGCTCTCAATCTTTCTGATCTGGACGCTGGGATTAATCATACAGGTAGAGTTCTTTTTTGCGCGTAAAGGTAGAAAGATAGAAGCTGAGAGAAATACTGATCTGGGTGCGCGGTATATCTGCCACAACGGTCTGCATGGCCGCCAGATTTATCGAACCGCGCTTATGCTTGTAGCTAAGGCCAAATGTAATGGCATGCTGGCTATTGTCCTCAATAAATAGCGAATCTGGAACTGCGTTCCAAAAAGAAGTGGTATCGGGAGTAGCAGTATCGCTGGGTAGGCGGATGTAGCCGGAATACACATTGGAACTAAAAAGATAACCCATACGATAAGTCAAGGCTCCCTGGATTTTTTCGGCACCGGCTTTGAAGATTATCCGGTCGTCAAACTTGTCATCAACTGCGCTGGTTTGCTCCCATTCTGTTTCCAAGTGAGCTGCATAATGCGGATTGGAGAAGCTTAGTCCGCCTGAAATCCAAAGTGGATCAAGCATGTTATAGTTAGCGTATTTCATATCCCAGCTATACTTGGTGGGCGGCATCAGCGTAAGCCCCATACCCCAGTTTTTGACATTATACAATAAACCTGGCTGCACCCGAAAACTTAGCTGGTAATCGCGAACCCGGTCGTAGCTTCGCAAAAAGATCGGATCGTCGTAATAGTGCATCTGGGTGTGCAAGTTCAATCCCAAATGCAAGTTTTCCTGATGATAGGCCAGATTGGTGCTCAGGCGATGCAGATAATAGGTGGGAAAGCGCTGAATAAAGTCGTTCCCCTGATTGATGTAAAAAGAAAAATCGTCCAGGACAATCGACTTTGCCGTGTTATACAGGATCGCTCCACTAAAGTCTTTTCCGAGCCCGGTGCTAAGACCGACCAGCGAAATGGGCGCAGGTGAGGTGTAATTTGCATACATAGGATAGCCTTCCGCTTCGCTGGGAGGCTTGATGTCCAGCTCGAGATAGAAACTTGCGGAGTCTGGTCGGGCGGCTGCCGGGTTCAGAAGGGCGTTATCGCTATCACCCAGATAAGCTAAGCCGGTGTAAGCTCTGCCTGCGGCTGTGGCACTCACATAATTGCGCGAGAAATAATCATAAAAAGGATTGCTAAACTGAGGTTGTGGCGTTTGCAGGGGTATCTGCTGAGCGCACAAAACTCCCATCAGCAGGAGCAGCGGGACTATAGCCCAAACGTGGTGTTTCATTTCTTACTCCTTATATGGCTAATCATAAAGGTCTGCTTACGGTCTTTGCCAACGGATACTATCTCCACCTTTGTTTCCAAATGGTCTTCCAGGGCTTCCAGATAGTGTCTGGCTGCCAAAGGGAGCTTGGCCAGACTGCGGCAAGCGCTGATGTCTTCTTCCCAGCCGGATAGCGTTTCGTAAACCGGGCTTACCTCATCTGCCTCAAAGCTGTGAAAATCGTAGTTTTCCTGTCTTTTGCCCTTCTGCTTATGTGCCACACAGAGCTTGAGTTCGGGCAAACCGCTCAGCACGTCCAGACAGGTGATAGCCAGCGCATCCAGCTTGTTCAGTCTGGCGCTGTAGCTGGCTGCCACTGTGTCGAACCATCCGATGCGGCGGGGACGTCCTGTAGTGGCACCATATTCGTTTCCGGTTTTACGAATGGTTTCGGCGAGTTCGTCTTTTATTTCGGTGATAAACGGTCCTTCGCCGACCCTGGTGCAATAGGCTTTGTAAACTCCAATCACTTTATCCAGATACCGAGCCGAAAATCCAGTTCCGGTTCCCACTGCGTCGGTCATTACCCGTGAGGAAGTGACGTATGGATAGTTGCCATATATGTTGTCCAGCAGGGCTCCTTGCGCGCCTTCGAAGAGAATGTTGCTGCCTTCGCGCTGGGCCTCAAACAAGCTCAGTTCCACATCTCCGGTGTATTTCTTCAGGTTCCTATAGGCCTTGATGAGGGCGGTAACTTCTTCTTGCAGTTGTTCTTTGGTGATTTTCTTATGATGATGGCGATATAGGGCTTGCAGTCTTTCTGCCACATAGCTTTCAAACTGCAGGTCGTGCAAGCGCAATCCGATTCTGGCGGTATAATCGCTGTAAGCTGGGCCAATTCCTCTTTTTGTGGTGCCAATTTTGGCCTTTCCCAAGCGGCCTTCCTGTTCGGCATCCAGCTCTTTGTGCAAGGGCAGAACCAAACCAGCCCGAAAATCTATCAGGAGCCTGCCTTTCAGGTTGATATCCTGCTTTTCCAGGGCTTTGATCTCTTCCAGAACTGCCGTGGGGTCTATCAACACCCCGGCCCCAATCAGGCAAAGCGTTTGGGGGAACATTATCCCCGAGGGAATGGTGTGAAATACATATTTCTTACCCTCGGTTACGATGGTGTGCCCGGCATTGCTGCCACCTTGAAAACGCACCACAAAATCAGCTTTCTCAGCCAGATAGTCAACTATCTTAGCCTTGGCTTCGTCGCCCCACATACATCCCAAAACCAACGTATTCGACATTATCTTCTCCAAATAGTGCTATAATACAAGTCAAATCCCAAAACCTAATCTGTCAATGTAAATCTTGACCTGAATAAGCAAATATCTCTGGGGAAAAGACAGCATACATAACTTACTGGCTTGAACTGCCAAAGCAATACGCATGAAATACGGATGGGATTTGCATTTCATGCGCATTGCATAGGCTATTCAAGCAGGTTTGGGCTATTTCAATAGCGTCATCTTCCTTTGCCAATGCTTGTTGCCTTGGATCATGCGGATTATATAAACTCCGCTGGAGAGCTGCTTGCCATTGGCATCCCGGCCCTCAAAATCGAACTTGAAGAAACCTGCCTCAGAGTGGCTAAAGCCATAACTGCGAACCTTTTGGCCTTTCAGATTCAGAATTTCGAATTTCACCTGACCCGGCTCGGCCAGCCCATAACGGATTTCCGTATTGGGATTGAAAGGATTGGGAAAATTGCCGATCAGCAGGCTAACCAGGGGAACGGGAATCTCCGGATCGGCCTGGGTTGTAACGCTATTCGGACCAAAAAAGTTATACTGTCCATCTTCATAAGCCACTTGCAGCCAATAGAAATAGGTGGTCAGTTCCACGGTGCTGCTGTCGGTATAGCTATACTCAGAGATAGATTGCACAAAGGGAATCGGGTCGGTCAGGACGGATGCGCTGTAGATGTCGTAGTCAGTGGAGCGCCAGAGTGTAAAAGTGCTTATCCCAGGTACCGGGATATCGCCCCAGCTCCAGTCTGACCAAGCCAAATCCACCTGATTCTGGTCGTTCAAAATGGCTGTGAAGGGATGCAAATAGGGAGGGATAATGAGCTCCGGTGCACCAAAGCTGAAGCAAATCTCGGTTATTTCGCTATCTCCAACTGGAACCTGGAAAAATGCAAGGCTATCAGTCCAGTCCTGAGTTGCGAGCAATAACATCCATGCCCCATCCGAGCCGATTTTGTAGCTCATAAAGGAAGGGCGATAACCCAGGTTATGCTCTATAGTTATCTGTGTGCCGTTAAACTGCGCTCCGCTCAGCTTGATGTCCAATGCGGCATCTTGATAAGGTGAATCAAGGCTGCTGTATCCGGTTAGCACGGTGATGTAATCCGGGCAATCGCCTATCCCGGAAATGCTGATCCGGGGACGAATGATGTTCTGGTTGGGATCGCTTACTTCAGGCAAGGCGCAGTTTATCGAATCGCTATACACCAGCACATAGTCCGTTCTGGAATCGGGTAATACTCTCACATTGTCAATCGCTGCGGGAGGCTGATAGCCAAGCTGGGTATCGTTTTTCCAGCTAAAAACCAGTCCCTTGGTCTGCCCATAATACTCGCTGGGGATCGTTAGTTTGGCTTCCTGCCAGGTATCATGCAGGTTAAAGGTTCCACCCAGTTGGCCAGCCATTAGCAATTCTCCCGGAGTTGGGCTGCTGCCGGCTGGGATCAGATAGACCCGCATAAAATCATAGTAGGGTCCGCTACCTTCGCCATTGGCTTTCCAGGCAAAGCGCAACACCAGGCTGCTATCCGACTCGGGAAAACTGATATAGCGCATGAGATGCGATATCGAGCGGTTTGATAGGCTATAGCTGTTGGTTAATCCCGAGTCCTGACTGATGTAGAGACACTGGTTTCCGCTCTGGCTTGTGGCTGACCCTGCAGCCCAGCGATTGGTTTGAGCGGTGTCCAGTGGCGTCCAGAAATTGAATCCGGTTTCAAAACCTTCCACGAAGGGTGCGGTTTTTGCCTCGGTACAGCTTCCGCTAAGGGGTAGGCTAAGGCTGGGCGAATCTGCATTGTGGGTTATCAAAATCTCACCGGAGTAGCTGCCTGGAGCTTCAGGGTGGAATACTACGCTGTAAACTGCGGTGCTGTCGGCAGTTATGGCAAAACTGAGCTCGTTGCGCAATGCCCTGCCATCCACGCCTGCGGGCATAATCAAAAAGCCATTGGGAACGCTGATCACACCTTCCAAAATCCCGGCTCCGGTATTATTGATAGCCAGGCTGGCGTATTCCGAATAGCCTGGCAGCAGATTGCCAAAATTATAGTTCCAGGTGCTTATCTCGATTTCCGGCTGCGTAGGAATCACTTCCACGCTCAGTTTCAGGTTTGGCCGGAAGCTGGTGCTAAGACCTCCCACGAAAACATTGCTTTGATTTGCGTTGTTGCTGCGTGTATAGCGGTAGCCATGGGGGATTTGCGAATAGCGCACTGCTCCGGAATGGGAAGCGGCTGAAACCTGACCGAAAGCCGTGTCCACCAGGATATTGTCGATTCCGTTCCAGAAGAAGGGCTCGTTAAGCTGCAACATGTGGTAGCCACCACTGGGCGGCATATATGAACTAGCAGTGTAAACAGTGGTGAGGTCTGCGTTGCCTTGCCAGGTTTCCACATTTTCGGCTGCGGTGTGCTGCATGCGAACCACAAAGCTGGGCAATGGCAAGGCTGGAGAGCTTTCGATGTAGAAACCCAAGGCCGTGATGTTGATCGGCCCAAATATACCCTGTTGATTCAATTCAATGGCTTGGTAAACTGCCTGGCCATGCAAACTGCGGTAACTAAGGTTGATCGGGTTTGGTTCGGTAAGGGGGGTAATGTTCTCTTCATTGCCAATTATCCCTTCCGTGGCGGTTACTTCAGTAGGGCTAACCACTACTTCGTTGGTGGGGTTGGATTCACCTTCGGCATATACCGCCACAAGGCTATAGCTGTATGAAATTCCGTTGCTGACGCTTGTGTCATGGAAAAGCGTTTCGGTGGTGCTGTTCAGTAGTGCTCCATCCCGCAGGATTTTATATTCCAAAGGTGTGCCGACTTGGGGAGCGCTCCAGCGTAGCAGCACAAAGCTGTCTCCTCCGGCTGCCTGAAGGTTTTGAGGTTCCCAGTAGTAGGGACTGTGAGCCGGAAAGCTGATCTGATCCAGCCAGGCACAATCGCTGCCCAAGGCATCGGAGGCATCTTTGCTGTAGCTCCAACTGAAGGTATGGGCGCCCACGCTTACCGGATAACTTGCCATATCCCAGTCTTGCTCACCGCTCCAGGCATCTTGCTGCAGCTCGTCTATGGTAAAACTGAATACCCCATGATCCGGTGCGGAGGAAACCTTGCGGTAAAAGCTAAGATTGCCCGCAGCAGTGATGTTTAGACGCAAGGAAAGAGCGGTAGATTGATTCATGGCCACAGGTCCGGCCTTGGCGGTATATTCGCCTGAGAAAACCTGTTCAGTTTGCACCGTCCAGGCTGGCGTTCCGCTGTGAAACCACTCATACGCGCCAAAGTTTCCGCTTTCAAAGCCTTCGTCGGCAGGCAGCACCAAATGAATCGCCACCTGACTGATCGCTGTATTGGCATCGTTATCTGTAACCAAGGCTTTTATGCTATGCTGTCCCAAGCCGGAATTCAGGGTTTCCCAAGTCCATAAGTAAGGTGCTTCATAATCGGTAAATTCAGGGTTTATATTGGTATCCAGAAAGAACTGCACCGAATTGATGCTACGGGCCGGGTCGTTAGCAGCTACGCTTACTTCGATGCTACCTCCCAGCTCAAAAACGGCATTGGGGGGTGGATAGGTGATGCTGCAAACTGGCAGGTCGGTGATTACATGTTGTAATGAAGCATCGGCATTTACCAGGCCGTAGCCTGTATATCTGTCCCATCCTGCACCTCCGTCCACGGTCATGTCCGTGGCGTAGTTTGTCATCAGGCTGCAAACCTGTGCAGGGCTAAGCAAAGGATCTTTGGATTTCAGCAAAGCTGCTACTCCGGCTGCGTAAGGTGCAGCGCAGGAAGTGCCGTTGAACCACATAAAGTAGTCGTTTGTGGAATATCCTTGCGTGCCGCTGATATCTGTGGCAGGCAGGATGGTGGGTGCCATAATGTCCACCGCATTGGGAGAATCCTGAGTGTTTACTCCGTAGTTTGAACCCCACCATGATTCGCCATCCGAACTGGAGGGATTTTTCCGCTGGCCGGAAGGGCTGGCTGCGCCTACGGCGATCACGCTGGGATGTTTGGAGGGATAATAGATGGAAGAGCCATTGTTGTTGGCAGTGCTGGCGAAAAGGGTTACTCCATGGTTGTAGGCATAGCTGAGTGCGTTATCGGTGGCGGGGGAACTGCCCACATTCACGTTTGCCCCAAAGCTCATGCTGCCCACTGCGGCATCGTGATCTCCAGCATAAATTAGGGCGTTTTCGATTGCGGTGAAAGGGATGTCGCCGCTGGTGGTAACTATCTTTAGGGGCATTACACTGCAACCACCGGCCACACCGGCAATTCCCAAACCGTTATCTGCTTTGCCTGCGGCAATTCCGGAGCAGCAGGTTCCATGCCCTTTTTCGGCGCTATTGTCGGTGGGATTAGTGTCGTTGTCGCCAAAATCGTAGCCGGGTACCAGACGCAGATCGGGATGAGTTAAGTCTGCTCCGGTGTCCAGAATGGCGATGATGATGTTCGGATCGCCATAGCCCTGCTGTTGATCCCAGGCAAGCTGGGCATCGCTGTCGAACCCAACGGTTCCCACACCAGGGCCACTATGGCTTCCACCTTGGTAAACAGGCAGTTGAGCGGTGTTATTGTGTCCCCAGTTATTGGGGTAAAAGTTATCATTGGGAATTGCCTGCAGATAAGCAAAATATTCGGGACAAACCTCTTCTACCAGCGGACTTGTGGCGAAGATGGCCATAGCTTCTTCCACCTTGCCGGAAGTTTTGAGGCGAATTATGACCCAGCGGTTAAAGCCTGATTCATTCTCCCAGGCTTTGTCCAAGGCGGGAATGTGCGCTCTGATTACCGCTGTGCCGTCACAAAGGCGTAAAAGCTCGTCAAGCTCGGGATGCTGAAAAGTGGGGGTTTCGGCATAGGCAAGAGAAGCCAGGTTACATTCGGCGTAGGCCTTTTCACTAAGCTTCAGTTTTATCCGGTCGGAGGCGTAGAGGGGACGGTCTTTGATGACACTGCCTGGAATGGCAGCTCCCACCAACAGACCGAGGGCGAAGAGATAAAGCATAGAGATAACAATTCTTTTCATAATTCCAAGCTTTTGCAAGTTTTATTCCCAATGCTGAGAAACTTGTGGAGGATTTCGATAGATTCCAACTTGTCCAACCTGATGGTTTCGGCGAAAACAATATTACTCCGGTCATCTGGTTCAGGGACAATTCTACTCGAAAGACGGAAGATGGTGCCCTGATTTCATGCATCATAAGACTCTTGCACATAGCTTGCTTCATCGCGTTTCAAATCTGATGTCATTCCCCTGTCTCCAAATCGTTCTTCACCATATCATACCGGAGTCATACCGGATGAGCATGCGGTATGACTCCGGTATGATAAGACTCAGAATTGAAGAAGTGCTGAGTGTAGGAGTTCTGGGTGTAAGAGTTGGGAATGTGCTAAAATGCTGCTTTTATACGTATTGTGCTATTACTTCACTAAACACCCTGCGATTAATCTCAATGATGGTTTCGAGGTCTGGATGGGAAATTGGCGATTGTTTATCCAAGGCTTTGCGGACGATTCCCGTAATTCCAGTAAAGGGGACAAGGCCTTTCAGGAAAAGGGATGATGCTGCTTCCACGGCGGCATTCATCACTGTGGGATGGATTCCTCCGGTTTTTGCGGCCTCCAAACCAAGGAAAAAAAGCGGATAACGCTGGGCCTCTATAGCCCGGAAGCTGAGCTCGGGTAGCTGGAGCAGACTCGTGTTCACCAGGTTGGACGGCACTCTGTCCGGCCAGGAAAGGGCATAGAGGATGGGCAGTTTCATATCGGGAACGCTAAGCTGAGCCAGAAAAGAGCCATCGACGAATTCCACCAGAGAGTGAATCACCGACTGGGGATGAATGACGGCCTCGATCTGAGAAAAGGGCAAGTTAAACAGCCAATGCGCCTCGATCACTTCCAGCGCTTTATTGAACATCGTGGCAGAATCCAGGGTCACCTTGGCACCCATGCTCCAGTTCGGATGTTGCAGCGCTTCAGCCGGGGTTATATGATCAAAATCTGCCAGCGGTAGATCGCGAAAAGCACCTCCGGAAGCGGTTATGTGCAATTTACGGATTTCCTGCTTGGGATGTGCCCCGATTGCCTGAAAGATAGCGCTATGCTCGCTGTCCACCGGCAGAATAGGTTGGCCGGATTTTATTTCCCGCACCAGATGTCCCGCCATGACAAGGGACTCCTTATTGGCCAGAGCCAGGGCTTTTCCACGGGATAGCACTGCAAAAGTGGAGCGCAGACCTGCCGAGCCGGTAATGGCGTTCAGCGCAACGTCGTAGTCCTCTTCCTGCAGGGCTTTCAGAAGTTCATTTTCTCCGAAGTAAAGCCTCCGCTGGGGATTTTCTTGACGCAGTTTGGCCTGTAATGAGGCATCGGAGATTCCGGTAAGCACCAGGCAGGGAATATTATGTTTAGCGGCAGCTTCCAGCAGTTTGGGATAATCCTGATGGGCAGAAGCAAGAGTAATGGGGATTTGCTGCTCCACAGCCACTTCCAGAGTGGAGCTTCCGATGGAGCCGGTTGCACCCAGCAAGGCGAGTTTTTTATCTACCATTGAAAGCTGGCGGAGATTCTTTGCGAATAACCCAGATCGTCCTGAGAGCCATTGCGGAAGGCGTAATTCAGCCCCAAACGCTGATAGCTGATCCCCAGTCCCGCCGTAAAAGCATCCGCATCGTAACCGGTCAGCAAACGCAGATTGGGTATGGGCTGCAGCATCAAGCCAGCGTGCAGGTCAGCGCTTAGCTGGCTGGAACTGAAAGTAGCCTCGGTTTCAGTGGCTTGCAATTCGCTGCGCAAAGCCAGATGAGCCGGAAATTTGTCCAACAGAACCCAACTATAACCAAGCTCCAGATCGAGATTGGGAGCCACCAGCTCGTGCGTACCGTTTTCCCAAAGCACCTGAGTGCTGAAGAAATCACGCAGATTGGCAGCCAGAGATAGCTTTTCCGTGCTTTGCCAAAGCAGTCCCAGATCGGCACCGAAGGCATAACCGGAGTTTTGGGCCAGGCTTCGGTAAGCCAGTTTGGGCGAAATACCCAAAGCCAGAGTTTCCTTTAGCTGTCTGGCCAGCCCCAAACTGAGAATAAAATCCTGGTTGCTGATTGTTTTCCATATAATGGGGCGGTTTTCGTTGCTCAAAGTGTCTGCAGGATTCTCCAGTTTGGTGAGCTTTATTTTATCGATCATGAGATGGTTAAAGGTGAGGGAACTGCGGATTTTGGAGCCGATAATCAGGCTAAGCTGATTTTGCTTTAGCAAGCCTTCAAAATGCTGGGAGTGCATCAGTTCAAGCCCGGTATCCGGTTCGCCGGCTAGAAGCGCAGGATTCCACCATCCGGCGGCAAAGCTGTCCCGGTAGGTTAGTCCGGTTCCACCCATGGCGGTGGAAAGCACCCCCGGACTGATCGCAAAGATCTCTCCGGCGTATTTTGTAGCCTGGAGTGGCAGCGTTGCCAGTAGCCAGGCAAAAAGCGGGATCAGGATTTTAGTGTAGTTCTTCATATAGGATATACTATTCCCTTTTTACTGGTTTGAAAAACTA
>CAZGWB010000062.1:0-16447 GCA_964529335.1 uncultured Candidatus Cloacimonas sp.
CGGTATGACTCCGGTATGATATAGTGATTATGGGTAGCTCCGTCGTCTCGACGGAGAAGTGAAATTGTGAAATGGTTACAGGTTCCAGTTGTCAGATCGATGAAGTAAACTAAGTGCAACAGACTTAAACATAGGTCAAGATATGGATATGAATGGGCTTGAACAGCTTGGGGTCAGATTTTTGCTGGCAAAGTGGAGGAAATTAGCAGTCATCATTGGAGACTGCTAAAAAATCTTGACATCCCACCTTTCCCGCTTATCTTGTCTTGCAGTGGGAGGTGTTTATGAATACACAACGTTTTACCATCAAGAGTCAGGAACTGCTGGCCGCCATGCAGGAAAAAGCCTCGGAATATGGCCATCAGGAGATCAAAGACCTGCATCTCCTGGCTGCGATGCTGGCTCAGGAAGAAGGGCTTATCAAGCCTGCTCTCAGCAAGCTTGAGGTCCCTCTGCTACAGCTTACCAAAGATCTGGAAGCTGCTCTGCAAAAGCTGCCCAAGGTTAGTGGCGGCACCCAGCAATATCTCTCGCAGGAGGTTTTGGACGTTTTGCACCAGGCAGAGCGTGAAGCCGACCAATTGCAGGACGATTATATCTCGCTGGAACATATCCTGCTGGCTTTGCTCAGCAAGGGAAAGGAAGCGGCCAGAATCCTAAAACAAGCCGGGTTACAGCCGGACAAGCTGCTTTTGGCGCTCAAGGAACTGCGTGGCAATCAGCGGGTTAGCGATCAGAATCCGGAAGCCAAGTATCAGGCGCTGGAGAAATATGCCCGCAATCTGACCCGGCTGGCCCGCATGGAAAAGCTGGATCCGGTGATCGGACGCGACGAAGAGATCAGGCGCAGTGTGCAAATCCTGTCACGCCGCAGAAAAAATAATCCCATTCTGATCGGTGAACCGGGAGTTGGTAAAACCGCCATTGCCGAAGGTCTGGCTCGCCGGATTGTAGCCAGAGACGTTCCAGAAAACCTGATGGATAAAGAACTTCTGGAGCTCGATATGGCTGCTTTGGTGGCCGGAGCCAAATTCAGAGGCGAATTTGAAGAACGCTTAAAAGCGGTGCTTTCGGAAGTGGAGAAATCCGAAGGCCGGATAATTCTGTTTATCGATGAACTGCATACTGTGGTGGGTGCCGGGGCTGCCGAAGGAAGTGTGGATGCATCCAATATGCTGAAGCCTGCTTTGGCGCGGGGAAATCTGCATTGCATCGGTGCCACCACCCTGGCGGAATACCGCAAATACATCGAGAAGGACGCCGCTTTGGAACGGCGTTTCCAGCCTGTGCTGATCGCTGAACCGAGTGTGGAGGATACCATCTCCATCCTGCGCGGAATCAGGGACAAATATGAGGTTCACCACGGTGTTCAGATCACTGATAACGCTTTGGTGGCTGCCGCTCAGCTTTCCGAGCGCTATATTGCGGATCGCTTCCTGCCCGACAAAGCCATCGATCTGATCGATGAGGCCTGTGCCCGGTTGCGTATGGAAACGGATTCTTTGCCCGTGGAATTGGATGAAACTCAAAGAAAACTGCGTCAACTGGAGATAGAACGGCTATCCCTGGCCAAAGAAAAAGACCCGCAGTCCAAAGAACGCCTGGAAAAGATAAAAGAGGAGATCGCCAGAATCGGCGAAACTGACAAGGCCCTGCGCCTGAAATGGGAAGGCGAAAAGCAGAACCTGGACAAGATCAGGGCTCTGAAAGCCGAGATCGACAGTCTGAAAAGTGCGGCAGACAAGGCAGAACGAGAAGGTGACTACGAAAAAACCGCTCAACTGCGCTATGGCAGCATCGCTCAAAAAGAGAAGGAGCTAAGTGAGATCAGCCAGAATTCTCCTTTGCAGAATTCAGATAGCCTGCTGAAAGAAGTGGTGGATGAGGAAATGGTGGCGGAAGTGGTTTCCAAATGGACGGGTATCCCGGTTTCCAAGCTGGCCGAAAGCGAGATGATGAAGCTGCTGGAACTGGAGAAAGTGCTGGCTAAACGGGTAGTTGGCCAAGAAGAAGGCATCACCGCTCTGGCCAATGCCATTCGCCGCAGCCGCAGCGGACTGAGCGATGAGAACCGTCCGATCGGCTCATTCATCTTTTTGGGGCCTACCGGAGTGGGTAAGACCGAGCTGGCCAAAGCCCTGGCAAGCTATCTCTTTGATACCGAAAAAGCCATGCTGCGTCTGGATATGAGCGAATTCATGGAAAAGCACAGTGTAGCCAGATTGATCGGTGCGCCTCCCGGCTATGTGGGCTATGAAGAAGGTGGATACCTAACCGAGGCTATCCGTCGCCGTCCCTATTCCGTGCTGCTGTTGGACGAAATCGAGAAAGCGCATCCGGATGTGTTTAACGTGCTTTTGCAGATTCTGGACGAAGGCAGGCTTACCGACGGTAAAGGCAGAACGGTTGATTTTAAGCACAGTGTGATCATCATGACCAGTAATATCGGCTCGCAGCAGATCTATGAAGCCAGCGAAGCTGAACTGGAAGAGCTGAAACCGCAGCTACTGGCTACTTTGCAGCAGTATTTCCGGCCGGAATTTCTGAACAGGCTGGACGATATAATCGTTTTCCACCGTCTGGAGCGCGAACATATTAAGCAGATTGTCCGTCTGCAACTGGAAATCCTGGCAGGACGAATGATGAAACGCAATCTGCAGCTAAGCTTCGGAGATAATCTGGTGGAATATCTGGCAGACGCCGGTTTTGATCCAGCCTTCGGAGCCCGTCCCCTTAAGCGTTTGATCCAGAGGGAATTGGAAGATGCCCTGGCAAAACTGATCTTGGCAGGAAAAACCCAGGGCGGACAGATAATCAATCTCGATTACCAGCCCGCCCAAGGTTTGGTGATCAATTAGGGTTTTTGGCTACTACTTTGTAAAACCTTTTGTTGGCCACGCCGGTATCCACGTAGCCTGGAGTAATGGTATTTACCAGAAAACTCCAGGTTGCGTTTGGCGCATCGGCATAGAAAACGTCGTAGCTGACAGCTCCGCTTATCGCCGGCCAGCTAAGCTCGCAGGCTTCCAGATCGGGATTGAAGGCTACGCTCACTAGCGGTTCGCTGAGATAGGGGCCTACGTAGAGATTATTGATCATAAAGTCGTTATCGGCATTGGTGAGAGTGGAACCTGCATAAAAGGCAATGCGGATACGTCCGGAATGACCAGTTAGGGGAATCACAACTTTCTGACCCCAGGGGTTTAGCTCGTTCAGGACATACTCTGAACCGCTGTTGTTCCATTCCCGCACGATATTGGCCGTGCTCCAGGTGTAGCCATCGCCAATCAGAACGGCAAAACGGTCGTCAACTCCGGTTAAAGCCGGGGGAGTTCCCGTGGGAGGCTGGTTGTATTTCAGGAAAGCGAGATCGAAAACCAGAGCCTGGCTGTCGTCGCTGATGTTTAGCAGCGGAGTTATCAGCCAACCGTTTAGGTTTCCCCAGATGTTTATCCAGGCAGCTTGGTCGGCTCCGCTGATGTTCAGCCAGTCATCCTGATCCCAAACCGAGCTCCCGGTAAGAACCACTGGATCGGCCAGGACTCCGCCTTTGCGTTGCCAGTCGTCAGTCGGCGGAAATTCTGTTCCATCGAAGTTTTCCGTCCAGGGAAAAGCCGTGATGGAAGGATCAGCCATAGTGCTGAAGCTCCAGGTTGGGCAATCCAGGGCAGGACCAAAACCATTTCTCGGGATTACCCGCCAGTAGTAAGTGGTTCCATAATCCAGATATGCTGCAGGTGAATAGCTGGTAGTGGTTAGCACCAGGTTGTTTTCGATGGTTACCAAGGGATCGGTTTTCCACAAGGAGAACAGGTAATCCACCGGTTCTCCTCCACCGCTGCTCCAGGACATACCCGTGGTTATTGCTACCCCGGTTGTGGCATCGGCCGGATTGGGTAAAATGGCCGGATTTGGCACGTCCGTGGCAGGTGTGATGAAACAGATATTGGGACGGTTGTAAGTCCTGGAACCGCTTGTGGAGGTTGGGAAACCGGAGTCTGAAGTCTTGTAAACAGCCCGGTAGTTGCTGCTGGTGTTGGTATAGGTAAATTTGGGCGGCCCGCTTAGTTTGCTGCCATCCCGGTTTTCCCACAGAATCTGCATGCCAAATGCGGAATTGTGGCTGTAGGGTGCGTCCAGAGTTATCACCATCCAACCTGGGCTGGTCCAGGTAATGGTTCCATTGTAAACCTGGGTATGGTTGGCCGTGCCTGGATAACTGGTATTGGATGCGTAGTTACTGTCGTAGAAATAACCGATGAAGATCTTCTGGTTATCGGTTACATAGGTAGTCCAGTTCGTATTAACCAGATTGAAGGCAATTTTGGTGATCTGCACGGTTCCCGTCATGCCTGCTGCCTGAAGTTCGTCGGCAGTATAAAAAAACTTGCTCCAGCTATAGTTGCTGTAGCCATACAGAGGCACATAGTTTTGGTTTCCGGTGCCATCACCGACGTAATAATCATCTGCATATAAGCCCAGGCCAAAGACCAGGCTTAGTAAAACCAGGATAAGGACTTTTTGCATTTCTTCTCCTTACTTTATCAGGGTTATCTTTTTGGTTTGGATGTGGTTATCGGCGTTCAAGCGGATCAGGTATATCCCGCTGCCCACGGGTTGATCATGATCGTCGGTTCCTTGCCAGATTACTTTATGATTGCCTTGGGGCAGCTTGCCATGGGTTAGGGTTTTTACCTTTTGACCTTTCAGGTTGTAGATGTTCAGTTCTGTATGGCTGCTGTGGGCCAGGCTGAATTCGATGGTGGTGGAAGGGTTGAAGGGATTTGGGTAATTGCCCTTTAGGAAGGTGGAAACTGGCACACTGGCAGGATCAGTAGCGGCCGAGGGCTGCACTTCAAACCAGTCCATCAGGTCGGCAAACAAGGCCTGGTTCTGCGTAGTGCTGTTCAATTGGGAAAGATCGAAGCTTAGGTAAAACAGCCGGTAGGCAGGAGTGGTAACCGAAGTGGCGCAAACTCCGTGATACAGGTAAGCCTGGCCATTAACTGGACCATCCTCGAAGGCAAAGGCATTGCTGGAGCCAATTTCCGGATATGACACCAGATCGGCATACCAATCGGGAACCGCATCGTTGTCGAATATGCAATCAGGACTATTGGCGTAAACGCTGTATTCTGTTCCAGGAATGCCCAAGGGAGAATCGTCCAGACAGAGGATACTGCCATTATGGTAGTTCAGGTTTTCCGGGCCTGCCAGGCCGTTGGTACCTCCGCCAAAGCCAGTAGCTACGTATGAACTGCGGAAATAGCCATTGAAAAGCTGCTTCATCAGGTTTGAATTTGGGGTTCCACCCTGAGCGAAAGCCCAACCGTCGGAAGCGAAGAAGAGGTTCTTGTGGTTCGTAGTGCTGGCACTGTTCAGGTAGTTCATCAGAGCTTGAGCAAAATAGAGTGCTTTGGGGCTCTGGCTGCCCACACTGGCATAGGCCAGAACTGTGGAATACTGTGCTGGGATGGCATAATCGTAATATTCTTCCCAGTTATAGATGTCGTAGTTTATGTTCTGTTCCTGCAGTCTGGCTTCGTAGAGCGGCAGTTCGACTCTTTGATAGTCCTGCGAGCCGCTGTAAGCTACCAGCACTTCTGTGTTTGCCGAAGGTAAGAGTTTGAATTGATAGGCTTCGGTGGGTGCGTTGGCCGGAAGGGTTCCGCTGTTGCCCAAAGCATCAGAAGCCACAAAGTAATAACGCAGATCATGTCCGGAAACCAAAGTGGGCAGGGCAAAGCTGTAGTATCCGTCTCCGGTGGGCATGCCTTCCACAGTGTTCCAGCCCTCTCCTGTATTGTATTGCAGATTCACCGAGGCCAGCGGGGAAAGATCGAGCACTCTGGCATTCAACACCGGCGAGAGATTGAAGCTGTTGCCAACCGGGGTATGCGAAATGAAGGGGGCTTGTTGGTCTTCACCACTGTAAAACCTGATGGCCAAACCGTCAAATAACAGATTTCCAGGGGGTTCGACTCCGATATAGCTATTGTTTTGCACTATTTCATGCAGAAAGTTTAGTCCGATTGCTGCGCTTTCGTTCTGGATGCCCACAGTGCTGCTTTTTCCATAATCGTGAGGAATGCTGGCTCCGGTTTGGCCTGTGGCAACGCTATTGTATTGCATCACAATCTCGCCATTTTCGTGGAGGATTACCTCGAAATCAAGTAAACCGGTGGGATTTGAGCCGGCATGGAAACGCAGATTGTGCCATTGGATCACCGTGTAACGATTAGGGGCATCTCCAAAACTCTGAAAATATATATCACCGGTTCCTTGGTCGGCATGCAGGTCATCCCAGTAAACCGAAATCAAGGCGGGCATTTGAGCATATCCCGGAATGGGATACATGTAGTTAAACATGTTTCCATCTCCGTCCCAACCGGTTGCAGGATAGGCGTCATACCAGTTATTGGGGGCTAGCAGGATTTCGCCATTGATGTCCACATAGGCCGTGCTATAACTGCTTCCATAAAAAGGGAAATCAAAGCTAAGCGGGATGGGCTCAGAGAAATTGTCGTCACCACCCCAACCAGACACTCCATACATGATCGTGGATGTTCCGGTTGAGCTGATATCAATCCAATTATATTCAGGTCCGCCCAGGGCTGTATTATCGATAAAGCGATAGCCAAAATCGTCCGGACCGCCAATGTTAATGCGCAGCACCAGCTCAAAACTGCTGAACAGACTGTCGTTGCTGGCGTCTCCATCATTAATGTCCATCCAAAAGTTTGCGGTGTAGCTTCCTGCCGTTCCCAGTGAGAGGGGGTCGAAACTGACGAGTTCGCTTTCCTGTGGCTGCAGAGGCATGCCCCAAACGCGGGAAAGGGTTTGCAGGACGGTGCCCTGTGCGTTTGTCAGGCTAAACCAGAAAGTAAGCTGATCGTTCCAATTGTCCTGGCCGTTATTCAAAATCCGCACCTGAGGCTGAAAAGCCGAATCAACAAATTCCACAGGGTCTGGCGAAACAATCTCGATGAGTGCCAGGTCAAAAAGCGGAGGAGGACTAACCACCACCTCAACCGTGTCGCTGGCGCTTAGGCCGCTTAGGTTGTCGAGCAAGGTAAAGACAAGCTGCTCGCTGCCATGCCAGGCAGGTGAACTGAACTGCACCATGAGGCCTGTAATGCCCACAGAAACATGCTGTGGCGCAGCTACGCTCAACGTGGCACTGCTGATCTCGCTGCAGACAATATATGGCGTGAAATCGACGTTTAGGCTGTCAGTTTGAAAGAAACTGAAGCTGGGGGGAAGGTTCAGCTCAGGGATTATCACAAGCGGCTGGCCTATCTTTACGTCGTCGATCAGGACGCCATAGTTCACACAGTTCCAAAGAAACCCGATGTAAATATTCTGTCCCGCATAGGCGGAAAGATTGCAACTGGCCAATTGGTAGGTGGTGCCGATGCTTTGAAGGTTCATGATCTGAGTGCTGAAATTGCTTATTGCCGTGCCGGTGGTGGATACGTAAACCTTTAGGTTTTCAGTGTTTACCCAGCTCCGTATGTAAAACTTCAGAGAGTCGCCATTGGCGATGCTTAGTTGGGGGGTAATCAGCCAATCTGCGTTTTGATTCGGAAAGTAGTTTTCGCAAAAAGCAGCCCGGGTTCCGGAATGGGCATGACTGGCATTATTGAGATTTCTCCAGATCATTCCGTCTCCGTCGTCGTAGATTGTCCAGCCAGCGGGCAGGGTGGTTATCGAGTCAAAATTCTCATCGATGTGCCATTGACCGCAGAGGATACTCAGGCTGGCCAGGAGAAGCAGGCTAAGTATTATGTGTTTCATGGTTTAGTCCTCTATATAAAGTTTAAGCGGGGATTCTCGATCTGGATGAACCATTCCTGATTTCCGTTCACGGAACCGCCCAAGGCAGTGTTGTTTCCCCAGTAAACGCTGAGGAAGCCGTTACTCTTATGTTTCAGGGCATTGTCGATATTGCCCAGTTTGATATTGTCGTTCGTCCCCAGACAGATGAGGGCTACCTTGCGTCCATCCAATCCGCCGGCCGCAATGGCTTTGGCCAGAAGACGTTCCTTGCTTTCAGCGGTGAAGCTGAAGATTTCATTGTTCTTTATCTCGATCAGGGGCTTCTGAATCTCTTCTCCAAAGGCAAAAGCGCGGTCGCCACTAATCGTTCCCTTCATGCTTTCCGGCTTGGGAATGATCAGTATCTCACCACCGGGAAGGTTGATTACGGGGCTCTGGAAGGGGCTTTTTCCAAATGAACCGCATTCCGCCCAGATTCTATCGATTTCGAAGCGCAACGTAGCCTCATGGCTGTTCAGATCCACGTAGTCTTTGTCAATAAACTTTTGACATGTTTCCAGGGTTTGCCGGCAGAGCTTTTGATAATCGATATCCAAAGCGCGCCAGAATTGCAGCTCACTTTCGATGGCTTGTTCGGAGAGGGTGTCGTTCAATAAACCTGGCATCACCGCAATCCGGATCTTTTTGGCGGCGATAATCTGCCTTCCCTTTTCCAGCATCCGGTTGCGGATCAGGAGTTTCTCCGGGTCCTGCAATTCCAGGGTGCGTGATTCGCCATTCAGGTTCAGGAATACGTCGCAGCGCTTTAGCAGATTATTGAATTCTTCATAGTCGGACTGAAAAGCGGAAAGCGAGAAATCCTCGTATTTGGCCTGTAAGAGCTCCATATCCTGATAGATTAGAGAGGTGATGATCCCTCTACGGCCAGCTTCCAATAGCAGCTTTTCCACCAGCGGCAGATTGAATTTTCCAGTGGTGATCAGCAAGCGCTGGCCTTTTTTGAGCCCAAAGGATTGATCCAAAAGCTTGGCAGCGATGCCGTCAAGACTGATTCGGTGCTCTTGCTCCAAGATATTGCCTATTATTGCCCGGCTATCCAAAATCCGGTCATTGGCCGGCAAACCGATCGCAAAATCTAGCACATAGCTTTTGGCGGTGGCCCGGTAATATACTTCGCGGTTGCTGCCGAGGGCTTCATCCACGATCTCCAGCAAGCCTTCGGTGCACATCTGACTAAGATTGTAATGCATCTTCTGTTTGCTGTGGCCAAACAGGTTGGCAAGCTGCTGGCAGGTGGCAGGAGCTTTGATAAGTTCTTTTAAGATACTGTATTTAAGGTGGCTGCCCAGTTCCTTGAGCTGGGAATGATTCTTGATAAGCTGTAGGTTTCGGATCATCGCTTTTTCCTTGCTTGAAATTATTGATTGACTACGGGGACAGCAAAAAATAGATTCAAAAAGTAGTCAAGAACTTTTTTACATATCTGAAGACAAATTGGCATGGTCTATGGTGGCAACGGCATTAGGACATAAAAAAAGTGCAGTGGTGTTCTGTGGAATTACAAAATGAAGATGAATGAAGTAGAAAAGTGAAACACTGTCCGTTTCATCGATGGTCTTCGCTTCGCTACGAATCCATCGCTATGATCTGACGCCCCAAAACTGAACCTTTCTGTTCCCTGTACCCTAACTACTCTCCGTCGAGACGACGGAGCTACCCCTGATCACCATATCATACCGGAGTCATACCGGATGACCATGCGGTATGACTCCGGTATGATCCCGGTGTGACTCCTGACATCTTTGAAACAAAAAAAGGGCCGGAGTGTTTGTCCGGCCCTTGCTAATCTGGGTTGGGATGATTATTTCATCAGCATCAGCTTGCCGCTGTAGCTTTCTTTGCCTGCATTCAGGCGCAGCAGATACATGCCGCTGGACACGGGACGGTGTTGGCTGTCGCGTCCGTCCCAAACCTGATTGTAGGTTCCTTTCTTCAGGTTTCCGCTAAACAGGGTGCGGATCAACTGGCCGCGGGTATTGTAGATACCCAGGCTTACATTTTGATCCTGGCTGAGGCCATAACGAATGGTAGTGCTGGGATTGAAGGGATTTGGGTAAACGCTGTTGATTCCACTAACGATGGGAATGCTGGGGCTGGCCGCTTCCGGATAACTGAAGTTTACGGAAACGGGGCCATGGAAAGCGCTGGAGCCATCCAGATCGACGTTTTCCAGCCAGTAGTAGTAAACCCCTTCCTGGGGCAGTTCAGTGTCTGTAAATTGATATAGCTGCGCCACAGAGGTGTTGGTGGCGGGGATGAACACATTCAACTGACCGGCTTGATCGATCTGCATGGAATTGCCACGGTATACCCGGAACCCGGAAACATTGGTTTCGGACTGGGTAACCCACTGCAACTGAACATAATTGTAGGAATTCAACGTAGCCGTGAAGGAACTTAATTCCACGGGAAGGGTCTCTTCGTTACTCTCACCGATCGTCCAGGTGCCCTTGGCTCCCTCGAAGCTGTTCACACTGATGATCAGCCAACGTGGATCAGAACTGACGTCGTAATTCCCGGCGCTGGGGGTATATTCGCTGGCTCCAACGTAGGCAGAAGGAACTTTGGAGCCCCAAACATGATCACGGTCGTCGTCGCTTGTCCAATAGAAGCTAAGTGTTTTGGAGCCGGAAAAAGTTCCGCTAATGCTCCATTGCCGTTCGATTTTCTGCGGGAAATTACCTGGAACCACCGAAGTGGAGGCTGAGAATCCGGCGATGTTGTTTCCGGTTTCGTCAATTTCCAGATAAGTGATGGCAGGAGCGTGGTATCCATCTGTCGCGGGGGCCGTTGCAGCAGAATAAAAACCTGCCTGAACGGTCAGCACGCCATTGATGGTAAGCGGCTGAGTGAAGGTTACTCCCTGAGTGTTGTTTATGGTAAGGTTATTCAGGGTAGCCGTAAAGTAAGTTCCTGTTTCCTGGGCTATGCTGCCGCTGTAGATCAGTTCGGAAGCGCTGCCAAAAACCAGGTTGCTGTTGATTTCCGGATAGAAGATACCCTTAACTTCCAAGGTTCCATTCACGGTAAGGTCGTCCCCGATCCCGTTGCTGACGTCCAGGGATACGGCAGGATTGATCAGGAGTATTCCCCCGCTTTCCACGGTGCTGCCGTCGATGATCACATGTTGGGTAACGGTAACGGTGTGAGTGTTGCGAACCAGGATGGAAAGGGAGTTTGCCCGGTCTGGAGTCACCACTGCGTCATTCCAGGTGCTGTTATCGGCAGAATATTGCCAAGTTCCGGTATTGTTCCAGTTTCCGGTTTGTTTGCTGCGATAATAGAACTCGGTGCTGGCATTTCCCTTCAGATAGGGATAACCATCGTTGATCCCGGCATCGATGCCCCAAACATTGGTGAAATCCCAGTTTGTAAAAGTGCCTTGGGTTTTCATTTCAGTTGTGGTTTTGCCTGTTCCTCCGGGAGAAGTGGCATAACCTGAGGTCTGGGTATCCCAGAAGCAGTCTTCGCAGCTGCCGGTAGCTGTTGTGCCTCCCAGTCCTGGAGGTAAGGTTCCTGATGTTCTACCGACCAGACCGCCGATTCCACCTTGCCAATCTCCAGGGGCAATCCCCTGAGTCACGGTTCCCGTTGAATAACTACGGAATATGGAACCGCCAATTGTGCAGCCAGCCAGTCCGCCTACCCTGTCGCCACCGGATACGTTGCCACGGGCAAAGCTGTCTTGGGTAATGCCGTTTTCATTACAGCCAACCAGGCCGCCATATTTGATGTTGTAGGGATTGTAGATTCCACCGGAGCCTGTATAGTCGTTGGGATTGCGGGTTGTGTTGGTGGGATGCGTGGCAGAAACATTCACTTTCGCATAGCTGAAGCGAATTACCGGAACGCGCTGTTTGGCATTGCTGTTATTGGCCCCAACCAAACCGCCGGTTGCTCCGAAACCTTTAACAGTGGCAGAGCCGCCTCCGCTGGGTTCGGCATAGCACTTTTCGATGTAAACTGTGTAGGAACGCGCGGGAGTGGTATTGGGCAGCAGGACTCTTCCCACCAGGGAACCGGTTGCCCGGCGACCGGTAACGTTGGGATTCAATATTCCCAGGTTTTTGACATAAACGTGGTAGTTGTTGGCGCCAGCAGTGCTGCCATTGGCTACATAACCGAAAAGGCCGATGTTGTCCTCTCCGTCGGTGGGATAAACGTTATCAGCGGTGGGAGAAGCTCCACGGTTGATGTAGAGATTGGCAATGGTTTTGCCGTTGCCATCGTAAACACCATGGAAGACGTTGGTGGCATCTCCGATGGGAAGCCAGCCTTTGCTGCTTTCCCACATCTGGGTCCAATAGGATGCGTTTGAGGGGTTTTCGCTGCTGGTAGCCTGAATGCAGATGTAGGTGTATTGGGTGGAACCAGGTGTGTATTTTACATAATCACCAACGCTGTAGCTGGTTCCCGATACCCATACACTCACTTTGCTGGGGTCGGTTTTTTCCAGATTCAGGTCGGCAGTTTGCCGGTAGTATTTACCCAGATAGCTGGTTCCCCTGATATTGTTCAGATGAATCACCGAGGAAATCAGATAGGGATCGCCCGAGGTGCCGCTTCCACCTCCAAATTGGGCGTGGATGTTTATGGCAGTAGCGCTGAAAATCAGAATCAGCAGAGCGGTAAAAACGCCTGTGTATTTCATATAAGCTCCTTTGCGTTATTTGAAGGTTAGACCTTGTTATCAGCTTGGAGGGATAAATAATACCTCATACCACAAAATAATGCTTTGATTGATGCCAGGCAAATAATATTTTAATGCGCGACTCAGTTGTCATTGCTCAAGTCTGACAAGGAGTTGGCTATGTAGATTGAATCGGGATTTGGTTATCCGGAACTTATGGTTTGGTTACTTTTGCAGGAGATAATTAATAATCAGACCCTGACGCAGCCCTTTGGTGCTGATCACAATATGCTTCGCCGAAAGAGCTTCCATAATCATGCTGAGAAGACTGCAAAAGGCCGGAATGATGTCGGCTCGCTCGGCTTCCATACCTGCTATAGCTTTTCGCTGGTTTATGCCAAGGCTCAGATAAAGCTTTTCCTGACGCTGGATCTCTGCCAGGTCCAGGACATAGCCATTTAGGGTGCTTTGATCGGGATCAGGGTTACCCATGGCGACTTTTGCGCAGGCAGTGAAGCCGCCTCCGCAGCCTGTCAGTTTACCTGTGAATATTGGAAAAAAAGGGAGAGAATCCCTGATGAATCTATACAGCATGGATACTTCATGCTCAGAGGGTGGGTCTCCGGACAAAAAACGCTTGCTAAGGCTTACCGCTCCCAGAAGAAGGCTATAACTATGCGCTATACCGCTTTCCGAGCCAAAGCTTAGCTCAGCGCTGGCACCCCCAATGTCGATTAGTGCCAGTTCGCCTTTCTGGTCTTGCATCGCGCCCAGCCAGCTAAGCCTGGCTTCGGTCTCCGGCGAAACTACCTGCAGTTCGATGCCGGTTTGGTGGCGTAACCGATTAACAAAATCTGAAGCGTTTGTGGCAATTCTTAGGGCCTGAGTTCCGGCAGCCAGATAAAGCTGAACCTGATGCGGGCTGCAATGCTGTGAGATTAGCTGCTGGCAGGCCTGAATGGTCTTTGATATTGTTTCGTCCGACAAAGCGCTGGATTGGGCAATTGAGGCGGCCAACCGGGTTGAGATCCGTCCTTCGGCCAAAACTGTGTAGTTCTGGCCACTGGTATCGCAAACGAGGCATTTTAGGGCGTTAGAGCCAAAATCGAAGGCTGCGATGCGCATTATTCTGGTTTGCGGGCGTTTTCCCTCAGGCTTTTTTTCTGAGCAAAAAGAGCGCGAACCTCACCTGGTTCCAGCTTACGCCATCGGCCTGTGGGCAGGTCTTTCAGTTTCAAGGGGCCAAACTGCAGGCGTTTCAGAAGGCGAACCTTTGCCCCCACCGCTTCTATCATCTGGCGTATTTGGCGTTTGCGGCCTTCGGTGATCACAACCTTCAGGCTCATCGAGCTCTCTGTTTCGGCTTTTACATATATCCCTGCTGGAAGGGTTGGGCCACCTTCTATTTCCACACCCCGGCGCAAGGAGTCAAGCTCTCTTTTGTGTAGCGGTCTGTCGATGTCAACCTTGTAAACCTTTTCCACCTTGTAATTGGGATGGGTTAGCAGATTGATCAGGGCTGTATCGTTGGTTAGCAGCAGCAAGCCTTCAGAATTCTTGTCCAGCCTGCCTGCATAAGCCAATTGCCGCGATTTTTCCGGCAGAAGCTCATATATGGTCTGACGCCCCAGTTCATCGCTTTGGCTAACCACGTAGCCACGGGGTTTATTAAGGATAATGTATTGCTTTTCCAGATTGGCGGAAATGGCTTTTCCGTCGAGAGTAACACGGTCTTTGGCCGGTTCCACGCGCTGGGCAAGATCGGTGCAGACCATGCCATTCAAGCTAATCCGGCCTGAGGTGATCAGGGTTTCCACTTTACGGCGGCTACCCAGGCCACAATCAGCCAAATAGCGATTCAGGCGCAGGCCTTCACCACTTTTCGAGGCTGTTTTGGAGGATGTTTTGGTAGAGCTTGCTGATGAGCTCATCGAGGGCTTCTCCTTTTGTTTTGAATCTGGCCGTTCCGCTGGGTCCGGAAGCATAGGTTTCGCTGAGGCTGAGATTCTTGTTTTCGTAAAGAACCTGGTTATTTACCAGATCGGTAAAGCTGAAAGATACAACCAAAGTAAGCTGGTAATCCTGAATCTGATCGGCGGCGTCATAGCTGTAAACCCTTTCTGTAAAGCTAAGAATAGAACCTTCGAGGCTGCAATCCGGATCCACGGTTACCGGCTTCAAACGACCATCCGAGCGAATCTCACGATTCAAGCCAGTAAGCAATTGCTCGCCCAGGGCAAATTCACTGCTGCGGTTCTCAAAGGCCAGCACCCGGATCTTTTTCAAATGCGGATAAACATTCGAATAAACCGAATAAAAACAGCCACTTAGGGCACAGAGCAGGATAAGCGGATAAATAAATTTCTTGACCATAAAGCCATAGCTGAAAAATGCTCTTATCTTTGTCAAGCTAAACCTTGAGGTTGGAACTAAAACTACATCTATATAGATATCATAGGGAGGATATCATGGCCAAGAAATTTATCTCTAAAGCCGATGCCGCCAAGAAGTTAAAGGTATCTGAACGAGTGATTCAGGAGATGATCGCCACGAACGTTTTCGAAAGCAAACTCGTGGGTAAAAACCTGAAGATCGACGAGGATTCCCTGAATGAATGGCTGGAAAACCTTAACGAAACCGACGAAAAAATGCTGGCTCTGAAGAGAGTTATCTGCCACTTCGAAGAATATATGCGCCCAGAAAACATCTTCCTGGATTTTAAAGCGGAAAACAAATACGACGCCATCCGCATTTTGAGCGAAAAAGCCAAAGACCTGAAACTGGTGCGCGATGCACGCTGGCTGTATGAAGTGGTGGTAGCCCGGGAAGAGCTGATCTCCACAGCTATTGGGAATGGGGTTGCCCTTCTGCATCCCCGCCATCTGCATCCTTCCAAGATCAAATCACCCAGCATTCTATTCGGTCGTTCTGCTGAGCCGGTGGATTTCGATGCACCGGATAACAAACCGGTTAACATATTCTTTATGTTGTTGCTGCACAACGATAAACAGCATCTGTTTTCTCTATCCTATATCTCCAAGTTGATCATGAATTCCGAAAATCTCGAAAAATTCTGCAATGCCGATACTGCTTCGGTAATTCATGCGGCCTTAACTGCAATTCAGGAACAAATGCCTAAATGACAGACAAAGTATTGATCGTGCTAGGCAGTAAAAACGATCAGGACAAGATCGAGCCCGCCTTGGAGGTTTTACGGCAGTTTGAAATTCAATACTGTCTGGAAATATCCTCGGCACATCGCAATCCGGAGAAAACAGCAGCTCTGGCAAGAGACGCGCAGAAAAACGGATTTAAAATGATTATCGCAGGAGCCGGACTTGCGGCTCATCTGCCCGGAGTAATAGCAGCTCACACCTGTTTGCCGGTAATCGGATTGCCGCTGGCGTCAGGAGCTTTGAATGGAGTGGATTCGCTCTATTCCATAGTTCAAATGCCTCCCGGGGTGCCTGTAGGCTGCATGGCAATCAACGGTGCAAAGAACGCCGCACTATTTGCCGTGCAGATCATGGGTCTGGCAAATGAAGACCTGATGCGAAAGTTTTCCGCTTATAAGGATGAACTGAAGCAGTAGATCAAAACTTATGGGCAAAGCGCATATATCCGCATCAGCAGCTGGTTGATGTTGAGGTAAAAAGTATTGTAACGAGATATATTGCGTGTGTTTTTGAACATAATATCCAGGGCACTATGCTGGTATGCGTTAACTAGCTATATTCCAATTAGATGCAAGCAAACCACAGCATTGCTTATTCATGTCATACCATATGGTTATATGGTATGATTCGTATATGAGTAGGGTTTGATCCCACCTGCTACATTGGAGAAGAGTGATTTGATTGAAGGATGGAGTGTGGGAATGTAGCTGGCTATTTATATGATCAAGACTGTTGCACATAGTTATGGCCTGTTTGCTGCAATTCAGTTAGTTACCGTCTATCTCAATGCCAGCCAGGAGTT
>CAZGWB010000063.1:0-16125 GCA_964529335.1 uncultured Candidatus Cloacimonas sp.
TATCATACCGGAGTCATACCGCATGCTCATCCGGTATGACTCCGGTATGACTCCGGTATGATAGGGTGATCAGGAGTAGCTCCCTCAACAATCTTTCCAAGGCTTTCCTGCCCCTCCAAACTCTCCAAGCCAAGCCCAAACCCGTCTGGCGAAAAAAAGTCTTTACTAAAAAGGCACCTTTTCAAAGATGTGCATAACTCTTGAGTGGAGGAAAAATGCGAAGAATTATCTGGATCAGCTTGCTGATCTTGCTGCTTGGAAGCGGACTGAGCACCCTGAATGCAATGGGTGAAACCATATATGAGATAAGGGTTTCCGGAGCGGAGAACATCGATCCGGCCTTGGTGACCACTGCGCTCAGTGTGCGGGTTGGCGATGCTTTGGATTCCGAAGATGTGGCCAAATCCATCCGCAATCTTTACCGGATGGGTATCTTCAGTGATATCCAGGTGGAAACCGAACCTTACCGCACCGGTGTTTCCCTGATCGTGAAGGTGGTGGAAAACCCAGTACTCAGCAGCATTGAATACATAGGATTCAAAGCCGTAAAGCGGGACAGAATAGACGAACTGGTAAGCCTGAGAGTGGGAAGCTACTGGAGCGAAGGAGTGAAGAACCAAGCTCTGCGCAAGCTGAAAGGCGAATACAACACCAAAGGATTCAGCAATGCCACATTGCAGATTTTCGAATCGCGTCTGGACAAGAACAAAATTGGCATCAAGATTCAGGCTGACGAAGGCAAGAGAGTATCCATCAAGCAGATAACCTTTGTTGGCAATGAGAATTTCGACGATAAAACCTTGCTGAAAAAGATGAAAACCAAACCGGCCAGTTTCATCCGTTCCGGCCGTTTTGAACAGGAAAAATTCGATAAAGACCTCCAAAACCTCAGCGCTTTTTACAAGAAAAACGGCTATATAGATGTGCAGGTAGGGCCTTATGAATTGCAACAGGTGGGCGACAAGCACATGGAACTGGTGATAACCATCAGCGAAGGGGTAAAATATAATTTTGGAAGCATCCAGGTTTCCGGCAATAGTCATTTCACTACCGAAACCTTGATGGAGTCTTTTACCCAAAAGAGTGGCGAGCCCTTTGACCAAGAAAAGTTTGACAAACAGCTAAGCTCTGTTTACTCCAAATACTTCGATGAGGGATTCATCTACATCGAGATTCAGCCCAATTACCAAAAGCTGGCCGATTCGCTGAACGTGGTTTTGAAAATAACCGAAAATACCCGGGCCAGAATAAGGCAAATCCACATAACCGGCAATAAAAAGACCAAAGAAAAAGTGATCCGCCGCCAACTGGAAATCTCCCCTGGCGATTATTTCAGGCAAAGCCAGGTGGTTCGCAGCCAGCAGAATATCTATAACCTGGGCTTTTTCGAGCAGGACATAAAGCTGGACTACACTCCAATCAATCAACAGGGCGATGTGGACCTGCAGATCGATGTGCTCGATAAATCCAGCGGAGTTGCCAATGGCGGAGTAGGCTATAACAGCCAGGATAATTTCGTAGGCCAGCTCTCAGTCTCGCAAAACAACCTCTTTGGCAATAACTGGAGCAGCAGCCTGAGCTGGGAGTTTGGAGGCAGCACCCAAAACTTTGAATTTGCCTTTACCAATCCCAATCTCTACGATACAGACCTGCTGTTGGGAACCAATCTTTACTATACCAAAAAGAGCTGGAGCTCTTTCTTCTACGAGATATATACTCGTGGAGCCAGCCTTAGAGTGGGCCAGTCTTTGCCCTGGATCGATAGAACCCGTGCAGTGGCTGGATACTCGCTGTATTCCAAAAAATACCGCATTACCAATATGACCTCCATCCTGGCAGATTCCATTGCCAACGCCACTCTGCTGGAACTGAATGAATTGGCCTGGAGATATACCAGCGCACTTAGCATGACGATTAGCCGAGATACTCGTGATAACGTGTTTTTCCCAACCAAAGGCAGCCAGTTCACCCTGTTCTCCGAAGTGGCAGGTGGGCTTTTGGGCGGCGATTTTGACTATTTTAAACAGATTGCTCAGGTAAACTGGTATACCGACACTTGGAAAAAGATAATTCTGCGCACCAAATGGCGTTTCTGCTATGTGACCCCCTTTGGCAGTTCCAATGATGCCCCGCCTGATGAGAAATTCTATCTGGGCGGAACTGGTGCCGATGGGATCCGTGGCTTTGCCGACCGTTCAGTTGGCCCTTCTGGAGGTGGAACCAGAGCGATCATCTTCTCCACCGAACTGGGTTATCCCATTGGTGGAGATCAGATCATCGGAGTAGGTTTCTTCGACGCTGGCAATAGCTATAACAAACTGCGGGACTTCAACTTCATGAATTTTAAGAAAGGGGTTGGAGCCGGTATCCGTATTCGCAGTCCCTTTGGCCTAATCGGGTTCGACTATGCCTACAACCTGAATGAAGGCGGCTGGGAACCGCATCTGCAATTTGGCACTACCTTTTAAATGAAACACAAGCATCTCTTCGGGCCGGTTATGTCCCGCCGTTTGGGAATATCCCTCGGAGTGGACCTTGTGCCCTACAAATACTGTCCCTTGAATTGCGTATATTGCGAGGTTCAGCGCACTACGCATCTGGTAACCAAGCGGGAAAACTTCTTTCCGGTCAACGAGATTCTGGACGAGCTCAATAGCTTTCTGCAAGGTAACCCGCATCTGGATTATATAACCTTTTCCGGTGCAGGTGAGCCAACCCTGAATCTGGCTTTGGGGCAGATCGTAGAGCATATCAAAACACATTATCCAAACTACAAACTGGCTTTGCTTACCAATGGCATCCTCTTTTCGGATAAGGACTTGCGAAGCGAAGTTCTATCCTGTGATATAGTCTTGCCATCTTTGGATGCCGCTACCCAAACGGCTTTTGAAAAGATCAACCGTCCCCAAGCTGGCTTGCAGGTGCAAACCATGATCTCCGGGCTTGCAGAGTTTCGCAGGGAATACCAAGGGAAAATCTGGCTGGAAGTGTTTCTGATCACAGGGATTAACGATAGCGAATCTGAGCTTTCTGCGCTTGCGGAAGCCATAAACCTGATTGATCCGGACTTGGTTCAGCTAAACAGCCTTGATCGTCCTGGCACTGAGGAATGGGTAAAACCCATGAGTTTAAGCGCGTTAAAGCAGATTAAGCGTTTTTTTACAGAGCGGCTTAGCAGCCCGGTGGAGATTATCTCCAAGGTTAAGTATGTAGCTGCGGAGAGCCAACTGGATGAAGAATTAATTCATCTTTTACACAACACCCTGAAGCGGCGTCCTTCCACGGCTGAAGACCTTTCTGCCATGCTGGACATCCATATCAATGAAATCAGCAAGGTGCTGCGGCAATTGCATATGGAAAAGAAAATCTCAGTTAAACGCGAGCCCAGAGGAGTGTTTTATTCATGGATTCATTAGGTCTCTGCACAGCAATCGTTACTGCTGCTGGAAGCGGAACAAGATTGCCTGGATTGCTGAAGAAACAATACAGAGAACTGGGCGGAATCCCGATTCTGATCCGCAGCATAGAACCTTTCATCACTTCGGCGCTAATCGACAATCTGATCATCACCGCTCCCGAAGATGATCTGGCACATACCGAAGCTCTTATCGGCCAATACTTTGAAGATATCGATAAGCCATTTCTGGTGATTCCTGGAGGGATGGAAAGGCAGGATTCTGTATTTGGAGCGCTGCAAAGCTGCCCTGAGGGAACCCAGTTTGTGGCAGTGCATGATGGAGTCCGCCCCTTTGTTAGCCAGGATTTGCTTACCGAACTGTTTTATCTGGTACAAAGTGACAAAGCTGTTATCCCAGCCGCCAGACTGAAGCACACAGTGAAGCAGGTGGAAGGCGATTATGCGATTCAAACTATTCCCCGTCAGCAGCTTATCCAGGTGTTTACACCTCAGTTTTTTAGCTATGAGCTTCTCTTAAATGCTTATCTGCAAGCCTATGCCGATGGGTTTACCGGAACCGACGATGCATCTTTGCTGGAACGCATGGGGATCAAAGTCCGCTATCTGCTTTCCAGCGAGTTTAATCTGAAAGTAACCGACGAAGCAGACCTGTTTTTCGCTTCACAATTGATAAATAAGAACATGATATAGAGGAATTTATGTTATCATCCATCTCACTATTTTTGATAAGGAATCTACATAAGCTGGAAAATAAGCAGATCCGCCTGACCTTGCCCATCCCCTTTCTGGGCTGTGGAGTGTTGGGCCTGGCTTTACCCAAAGTGACAGTGAACATGGGCCAATATGCCTCCAGGCTGTTGAGGGCTTTGGAATACCGTGGATACGACAGCACTGGAGCCATATTCCAGGTTGATGACCAGAAGATAACTCTCTTAAAGGACGTCGGCGCACCCAGCACCCTGGTGAAAACCCTTGGTATCGAAAAGCAAAGCGGCAAGATATTCTGCGGCCAGGTGCGTTGGGCTACCTTCGGCTTTGTGAACAAGAAGAATGCCCAGCCTCATGAAGTGAATTGCAAACGCCATATCTACGGCGCTCATAACGGTAATATAACCAATACTCGCGAGTTAAAGCAGTTTCTGATAAACGAAGGGCACCACATCCAGAGTGATAACGACGGTGAAATGCTGGTGCACAGCGTGGAACACAGTTTCAATATTGAGATGGACAAAGCCAGCAACCCAAGCGATCCGGAACTGCGTAAAGCTTGCATGCGCCGTGCAATAATCGCCACTGCTGAGAAGATGATTGGCAGCTATGCGGCTGTGATCGTGGATCCCGAAACCGAAACTTCCTGGGCGATCAAAGCCGGCAGCAGCCTGTATTTTGGGGTCGGGACTTTGGAAGAACAGCCTTTCTGTCTGGCCTCCTCCGATCTGACTGCGGTATTGCGTTTTACCAAGCAATTAGTAAACCTGAGAGAGGGTGAATTCGTGGAATACACAGCCGACCGCTATCAGGTTTATGCGCAAAAAGAGCTTAGATTCAAGCGCTTGAACCAGCAGGATGAAATCTGGCATACCGGCGATAAAATTCCCACCAAGCCAGTTTATTCGAAGCTACGCGCTGAAGACGTGGAATTGAATCCGGAATTTGAATACTTCATGGAGCAGGAAATCTATGCTCAAAGCGAATCCACAGGTAAGCTGATCAAGCTCTTCCAGGGCGGTTCAAATACCGGCAAAAGAATGCTGCGCCTGATGGAAAAAGATGGTGTAAAAGAGGCTATTTTCAAAGAAATGCTGGCAATTCTGGCAGCTAATTCACCAGAAGAGCGGCAGCAGATTTTCGACAAACTATGTGATTCCGAACTGCATAGCAAGTTCTTTGCCAGTGCTCAAAGCACCTACCGGGAAATATTCGACGTGGCCGTGAAGGAGGATTTTGACAAGAAATACTTCTTCTCAAACGAAAAGAACATCTTTCTGGAGCTGATGAGCGGAGAATTTGATCTGAAGAAGCTGAGCTTGGCCAAAGCTCTGGATGCGCTGTCCGAAGAGCTTAGCGTAAGTGAATTTGCCAAGAGCGTGGACGATTTTTTGCAGTTGGTAAAAAACACAGTTCAGAATAACCGCAATGCCTATACCATTGCCTGTGGAACCAGCTTCCACGCCACCAAGATCGCAGCCCTTTTCTTCAATTCCATCGCTCAAATGGAGATTATTCCGATTCTGCCCGGTGACTTCAGGGGTGAATATTCTAACTGCATAAAGGATAACGATCTGATCATCGGAGTGTCGCAATCCGGTGAAACCAAAGACCTGATCGATATTTTCAACGACATCGATTCCGCAAATCTGAATGTTCGTAAAGTGGTGCTGGTGAATAATATGAATTCCACTCTGGGCCAGGAAAAGAGCGATGTGGCGATCCCTATCCTGTGCGGCCCGGAAATTGCCGTGCCAGCCACAAAAAGCTTCATGAACCAGATCACCTTGTTCTACTATTTGGCTATCCGCACTGCAGAAATGAAGCTGAAAGAACTGGCTTCCCAGCTTAGCCCTACAGAGCTGAAGAAACAGGAAAATGAACTGGCACGCCGTTATCAATCGCTGGCCAATATTCCTTCTTTGCTAAAACAGACCGTGCAAAACACCGACGACCTGATCGACAGCATGGCTGCCAAAATCTATATGGAACCTTCCCTGCATATTCTGGCCACCAAGATTACCGGAGTGGCCATGGAAGGTGCTCTTAAAATCCGGGAAACTGTCCTGAACCATGCCGAAGGACGGGAAGCATCGGAATTTAAGCATGGGCCAAACACGATATTGGGCAAGAACACGGTGTTTGGGGTAAAGCATATTCGCAGTCTGGTGCGTTTCTTTGCCTCCAGCATTGACAGGGTGGACGCTTTGGCCAATGAAAAAGCCCTGGAGCACAGCGAGTCCCTGGAGATCATGAAGGCCATGGCGGATTACATCTTCAGCCATAATCAGCCCTTCAACCTTTCTACAGAAGGCACCAAGGTATTCAATCAACTGGTGAAAGATCAGGATTTCTTCGAACCTCTGTATCGTAATTATCCCCTTATCTACATCACTGGCCCGGAAGAAAGAGATGTGAACCTGACCATTTCTCAGATCAATACTCACAAGATCCGTGGAGCTAATACCTATGTGATCGCCGAAGAAAACGACAATTTAATGAAGAATGCCTCTACGAATCCCAATGAAGGCGGCTATTACCATTGGGCGTACATCATGCTGCCCAAAACCGGGGATAGCCTGATGACCTGTTTTTCCGCAACTATTGTGCTCCAGCTTCTGGCGCTGAGGATGAGCATCCGCAAGCTTAAAAAGCTCGATCGCCTTGGCGTAATGGATCATGGGGTGCATCCTGATGTGCCGAAAAACGTTTCCAAATCGATAACTGTGGACTAATACCAATGCTGAGGATAGGCAATGGATACGATGTACATCGCCTCATCGAGGGGCGGCCCCTGATCCTGGGGGGAGTGCATATTCCATTTGAGAAAGGGCTTTTGGGGCATTCCGACGCCGATGTGCTGATCCATAGTATCTGCGATGCGCTGTTAGGTGCATTGGCCTTGGGTGACATTGGAACTCATTTTCCTGATAACGACTTGGCCTACAAGAATATAGATTCGCGAATCCTGCTACGTAGCTGTGCAGCAAAGATAAAATCTATAGGCTGGCAACTGGTGAACCTGGATTCAACAATCTGTGCCCAAGCGCCAAAACTGCAACCATACATAGAGGCAATGCGCAGAAACCTGGCAGCCGATCTGGACTGCGATCCCGGAATCATCTCCGTAAAAGCCACTACGGAAGAAGGCTTGGGCATTTCAGGAAGCGGCGAGGGAATCAGCGCAACCTGCCTGCTGCTTTTGGAGAAGCTTCCCTTATGAAAGCAATAGCCGTAATCGGATATCATAGAACCGGAAAAACAACCCTGGTTACCACGCTTATCCGGGAACTGGTAAAACGCGGGCATTCGGTAGTCTCGCTAAAAGATATTCACAGCGAAGCTTACCGTGCCGATACCGAAGGCAAAAATACCAATCTGCATCTGCAGGCGGGAAGTAAGGCCGTATTTGCCAAAGGCCTGCACGACAGCGCATTGATCTTTCCCAACAGCTTGGAACTGAAGGAAATTATTCCGCTTTTAAAGGCAGACTTCCTGATCATCGAAGGCCTCAAGGACGCTCCTGTGCCCAAACTTGTTTGTGCCGCAAGCACCGAGCAGCTGGATGAACTGCTGGATGATACCTGCTTTGGTATTTCGGGGCTTATCTCAGATAGTCTGGAAAGCTACCGTAAACTGCCGGTTTATTGTTTGCAAAAGCGTTTGAACGACCTGATGGAAGCAGTTTTTACGCATGCCTTTGAAATCCTTCCGCTCAGCGATCCTGAGTGTTGCAGCGCATGCGGGAAAAGCTGCTATCAAATGGCGGCAGACATTGTGCAAGGCCGTGCCAAGCGCAGCGACTGCGTGCTGGATTCTGCGCCTGAGCTACAACTCTACGTAGGTGGCCAGGAAGTGCAGATCGTGCCCTTCGTTCAAAAACTGCTGAAAGATACCGTAACAGCCTTTGTGGACAACCTGAAAGGCGTTGATAAAGACCGTGAGATTGAGCTGAGGATAAAACGGTGATCGATAGAACCCGCTATTTTAGTTTGCGCGATCCCTTCGCTTTTCCGGTTTGGCAAGAAGCCACAATCGGCATAGCCGGAGCGGGTGGCTTGGGCTCCAATATCGCCATTTCTTTGGCTCGCGCCGGAGTGGGAACCTTAGTAATTGCCGATTTTGATGTGGTAAGCCTGGAAAACCTTAACCGCCAGCAATATTGCCTGGAACAAGTGGGGCTGCCAAAAGTGCAAGCCCTGGCTGCAAACATTAAGGCCTTCAATCCGTTTATCAATCTTATAACCCATCAGCGAAAGCTTACATCGGACAATCTGGTCGAGATCTTTGGAACCTGCGATCTGCTGTTGGAGGCGTTTGATCTGGCCGACCAAAAAGAAATGTTGATCGAATCCTGGTGTGCCAGGTTTCCCGGCCGGCACCTTGTCGCTGCATCAGGTATCTCAGGCTATGGCAGGGGAGAGGAGATTATCATAAACCACTACGGATGCTTGCATATCGTGGGGGATGGGCAAAGCGAGCTGCAGGAAGGGATATCGCCCATCGCACCCCGGGTTGCGGCGGTGGCCAATCTGCAGGCAAATCTGGCTTTGGAGCTTTTGGTAAAAAAACTATGAATGAAGCTGTTTTCTACGTAAACGAACATAAACTTCCCTGGAAGCAAGGCCTGGTGGTGCAAGACGCACTTACCATGATGAACTATACCTTCAAGATGCTGGTGATAAAGCTGAATGGCGAATTGATCAAACGGGATGCTTACCTTACAACATCCATTCCGGAAGGAGCAGACCTGAAGGTGATCCATCTGATCAGCGGCGGATAAGCTTTAGTTTTACTCCACAGCAACCTAAGTCCAGATAATACACCCATCCTTCCTCGCCCCGCCTATTCCTCCCGAAAGCCACGCGGAAGCCACCCGGACTCCACGCGGATGGGATTCGAGTGGATGCTGGGTGGATAAGGAGAGGTTACGGGATGGCGAGCAAGCGATGAAGCTGGAGAGACAAACGGGCTTGCAGCCTATCTTCCAGCATCCAGGCGGCTAGGAGTGAGGGCTCCAGAACGCTGCTCACCGGAGAAAAATGGATGTGAGCAACTTTGGGTTGGTTTATCTGGATAAAATCCAAGGCAAACTGGTAGTCTATATAGTTGGTGATAACAAACTTAAGCTCATCATGAGGAGAAAGGAACTTCAGATTCCATTTCATGAAACTGCTGCCCATACCACTCCCGGGGGTTTTTACGTCCACGATCTTGATCACGTCCTTAGGAATATCTTCCATGTAAAGCGAGCCATTCGTCTCAAGTAAAACCGTCATATTTTGCTTCAGCAGTTCTTCGCAAAGGGTGACAACATCATCCTGATAAAGCGGTTCCCCTCCGGTTATCTCCACTAATGGACACGAATACTTGCTCACTTCATGCAGGATAGAACTGATGGCCATTGACCTGCCGCTTCCAAAGGCATATTGGGTGTCGCAATAACTGCAACGCAGGTTGCATTCGGAGAGACGGACAAACACACAGGGATAACCTGCATAGCTGGATTCCCCTTGTAGGGAATAGAAAATCTCGGCGATATTAAGATGTTTTTCCATGGTTAGTGATTGG
The DNA here is from genome assembly GCA_964529335.1 of uncultured Candidatus Cloacimonas sp. Taxonomy (GTDB): domain Bacteria; phylum Cloacimonadota; class Cloacimonadia; order Cloacimonadales; family Cloacimonadaceae; genus Cloacimonas. The sequence goes on from CAZGWB010000063.1 coordinate 9,698, forward strand.
TGAATAGGGAGTAGGGAACAGATGAGTGTTTAGTGGACAGGGAACAGGGAAGAGAAGAGTGTCTTCTTTGATTACTATGGCCTTCGAGAATCATATCTTGTTTCACTTTTTCACCTTTCCACTTTTTCACTGATTCTTTGCCTCTTCCGACGATAGGCCGATTCTCGGTCGGGACGACGGAGCCACCTTGTCTGCGAGACGCAGGCACTCCACGACTAAAACGGCAAATATGGAAAATCCTTGTGATAGCCCAGCACGTAGTCGATCTGGTCATTCAAGTCGATGGGGTCTCCCAGGACGAATTTCTCACGGGTTCCAGTTCTAAATAGAGTGTATTTGTCTTCGTTCAAACCCAGGATCTCCATCCATTCGCTGTCTCCGAACCGTGGTATGGAGTCCACGACCAGCAGCCTGATGGTAGCGGCTTCCAGGGTGTAGAGGTTTTCAAATGGGTCTTGTTCGGTAATATCTGCCAGAAGGAGGTTTTGGCAATCGCCGGGATTCAAGCCGGCATATTTGATGGGCAATTTGAGGGCTTGCACTGCGTTTTGGGTAACCATGCGGTATAGTTCACTGGCCGGAATATTGGGATGATGTTCCCTGATGCAAAGAAATTCGGCGATCAGGTTTGTTCCGCCTGTCATGGTGGAATCTGTTCCGATGCACACATTTGCCTTGTGTTTCAGTGCGGCATCTATCTTCAGGGTTTCCCCGATCAGGTAGTAGTTTGAGGATGGACACCAGCAAACGGAGGCTCCTGCTTTGGCGATCGCAGCTAATTCTTTCTCAGTGAAGGCAATTCCATGAATCATCAGGGTATTGTCCCTCAGCAATCCACGGTTGGCCAATTCGGCAAACTCAGCCTTGGTAATGCCGTCTTTGCCTTCTCCCAGATGGATGATAAAGGGAAGCTTAGCTTTGGTGAGTTCCATTTCCTTTTCGGGACTTTCCCCACCCCACCAGTTTCCCAAAGTGATAGAATGACACTGCCTGAATCCGCTGGGAACGATGATCGGCATGGCGTCGTAATATTCCTTTAGCTGCACAGGGGCATGATCTTGCACAACGCCGCAGCCGGAAAACAGGCTCTTGTATGCTCCCAATTGTGCCAATAGCAACGAGCTTGGCTCATGGAGATGGAAACTGCCGTCGTTTATCCAAAAGATGTTACGCTCGTGGTAAGCAAAAGAATTCTTCATATCTTCCACCCAGATATGAGAATTTAGATAGGGTCGCTTGTCGCCGGCCCGGGGAACCCAATTGCCGATCAAATGGTCGTGGGAATTGATCAGCGGAACGTAGGCTACGGCAGCTTTCTGCTGATGCCGCAGTTGCTCGGAATCCGCCAAAATCCCGGAAAGAAATAAATCAATTCCTTGTTCCACTCGATCAGGGCTGATAACGCTGATCGAAGGCTTGATGTTCATGCTCTTAGTTCTTTTATCCTTTTGGTTAGTTTGGGAACTATCTCAAATAAATCACCTACGATTCCCAGGTCGGCCACTTTAAAAATTGGTGCGTCGGGGTCTTTGTTAATAGCGATAATGTAGTCGGCACTGGACATTCCTGCCAGATGTTGAATTGCGCCGCTGATGCCGATTGATATGTAAATATTCGGTTTTACGGTTTTGCCGGTTTGCCCTACCTGATGTGAATAGGGTATCCACTCGGCATCTACTGCCGCTCTGGAAGCTCCCACCGCACCATCCAACGATTCAGCCAGCTCTTCGATCAAACTGAAGTTTTTTACATCCTTCAGTCCTCGTCCGCCTGACACGATCAGATTTGCCTCGGTGATATTAACCAGAGTGGTTTTTTCTTTTTCAAAGCCCAGCCACTGGGTTTCGTCTTCGTCAAGGTCAAAATTAACCTGCTCCTGAATCACTATGCCGCTGCGGTTGTCATCCCGGGGTAAGGGATTCATTACTTTATGGCGGACGGTTGCCATTTGGGGACGGTGATTGGCGGTGAGGATGGTAGCCATGATGTTGCCGCCAAAAGCCGGTCGGGTTTGCTGCAGGTTTCCGGTTTCGGGATCGATCGCCAGACCTGTGCAATCTGCCGTTAGCCCGGTATGCAGATGGATGGCAACCCGTGGTATGAAGCTGCGTCCGATCACTGTGGCTCCTGCCAGAATGATGGAGGGTTTATATTTATCAGCCAGGCCGGTAAGAGCTTTGCTGTATCTTTCGTCTCTGAAATGCTTCAGGGCCGGGTCGTCCACCAGGATTACCTGATCAGCACCGTGTGCGATCAATTCTGAAGCAAGGCCTTCCACTTCGTGGCCAAACAGGACTGCAGAAAGCTCCACTTCCATTTCATCGGCCAGTTCGCGGCCCTTGCCAAGCAGCTCGAACGAAACAGGCGCGATATTGCCTTCCCGTTGCTCGGCAAACACCCAGATTCCGTTGTAATCGGTTTTATTGATCGTTTCGGAGCTGGTTTTCCTCAGCAGGATAGCTTCAAAGGGACATGCGGACACACAGGCACCGCAAAGGACACATTTATCGGCATCTATAATGGCAAGTTTATCTTCAATTTTTATCGCATCATATGCGCAGGCACGGATACAGGCACCGCAACCGACACATTTCTCGTTTATCACTTCAATCATATGATTCTCCCTAATATTACTATTTTTCTGTTTGGGAATTCTGTCAAGCTGAAATTGGCGGTAATATCCATGTATTGTCCTTTTAGATAAACTCAGCTAAGGAGTTCTGGAAAGAATACGTTTCAGCCTGTTTAAAGAAATCCCCAGATATCTTGCGGTTTGCGTTTTATTATTCCGATTCAGGACCAGCGCTTTTGCTGCGATTCTTTGTTCCAGGGCAGCCAAGGAACTGCCTTCTGGGGGGAGTTCCAAAAAGAACTGACGTCGATGGCTCTCACTCAGGTTTAGCGGTGCATTGGGCAACAAAAAGGGGAAATAGTCGGGCCCTATCTCCGCTTCATCTGTAATCAGATATGCACGCTCCATGGCAGAAAGTAACTCGCGGACATTGCCAAGCCAGGGATTATCGGTTAGTAACCTGGCGGTTTCCGACTTTAGAAATTTCAGAGGGAGGTGCTTCTTTGCCGAGATTTGTTTCAGGAATAACTGAGCCAGGGGGACGATTTCTTCCTTGCGTTCCCTTAAGGGAGGGATTTTGATAAAGACGGTGGTGATCCTGTAGAATAGATCTTCCCGAAATCGTCGGGCCTCCACTTCTTTTTGCAGGTCTTTGTGAGTGGCAAATAGAAAACGGATATTCAGCGAGATGCTGCGGGTTCCCGCTACTCTGAACATTTCACGTTCTTGAATCACACGCAGAAGTTTTGGCTGCAAGTCAAGAGGCAAATCCCCAATTTCATCCAGAAAGAGGGTCCCGCCATTGGCCATTTCCAGCTTACCGATCTTGCCTTCCCGGTTGCTTCCGGTGAATGCCCCTCTTTCGTATCCAAAAAGCTCGCTTTCGAAAAGGGTTGCGGGAATGGCAGAGCAATTCAGAGTTATAAAAGGTTCTTGGCTGGCAGATTCGCCATTGTGGATCAATCTTGCCAGCAGTTCTTTGCCGGTTCCGGTTTCTCCTGTGATCAATACAGGCAGGTCACGGTCTTTGTGAATTCTCAGACAGAGTTGAGTTATCTGGCGCATACTCTGGCTGAACACACCGATCCCGCCAAGTCCCGAGTTTCCCATAGAATCCTGGTCGGGATTGCTCAGTTCTGCTCTCAGGGCTTTGAGCCGTTTTCGTAATTCCAGCTCAAAACTGCTGTTCAAGGCTGCAAGTTCCCGGGTGGCGACCACCCGTTCCAAGGTATGCTTTATCTTTATAGCCAAAAGCTCCAAGGGCAGGGGTTTGCTCAGAACTTCCGCTGCGCCTTTCTCCAGCGCGCTGATTTGAACTTCTTCGTCGCAGTCATGACACAAGGCGATGAGCGCGGCATCACTCTCACAGGCAGGTTGTTGCAGATATTCCATGAGGTCAAATCCGTCCAGACCGGGCATGATGAGTTCAGAGATTATCAAATCCGGATTGAAGGCCTTGATCAGATCCAGACCAGATTCCATATCTTGGCAACTACGAGTGAGGTGTCCAAGCTGCACAGAGATAAAATTGTGCATCGAATTCAGGAACAGGGAATCACTATCGATCAGCAATATCTTCATCTGGTTTTCCCCAAGATCAGGCAGATGCCCCAGAAGTTATCATCTTCCGCCACTTGCATCTGGAAGTGGTAATGGTCGCACAGGTATTTAACGATGGCCATGTCCATTTCAGCATTGCCGTAATTATTCAAAGGATTATAAAAGCGATTGATCATTTCCGGAGTGATCTTGGTGCCGTTCTGCAGCAGCTTGAAGTGGGGAACTCCGTTTTTGCTGAGTATTTCCACTCTTAAGATACGGGTTTTTTCTCTGCTCCCCTCCAAAAGAGACATATGGTGATTCAGCAGGTTAATCATAATCTGTTGGAGATGTATTTCAGACATCTCAAGGCTGGGAACTTCCTCATAATTGTCCTGTTGCAGCTTAATCCCCTGGGCAAACATCCGGCGTGCAACCAAAGATAGTGATTTCTGCAGGATTGATTCCAGATTAATCTGGCTTACTTCGCCGCTCCGGCCTGAATTCCAGAACTGCCTGATTTGCTTTATGAATTCCTCGATCCGATTAATCCCTTCCAAAATGTGGTTTAGTTCTAAGTTAAAGTTCAGCGGCAGGACGATGGATTCTTTTTTTATCCAATAGAGAATGCTTTCCGCAGATATTCTGATGGCCGATAGAGGCTGATTCAATTCATGGGTAATGCCAGTGGATAAGATTCCCAGGGTTGCCAGACGGGCAGATTTTTCAGTAAGATTCAGAGTAAGCAGATCGCGAGTTTCCTTTGCATAAAAGCTTTGGATACTGCTGGCTTTCTGGAGGATGGTTGTATTGATCAACTGGTTGTGGATAGTAGTGTATTCCAGCATGTATTGATATGCTTCTTGCCATCTGCGTTGACTGGCGTATTTTTCAGCCAGGATATACAATGCTTTCTGCAGATAGTCTTTGATTCCGTGCTGCTCGCAGAGCTGTTTTACTTCCAAGAGCAGCTTTATGGCACTGTCGGTTTCGCTGATCGTGGCAAGATTCAATTTCAAAGCGCAGTTTAACTCAAGGTGCGTATCAATGGTATGTTCTTTCAGAAGTGCTTCTGCTTGAAACAGCTCATTACGTGCATCTGAGCCAAGGTTTTGTTTGGCCAAGGAATCGGCGATGTTTATCTTGGCGATAATCTGGCTGCGGAAATTCTGCTTTTGGGAAGCTATGCTCTCGGCCAGGCGATAGTATCTGAGAGCTTCTCCCAAGTTCCCTTTCAGCATCTGCAGGTAGCCCAGATTGTTTACGCTGCGCTCATAATCCGGATAGAGCCGGAGTGACTGTTCAAAACACTCTGTGGCCTTGGATATGTTCGAAAGCTTGATGAATATGTCGCCCATGCTATTGTAGTCTTCTGCTTCCATCTCATTCAGTCCCAGAGAAGCATTCAGGCGTTGAGCCCGCATCAGATAATCCAGGGCTTGGTCATAGGCATCCAGATATGCATAAATCGTACCCAACAGATGGCAGGCCGTAGCCTGGATAGCTGGATCGCCCATACTCTGGCCAAGCTCAAAAGCAGCCTCGGCAAATACCTTGCCTTCCTGATAACTGCCTTCTCTCCAAGCTTCGCTGGCCAAAGCGATCAGCAATTTGGCTCTCTCTCTTTGGTCGCTGCTTTCCTGAAAGCGTTCTTTGAGTTCGGCGATTTTATCCATTTCTACCTCACGGTTCAAAAATTTCCCGGTTGCGTAGCTTGTCCAGTAATATCTTTGAGATGTAATGACGGCCACTTCCGTTTTGGATAGTCCAAAATGGATGGCAATCCAGTTGTGGCCTTAGCCTGAGACATGTTGCCTTTAGCGCAACTCACTGCAAGGCAAGCCATTGGCAGATATTTCGCCGGGCTGAACCGTTTGGAACGGAACTTGGGATAAGAATAAGCATAAGGAGATACAAGCATGGTTGCGATAATTGTCGATGACCGATTCTTGAACCTGTCGCTAAGCCGGCTGTTCAAGCTGATGCGTAAAGAAGGCAGTTTCTTTGCGCAGCTCAGTGAAGCCAGAGAATTTCTGGCCAACCGGCAGCAGGAATTGGAAGCGGTGATCCTGGATTATGACATCGATCCAGAACAGAGCCAGGGATTCATGCAAACCCTGAGGGCATCAGAACTGGATTACGGCGTTTTGGTTTACAGCGATTTTCCCCAGGAAGAGCTAAAAAAGGCTTTTCCAGAGAATCAGCAGATAAGGATCAAGGAAAAGCCTTTTTTGCTGAAAGACATTTTACTTACAATAGAAAGCGGAACAAGGAGGAACAATGTTACGCGCAGTTAGCAGATTACGTAGTCTGATCA
>CAZGWB010000064.1:0-15711 GCA_964529335.1 uncultured Candidatus Cloacimonas sp.
ACAGTTGGCTTACCCCACAAACCCTGCGCTGCAGGATAGGGAGGTTTGGGAGTAGGATTGCCGCGCTGGCCTTCGATGGAGTGGATAAGCGCCATTTCTTCTCCGCAGACAAAAGCTCCGGCTCCGGTACGAACTTCGGCATCGAAACAGAAGTCGCTGCCAAAGACATTCTTACCCATCAGGCCTGCTTCTTTGGCCTGAGCAATGGCCATTCTGATGCGCTTGATGGCCAAAGGATATTCGGCCCGGATATAGAAGAAGCCATTAGTAGCTCCGATCGCATAGGCTGCGATCATCATCCCTTCCAGGATGCGGTGCGGGTCGCCTTCCAGCAGGCTGCGGTCCATGAATGCGCCAGGGTCTCCCTCGTCGGCGTTGCAGATGATGTATTTCTCATCTGCTTTGTTGTCATGCACCATCTGCCATTTCACGTGAGTGGGAAATCCTCCGCCACCACGACCGCGCAGGCCGGATTTTTTGATTACATCGATGGCTTCTTGCGGCTTCATGGTGGTAAGAACCGTCCCCAATGCCTCATACCCGCCAGTAGCGATGTACTCGTCCAGGCTTTCAGGATCGATGTAGCCGCAGTTTGCCAGGGCAACCTTCACCTGCTTCTGGTAGAAAGGCACTTCCTTCTGAGTAGTGAAGGTTTTTTCTTCTTCGTCCTGCAGCATCAAACGCGTTACGGGACGGCCTTTTATGAAGTGCTCAGAGACAATCTCTTCCACATCTTCGGGGCTAACCTTCTTATAAAAAATACCTTCCGGATAGATCACCATCACTGGGCCATAGTCGCAGGGGCCCATACAACCGGTTTCGATAATGTTGATCTCGTGGACGAGGCCTTTTTCTTGCAAAACCTCGTGAAAGCGTTCCTTGATCTTCAGTGCTCCAGCGCTAACGCAGCCAGACCCACAGCAGATCAGGAGGTCAATTCGTTTTAAAGACATGTTTGGCTCCTCCGCTTTTCTTAGTTACCGGTGGCAACTACATAATCGGAGACTACACGGCCATTCACAATGTGCTCTACAACTACTTTTTTCACCTTTTCCGGGGTCATGTTCCCGTAGGTTACTTTCGGTTTTCCCTCTTCGATGAGGTCAACCACAGGTTCCATGGACGATAAGCCCTTTTCGCCGGTTTGGGTAACCAGCACATCGGTAAGGTTACGGTTTGCGATCTCTTCCAGGAAGGTTTTCATCACTTCGCGGGCGCCCATCGCGATTCCGGATGTTCCCATCCCAACCACGATCTTGATACGGACGTTTCCGCCGCGAAGCTTCATTTCTTCCTGAGCTTTTTCACGGATTTTCTTGAGGTCTGCGAGTGTTTTCATCAGACATCCTCCACACTAGTATTTTGTATTCCTTCATATAATGATTGATCGATGTATTCTATTACATCGGGGTAGGTTAGGGGTATGTCGCCCAGTTCTTCTTTTATTGCGGCTGTATCAAAATGGAAGCTTTGTTCCAGCCCTTTTTCCCGGGTGATCAGGTTTATGTCAAAATCAACTTCCGGATGGCCGACAATGGCTCCCAAAAGCGTGTCTTTCAGATTGCCCAAAGGCATTCTGTCGATATGATCCAATTGAAAATCCACGGTCAGCACGGTGCCAAAACCGGGTTCACTGGCCATCTTGAAACAACCGTTGGTGGCTTCCGCATTCTGCTTGAATAGCGGAATGCCAAGCCCCACTTTCTTTTCCCTTTCTTCCTTGGAAGTATAGAAAGGGTTTTGAGCCATTTCCAAAGTCTGCGAATCCATCCCAACTCCGTCGTCTTCCACGATTATCCGCAAGCGGTTTTTTTGAACGTTGCGGATTACGCGCACCTTGATGTTTTTAGCTTCGGCGCGCACGGAATTTTCGATGATATCCAGCAGATGCAACGAGATATCTTGCATTACTGACCTTTAGTTATAACGCTTCAGGATTTGAGCTATTTTGTCCTTGTTCTCGATGCGGCCAAAGGTGTCTTCTCCGATTACGAATACCGGCGCCAAAGAACATGCTCCCACACAGCGAACTGCACTCATCGTAAAAAGTCCGTCTTCAGTGGTTTCGCCCATTCCGATGCCCAGGTGGTCGGAAAGCATTTGGATCAAACGCGGTGCACCTTTCACATAACAGGCAGTGCCGGTGCATACATTCAGCATATATTTGCCGCGAGGGGTCATTGAGAAAAAGTTGTAAAAGGTAACCACGCCGTAAACCTTGCTGGCTGGAACGCCCATTTCGTTTGCAATAAATTCCTGCACTTCCACAGGCAGATATCCAAAGATTTCCTGGGCAGTACGCAAGATTTCGATAAGGGGATTGCGAAGAGCTTTCTTTTCGTCGATTACGGCTTTCAGTTTGCCATACAGCTCATTGTTCATCTGAGGGGCGGGAGTCATAAACTCCTCCTTGCATTCTATATTTTTTGTTATATTCTTATATTACGGCCACCCAGTTTCGCTGCTGCTTTCTGCAATTCCGAAACTGAGGGGCTATCCAGATAAAGCTCGCTGTAGCCGCTGCCAATGTCACCCAGGTAATGGGCATCAGAAGCCCGCAGCAAGGTTTTATCCGAAAAAAACGGGTTTTGGCCTGTCCATTCGGCTACATCCAGGCCGGCTGTAATACCATACAGGCTAAAAGCCGGGAAAGCCGGAATGAATCCCAATTGGCTGAGGATGCTGTTTGCCTGAGCATCGATATGCGCCGGCAAAGCAAGCCCACCAAAGGACTCAACTCTTTCCACCACAGTGCTTAAATCCCACTGCGAGGAATTGATCAAGGCACGTTGTTCCACTCTTAAAATGTTCTCATTTTCGTCAATGATAACTTGATCCCCGAAATAATCGGGGTCGTTGTCCAAAGGCAAGAGACTTTCGTAGAGCTCTTTATCGAAGTTTTTAGCCGCCTCGGAATCATCAAAATAAGCCAGAACATGGATTTCTTCCGCAGTCTGGATCTCTACACCCCAGGTAAAGCTAAGCCCTTCTCGTTTTGCAACTTTCTCGTAAGCCGGGCAGTTTGCCATGCTGTTATGATCCGTAATGGCCAGCCAGTCTATTTTGCATTCCTTCAGACGTTGCATCAGAGCCTGTGGTGCCATTTCCAGTCCGCCACAGGGCGACAGAACTGAATGGATGTGCAGGTCGGCTCTCCACCAACGCATCGCGGTCAGGCTTTATCCCCGAAGTAACTGATACAAAATCCCGGCAAGCTCGAAGCTGGATTTCAGGCTGGAAACCAGCACGATGTTCTCTTCTATTGCTTTATCGATCACTGCGCTATCAGGGACAGACCCTTTGGCAAAGATAATGGCCGGAATACCGGTCATGGAAGCCACGGCGATCACATTCAAATGCTTCATGATCGTGATCCAGGCCTGGCCTGGCTTGGCTGAACCCATCACGTCGCTGAGCATGTCGCACACATAAGCTCCGTTAAGCTCCACCTCGTCTGGTCTTAGGGCAGGGGTATGGTTGGTTCCCTCTATCGCTTTCAAGTAATCACTCAGTAAAATCATCCATCTATCCTTATGTTTATTTTTCTCCAGTTCACTCATCATCCTCTTTGCTATGACGCTTCAGCAGCACCACACAGTCGTCTATGGAGGCTTTTCCGTTCACGATGTCCTCTGCCAGAGCATAGCAGGTGGGACTGCCGCAAGCGCTGCAATTGAGCCCTGGCAGCATTGTGAGAAATTCATTGATCTGTTTCATCTTCTTTATGGCGTTTTTGATGTCCTTGTCCAGTTCCATGATCGGCCTGGGCGTAAGCGGAACCACGGCAAATTCGCCTTTGTCGTATAGCAAACGCAGGTCATCCACGTTTATCTCGCGTTCTTCGCCTTCTTTGATCATTTTCTTGATCCGGCTCATGGCCACAAAGGGATTCTCTACATTTAAACAACCGCCAACGCAGCCATTGGTACAGGTTCGCAGCACAATGTAGTCGTATTGGTCGAGGTAGTGGTCTTCGACTCTGGAGAGAATCTCGATCACGTTTTCCACGCCGTTCACTGAAAGAGCGCGAATGTCGTCGCAATCGACCAGTTCTGCCTGAACGCCGGAAAGAGCCCAGGTAAGGCCTTTGGGATAGGTTTCGATGCTCTGCGGGTCGTTTTGCAGTTTTTTTACAAGCTCACGCACCTTGCCATAGATCATCCCTGTGGAAAAAGCGCCATCCTGCAGATGTTTATAGGCACCTTCGGGTTGATGAACGGCGGTAACATGCGCTACGCAGGGAACGATCAGAAAGATTCCTATCTCGTTATCGGCCAGTTTCTTATCCTTTGCTATCTTTTCCCGCAAGTAGCGCGTCAAGATACTCATCGGGGCTTCCTGATGAAAGAGGTTCGGCAGCAGAGAAGGAAACTTCACTTGGATCAAACGAACCACAGCAGGGCAATTGCTGCTCAGAATCGGGCGTTTTTCGCGATTGGCACGGATATAATCCCTGATCATCCCAATCATAAATTCGGTTACCATGGCTTCTTCAGCCACTTCGTCAAACCCAAGTTCCAAAACGGCCTGTTTGGCTACACCATAGCTGATGTCCTCAGTGAACTGACCAAAGAAACTGGAGGATATTACCGCCACTTTATACTTGAATCTGTTTATAATATCAAGAGGGTCGCTGCTGGGAATGATGGCATGAAATTGGCAGACCGTAACGCAATTTCCGCAGTCCACACAGCGATTAGGGTCTATGTAGGCTTTACGGTCGCGCACTCTGATCGCTTCAGTTGGGCAAACCCTCACGCAGGCAGTGCAGCCTGTGCAGTTGTCTTCCAGAATGCGGATGGCATGAAAGTATTTAGAATCACTCATAGCTTTTTTATCTTAGAAAAATACCAAAAACTCCACCAGGGTCGGTTGTCCGGCTGCTGAAACAATATGTAAGGCATCGCTATTCTTTTGGATATTGGGCAGGCCAAGCCCAGCACCAAAACCAAACTCACGCACCAAGTCATCGGCCGTGGAAAAGCCGGGAACCATCGCCTGTTCGATATCGGCGATGCCGGGGCCATTGTCCAGAAAACGGATGTGGATCACTTCGTCGTAGATGCTGCTTAGCATTTTTCCGCCCACCGAGTGAGCGGCTACGTTGATCTCAGCTTCATAGCTGGCTACCGCTATGCGACGCAGAATTTCTGAATCAACCCCCAGCCTTTTTAGCAGGTTCTTCACTTCCGACGAACCTTTGCCGGCAGCGTTAAAATCCTTTTCGGGAATCACAAACTCGAGGGTAACTTCAGCTTCCTGAGGATGGTCATAGAATTCTTTTACCCGGGTTTCAAAACCGGGTTCGATATTCCAGTATTCCGCCATCTCAGATTTTACAGCTTCTAAGCCCGGCATTGTAGAGGATCCCGCTGGAACGGAATAGAGTCATTTTAGTGGCCAGGATGGGAAGTTTGCGTTCCTGCGCCATTTCGATCACATCGGCCAGAGGACGCTTTCCCCGCACAAATATGATGGCAATCAGGTCAATCATGTCCGACAGCCTGATCACTTGATTGTTGGTTAGCCCGGTGAGCAGCAAGGTAGGTTCCTTGGTACACATCAGGATGTCTGAGATGAGATCTGAAGCAAAGGCACAAGGCACTTCGCACTCCAGATCCGTTTCTTCCCCAAGCACTTCTGCATCCAGAAGCTTTACTATATCGGCTAAGGTCATCGATCCTTCCTTAGTGGATTTTTCATGAAAATGCAGCTTCGCCTGGCAGCCAATTTCAGTCAAGCTCAAAATAAGTCCGTCCGAAGTTGATACTTCCTTTCTCGCCTCTCCCCAACCACCCAATACCCACGCTGAAGCCTCCCGAATCTGATCCGCGTGGCTTTCGGGTGGAGTCCGCGTGGATTCCGGGTGGCGAGCAAGTAAGCAGAGGGAATCATTTCGTTCTAAGATTGCTCCTTTAGCATAATCTGCCAAACGTATCTATCTCCCCGAATATGATTTGGCTCCTTGAGACAGGCTACCCGGCAAACTGCCTCAGGATATGCGTTTTGAAAGGCTGTAAAGGGGACAAAACGCTCACCCGAAACCTTGCATTCGAGGGCATAAATCTGATTTATATTACTCACAATGAAGTTAATTTCCTGTTTGTTTCTTGTTTTCCAATAAGTTACTTTGCCAAAGTAGGGGTCAATCTGGTTCATCAGGTTGATCAGGACAAATTGCTCCAACAGCTCTCCTCTATCTCCTCGCTGCTCCAAATCCTGGAAGTTTGCCACCAGTGCATTCCGGATTCCAGGATCAAAGAAATAGAACTTGGGACTTTTCCGAAGTTCAGTCGCCAAGTTTCTATAATATGGCTGCAACCTTCTGATTACATAACATTCTTCCAGTATCCTCAGGTAATCGTTCAGAGTGCGGGCATGCAAGCCCACTTCGTTTGACAGACCGGCCAACGAGCTTTCCTTACCAATGTTAATCGCCAACAACCTGCAAAGATGATTCAGCGCTTCCGGCTTTTCAATCCTGAACAGGTCTTTGATGTCCTTCAGGATATAGGAAGACAGCAAGTCAGCCAGAATCATTCGTTTTTCCTCAGCATTGGTGGATAGCACCACCTTGGGATAGGCACCGTAAACCGAGTATTCTGATACTAAATCCTGCAATTGCATTATGTAAGCCAAGGGGATGCTATCCGCTTCCAGGGATATAACACTGCCCAGGTCATCCCGTTGTTTAAAACTGAGGAATTCCTTGAATGACAAAGGATACAGCTCAAAAACTATCTTACGGCCCACCAAGGACTCTTTGAACTGGTATTTGATCAGAGCGGAAGATGATCCTGTCATAACCAGTTTAAATTCCTCGCTGTGGTGATCCACCAGCAACTTGATGGTTTGGGACATATCCTTTATATACTGAACTTCATCGATGAATACATAGCACCTGCTGTGCTTGTCCTTGCGCTGCAATCTGAGGAACCTCAACACCTCTTCTATGCCACGGGAAAAAGTTTCCAGCATCAGTGGATATTCGATATCCACATATATGGAATTCTGGTAGGAGGGTTCGGCCATCAATTGCCTTAGCAGAGTGGTTTTCCCACACTGCCTGGCCCCAAAGATGAAGATAGCTTCGGCTTTCTGCATGGCCGGCACCAGTTTGCTAAGCAGCTCTCTTTTGAAGAGTTTCATATTCTTACCTCTGATTCCTGTTTACAATTACCGCCAGTTTTGTCAAGATAATTCTGTCAGCATACTGCCAAATATGCCTAGACAATTCAAGCACCTATATGCCATTTTAGCCAAACCCACAAGCTGAGGCGAGGATTATAGGTCTTTCTTAAGATAAATGCTGAGACTATTGAACCCCTCAAAGCGGTCATTTTCCTAAGCATACTCAACGCCTGTCTATGTGTAACACTCATAAACTACAAGCACCTCACAAAACCAAATCCGTGTTAATCCGTTCAATCCGTGAAATCCTTGTAACTATTTCTCTTTACCCATTAGCCTGCTGCGCAGGTTCAGCTTGACAGATGTGGCTTTGCTACCGAGTTTGCCCAAAGGGATATGTTCCGTCTCCCCCTCAATAAATAAAGCCAGCAGAATGAGAAAGATGCCAAACAGGATAATGAAACCATGAACACGACAGGACTGAGCAGAGACAACATTGTTGCCTTGGTGGATTGCAACAATTTTTACGTATCCTGTGAACGCGTGTTCAATCCTGCCCTACATGGCAAACCGGTAGCGGTTTTATCAAATAACGACGGCTGTTTGGTTTCTCGCTCGCAGGAGATAAAAGACCTGAAGATTCCGATGGGCGCACCGGGCTTCAAGTATGAAGCATTGATCAAAAAACACGGTGGAACCCTGCTATCCAGCAATTATGCCCTGTATGGGGACATGAGCGCCAGGGTGATGGAAGTGCTTTCCATGTTCACTCCCGACCTCGAGATTTACAGTATCGACGAGGCTTTTATGGGCTTAAACGGTTTTCGCACCCGCGATCTGGAAGAATTTGGCCGTAGGGTTAAACGAACCGTTTTTAAATGGACGGGAATACCTGTATCGGTTGGCATTTCCACTACCAAGACCCTGGCCAAGATCGCCAACCATTTTGCCAAAAAGGTTCCCGCCTTCAAGGGTTCCCTCTGCCTGCTGAATGAAGAAAGGATAGAAAAGGCTTTGGCTCGGACCCCCGTTGCGGAAATCTGGGGAGTTGGCCGTCAATATGACAAGTTTTTGCGTCAGAACAAGATCGAGACTGCCTTGCAGCTTCGCGATGCACCGGACAAATTCATCGATCACTACATGACCAGCGTAGGCCACAAAACGGTTCTGGAACTCAGAGGCTACTCCTGCATCGTGATGGATGAAGCCCCCGCAGCCAAGAAAAGCATCGTGAATTCACGCTCTTTTGGCAAACAGGTGTCAGACTTGGCCGAATTGCAGGAAGCGGTATCAAACTACATTACCAGAGCTTCCGAAAAACTGCGCAAACAAAAAAGCGTTGCCGGCTATCTGATGGTGTTTCTCTCCACCAACCGCTTCAAGGAAGGCCCGCAATATAATAATTCCAAAAGCACAACCCTATTCCCGCCAACTGCTTACACTCCTGATTTGATCCGCATTGCGCTGGAGCTTTTGGATGACCTCTATCTGCCAGGCTTTGAATACAAAAAAGCAGGCGTGATGTTTGCCGATATAATGTCCGAAGCGGATGTGCCGCTGAACTTTATGGAAGTGAATTATCTGGATGACAAACGCAAACACCTGATGGACACCATTGACAAACTAAACCGCAAATACGGTCAGGATACGCTGTTCTATGCCAGCAGCGGTTTGAAGAAAGACTGGCAAATGCGGCGCGCCAAGCTTTCTCCAGCCTATACCACCCGCTGGAACGATTTACCAAAGGTGAAATGATGCTTACCCTGACCGACACCGTTCAAACAGAAATCAAGATCCTGCGTTCCCGCTTCATCGCAACTTTGTATCCAGCCGCCAATCCCGAAATTGCCAGGCAGTTGCTAAACGAGCATAATCAGCGCTATGCCGACGCCACGCACAATTGCTATGCCTATATCTGCGGCTTGAAACAGGAAACAAGCTACTATTCCGATGCCGGAGAACCTGGTGGAACGGCTGGTAAACCTATCCTGAACGCGCTTTTACGCCATGAGCTGACCAATGTTTTGGCCGTGGTTACACGCTATTATGGAGGTGTAAAACTTGGCGTAAAAGGCCTCATCGAAGCCTATGGCGAAGCTGTGGAAACCGCGGTGCAAATTGCAGAACTGATAGAAGCCAAAGAACTTGTATATATAACCCTAAACTGTGAATATCAAATCCTGGAGATCATCAAGCACAGGATAAGCGAGCTAAAAGGTGAATGCTGCGAAGCTGTATATGCTGAGCGGGTTATGCTGAAAGCAGCGATTCCCAGCGAAGTCAAAGAGAACTTCCTGGAATTTCTGTATGGCTATCAAAGCCAATCACGCTTAGATTATCTGCTGGAAGAAATAAGGAATGAAACATGAAGCAAATAATCCTGATCTTAGTTATCTGTTTTGGCCTGGGAGTGGCTATGGCCTCTGATTACCGCATTTTGAAGGCCAAAAACGGCAAAACCCTCAGCCTGGAAGCCCTGGCCAAAGACCTTGGCAAATATGACCTGATCTTCTTTGGCGAATTTCATGACAATGCCACAATACACGCTCTGCAAAGGGATATTCTGCCCTTGCTGGATAAGAAGCGGGAATTGGTATTGTCCTTTGAGATGTTTGAACGAGATGTGCAAAGTGAACTGGATGCCTACATCGAAGGCTGGAAAAGCGAAGCGGACTTCCTGGCCAACAGCCGTCCCTGGGGCAATTATGAAAGCGACTACAAACCGTTGATTGAATACGCCAAAGCGCATAAACTAAGCGCCATCGCTGCCAATGTGCCTCGCCGTTTGGCAGGTCAATTGGTGCGTCAAGGGCTTGGCTTTCGAGAACAACTGGATGAAAGCGAACAAAAATGGCTCCCCGCCCTGCACACCTATCCCGAAGGAGATTACAAAAAAGCCTTTTATGCCATGATGCAAGGCATGGATGGTCATGGCATGGAAGCTGATCTCGAACTGCTGTATCAGGCGCAATGCCTAAAGGACGATGCCATGGCCGAAAGCATCGTTCAGGCGTTTAACCTGAAGCCGGAAGCGCGCATCATACACTTTAACGGCGATTTTCACAGCCGTAGTTTTCTGGGAACCGTAAGCCGTGTGAAAGCTGCCAAACCAAAATTGAAAGTTGCGGTTATCACACCTGTTTATAGTTCCGATTGGCAAAACGCCAAACTGAGCAAAGAAGATAAAAACACAGGTACCCATCTGCTATTTCTGCCGATTAACACAGAAGGAGACCAGCCATGATCCGCAATCCCATGCACGCCGGAACCTTTTACCCACGCTTTGCAGACCAGATCCGCAAACAGATAGAACAATGGCTGCTGGATGCAGTGCCTCCCGTGAACAAGGAAAGAAACCTTGGTTTGATTTTGCCGCATGCAGGATACATGTATTCAGGAAAATGTGCTGCCTGGGGACTGAACAGCATTTCCAATGAAGTGGTTGACACCTTTATCATTCTGCATCCAAGTCATCAGGGAATCCATTTTGACTACAGCCTGTCTCCCTATACGGAGTATCTGAATCCCATGGGCAGCCTGAAACTGGATACAGAGCTGTATAACAAGCTGTCGCCGGCTGCGGATCAGGAGATTTCACTTTCTTACCACCAGAACGAGCATTCCATGGAGATCCAACTGCCTTTGATCTCTTACTTTTTCCCGCATGCCAAGATCTTGCCAATCATGATCGGCAATCAGATTCCCCAGGTTGCCCAACGCCTTGCGGAACAGCTATACGACCTGATCTTCAAATCCACCTCCAGGATTATATTGCTTTGCTCCACCGATCTTTCCCACTATCACAGCTCCAGCAAAGCCGAAAGCCTGGACGGCGTCCTGCTGGAAGCCGTAAAAGCGCTGGATCCCGAAGCTCTGTGGCAAGCAGCGATAAATGACCGCTGTGAAGCTTGCGGAATAGGTGGTATCCTTACTCTGCTTTATTTTGCCAGGCATTTCAGCAATGCTGCCCTGAGAGTGGTTCAATACACTCATTCAGGTAAGGTCTCCGGAAACAACTCTCAGGTAGTTGGTTACCTGGCTGCCAAGCTTTTTGTGTAGGAGAATCCCATGTTCAGCCCAGAACAGAAGAAAAGCTTACTCAATCTGGCCAGAAGCTCCATCTTAGCTCGTTTGGAACCGCTTAAGCTGGAGCTGCCTAAAGATCCTGCTTTCGACGAGAAACACGGTCTATTCGTCAGTTTGCATATCGCCGAAAACCTTCGTGGCTGCATTGGCTACATAAAAGGCTATAAACCCATCGCCCAAAGCATCGTGGAAATGGCACAGGCCGCAGCATTCCGCGATCCTCGCTTCAGCCCTGTAACCAAAAGCGAAGTGGACAAGCTCTGCATCGAGATATCAGTTTTAAGTGAGCTAATCCTGATGAAACCGGGTGAAGAACCGGTAATCGGCAGGGATGGGCTGTTTATCGAGCATCCTTACGGCAGCGGATTGCTTTTACCTCAAGTGGCGATTGAATGGGGCTGGAATGCAGCCACTTTCCTGAAAGAGGTATGCCGTAAGGCAGGGCTATCCCCCACCTCCTTTCTGGATGCCCAAAGCCGTCTGTATCGCTTTACTGCTGAGGTTTTTAGCGAAGCGGATACATTTTGATTGACAAAATGGCCGCCATCGGAGAATTGACTCTTCATACAGTTTATTATGCGGGAATAGCTCAGTTGGTAGAGCGCAACCTTGCCAAGGTTGAGGTCGCGGGTTCGAGCCCCGTTTCCCGCTCCAATCATTTATGAATAGTATTAAAGCAATCATCTTCGACCTGGATGGCACCTTGATCGACTCCATGCAATTATGGCGCAGGGTGGACACCGAATTCCTGAACAAACGCGGCATAGAAGTGCCCAAAGACCTCTTTGACCATCTTCCCCATGGCAACAGCTTCATCCAAACCGCCACTTATTTCAAGGACCGCTTTGCCTTGCCGGATAGTCCCCAATCCATCATGCAAGAATGGACGGACATGGTAAGCCATCATTATGAAAGCGACATACCCCTGAAACAGGGAGTAAAACGCCTGATCGAAGAACTGCACAAAAAGGGAATGATCATCGGGCTGGGAACCAGCAACTCCTTCGAATTGGCGGAAAAATCATTGAAGCATAACGAGATCTGGCACTATTTCAAGACAGCGGTGACGGGAGATGAGCACCTGAAGGGTAAACCTTTTCCGGATATTTATCTCTTGGCCGCCCAGCGATTGCAATTAGAGCCAGAGAACTGCCTGGTAATCGAAGATACGCTTACCGGTGTTCAGGCCGGAAAAGCAGCCGGGATGACGGTTTTTGCCATTTACGATGTAGACAGCCTGGATCAGCATGAGCAAATCAAGCAGATTGCAGACAGGTTTTTCCATGATTATGATACCATGTTCCATGAACTGGTTATAAAGCCCAATGATGGACTGCTTGGATGAACGGGATACGGTTTTTATTCAGCATGGAAAGATGCATATAATCATATTTCAACACAGAGAAAAGCGGAGCTCTGCTTTCCTCTGTGTTAAAAAAATCAACTCTACTGACATGCCAAGTGCATCTAACAACCAAATAAAGGAAGAACATGAAACCTGAACTATATATTGTAATCGGAGCTTATGGAAGCGGGAAAAGCGAATATTCCATCCATCTGGCGCGCAGTTTGAACGATTTGGGGCACAGCGTGGTTTTGGCCGATCTGGACGTGGTAAACCCCTATTTCCGTTCACGGGACGTGCGTGAAGAATTTGCCGGATTTGGCATCGAAGTAATAGCTCCGGACGGCGAATTCAAGCATGCCGATCTACCCATGATCTCTCCCAGAATCAAAGGCGCGATTGAAAACCTGACTAAAACCGTTATCCTTGACGTGGGAGGTGATCCTGCAGGCTGCAGAGCGCTGGGACGCTTTGTGGAACCGATCACCAGACGTGGCTATCAGATGCGCTTTGTTGTGAATACGCTAAGGCCGTTCACCACCACCTCCGAAGAAATCCTGATCATGAAACAAAGCCTGGAATATGCTTCCAAACTGCAGATAACTGAATTTATCTGTAATACAAACCTGATGGAGGACACCACTGTTGCCCTGTTGCAACAAGGGATTAGAACCATCGAGTCAGCGGCACAGGCCTGCAACACTCCCTTCACGACCTATCTGGTATTGAGCGACTATGAGTCTGTGATTCCCGCGGGTTTGGAAGGCAAAACCCGTGAAGTGATGAGCTATACCCTGAAAAAACCCTGGGAAATTCTGGTGGCCAAGGGAATCTGACTCCAACGCCAATTATCAATTAACGATTGCCAGCTTGCGGATGGTTGACTGTCCGCAGCTTTCCAACCTTAGCAGATAAACCCCCGCTGCCAGTTTACGGCCATTTTTGCCACACAGGTTCCATGTAATGCTTTGCTCGCCTTTTTGGCAGGGTTCATCCGAAAGTGCAGCTACCAATTGTCCTTTCAGGTTATACAGATTTAGTTTGATTTGAGAAGCCGCAGGCAGAGCAAAGCCTATCTTCACATTTTCAGAAGCAGGATTGGGACTGGCAGACAACTGCAATGCAGGAACCTGGCCGACCAGATCTGAATTCTCCACTCCGATCTGAATGGTGATCTCATCGCTCCAAACCGAACCCCGAAAAGCTCCATCGATGGCCTGAGCGGCTGCGTAGTAAGTTCCATTTGGCAATCTGTAGCCGTTAAAACTGCTTCTGCCGGGTGCGCTGATTCTGCGGTAACCTGTTTGCAAATCCGCAGCCGGGTGCATGATCTCTGTCCCGCCAGGTGTGGTTCCGATCCGCAGATCAAAACTCAGGCAGTTTGCCGGGGTTTCATTGTCTGCCGCGTTTTGGATTATGAATCCCGCTGTTTCGCTATAGCTTAGTTGAGGCGGAGTGGGAGCGGTGTTCCCATTCAGAGTATCATTTCTGTAAAAATACCTGTGAACGCTGATCCGTCCTCCGTTGTAAACCAGATCGAGGTCATTGTCGTTATCAATATCAACCCAATGGATGCGGTTAATATAAGAACCCTCGAAGAGCCAGGGAGATTCGCTGAATACGCCTGTTCCGTCATTATCCAGGAGCTTTGTCCAATCGTTATAATCAGAGTATCCGGAGCTAAGAACCAGGTCGTTATCTCCGTCATTATCATAGTCTGCCACGGCAATGTCGCCATTTTCTGCTGCCGGCAAACCCGAGGTCACCGGTTCAAAGACCGGAAAACCAACATTCTGATAAAGGGAAGTAAAGTCTAGCCCCGTTGGGTATGCATTTCCGCTTACGGCCAGATCGAGATCGCCATCCATGTCGCTATCGAACCACTTGATTCCAGCTCCACCCCCAGGATAGGTTTCGAATATATCATGGTATCCTCCACTGGGAACCCGCAGATAGGCCACGCTAAAGGGTGATCCGGTCCCGCTCCACTTGGTTCCGCTGAGTGCGATGTCCAGCCAGCCATTTTTATCTGCATCCTGCACATCCAGATAAGCGAGGTGAAAACCCCCAATATTCATCAGCGCATAGGCATTATCATAAATCAGGTTGCCAGAACCATCGTTGTAATAGATGCAGGTATCGGCAGACCCACCCGAATTGCCGCCCATGCCAATCATCAGTAAGTCCTGATCAAAGTCGTTATCCAGATCAGCCCAGGCTTGATTGCTGGTGAAGGTTCCGGCCAGCAACTGGGGCATCGGGATGAAATTCTCACCCTGATAGTTCAGGTAAACCATGGTCGTATCGGCATAACCGGCTGGCGTTTGACGCCCGCTAACGGCAATATCCAGCCAACCATCGTTGTTTATGTCACCCCAGGCGGCCTGGCCATAATTAAAACTGCCAAACCTGATCCCGGAATCCTGGAAAACCCAGTTACCCATATTCTTATACAACATACAGGTGTTGTGATATTCATCATTTTCAATGAATCTGCCAGTGGTGAAAACATCCTGGTCGCCATCATTGTCATAATCGGCAAATGAATACCAGCCATCGGACAAAGCAGGCAAGACATTGGAAAGTTGAGTGAAAACAGCCCATGTTCCGAAACAGGGCAAAACAAAACACAAAAGGACAAGCATCCATTTTTCAAGGTATCCTGGCTGCAAAAAGACGAAACTGCTCATTTGAGTTACTCCTTTGCCGGGCATAGCTATGGAAACTGGCTAAGCCTGTGGCAAGTATTGCTTATTATTTCCCCTGTGTTTGTTACTATATGCAAATTTCATGCCATTTCCCTTATTTTCTGGAGTTTTACCGCTATCATACCGGAGTCATACCGCATGCTCATCCGGTATGACTCCGGTATGATATAGTGATCAGGGGTAGCTCCATCGTCTCGACGGAGGTGAATTACTAAAGTGGTGAAGTGGCTCTGTCATCTTGACGGAGGTGAGGTGGCTCCGTCATCTTGACGGAGGTGAATTACTAAAGTTGTTAGGTGGGGAAATGGTGGAAAAGTGAAACAAGGTCTGTTATGGAGGCCTATGCTTTCTTTAGTCCAGTTTTCGATCTCCAAACCCATCTCAACTAACTATTAACTATTAACTATTAACTATTAACTATTAACTATTAACTATTAACTA
>CAZGWB010000065.1:0-15370 GCA_964529335.1 uncultured Candidatus Cloacimonas sp.
GTGTGTTCGGCGGGATAGTAGCGCTCAATCTGCTTTTCCAGATCCAGGCCTATGCTCATAAACAATGGGTGACCCTGTTTCAGGTGATTTTGGACATTGTATTTGCCACCATCGTAGTGCACCTCACGGGAGGGCTAAGCAGCTTCTTTGTTTGGGTGTATCTGATCGGAGTGATCACCGCTTCACTCACCATTCCGCATAATGGCGGACTTCTGGCTGGACTGGTGGGTTCGCTGAGCTTGATGGTGCTGATTCTATTGTATCAAAATGGCATCCTGGAGCCTTCTCAAGCTTCCAAGCTCGATATTGCGGGCTCTACAGTTTATGTGCTTTCTTACACGGGGCTGTTCTGTGGCGTTGCTATGATCTCAAGCTATCTTTCGGATCAATTGAATCTTCAGAAGAACCTCCAGAAAGAACTCCAAGAACTAAAAGAGAAGCAGGCAGTTCTGGAAGAAACTGGCAAAGCTTGGGAAGATCTGGTTCCGGTTCTAAAAGATGTGGCACATATGGATCATGACATAAATACTCCCCTCTGCGTAATAACGCTTTCGCTTGGACGAGTGAAGCGCTATGGAAACGAATTGCAGATTGAGGGATTGCAGAAGAGCAACAACGAAATAACTGAGGCGGTGAATAAGATAAGCCTTATCTTGCAACGTCTGCAAGCCCTGAAACGTCATCCGGTGATGCTGAAAGCCCGGCAGCAAAAGCCTGAGGATGCCATGCAAGTTCTGGCGGCAGCCAAGCAGGAACCTACTCCGAACTGCATATCCCCAGACAAGAAGGAGGAGCAGTGAGCCATAAGATAATGGTAGTGGATGATGAACAAAACATCCGCGAAATAATCAGTGAGTTTTTACAGGAAACCGGCTATAAAGTGACGGTAGCGGTGGACGGCGTGGATGCGCTGGATAAGGTGGCTTTCGAACAATTTGACCTTTACATCATCGACGTTTACATGCCCAGGCTGGGGGGACTCGAGCTGATCGCCAAGCTGAAGGAGATTCAACCTTTGGCCGTGATAATCGTAACAACTGGCTATTCCAGCATAGATGTGGCGATCAAGGCTATCCGCACAGGCGCGTATCACTATCTGACCAAGCCTATCCAAGCCGAAGAGCTACTGAAGGTGGTGGAATCAGGCTTGAAACATTCTTCCGATCTGGCTGAAAGCTCCGCTCAGTTAAACGATACGGCTCAAACCGCTCCTGAGAAACAAAGTGAGCTCCTTTTGCTGCGAGGTTTTACGAGCGAGCAAACCCGGGATTTTAAAAACCTGGGTGTGGTGCAAACTTACAGTTATGGTGACACGATACCCTTGGGCGAGGATAAGGGTTCATTGGTGTTTGTAGAAAGCGGAAAGCTGAACGTATATCACAACAAAGCCGTGGTGGAAACCCTGAAGGAAGGTGATATCTGGGGTGAAGAAACATTCATCAATCCCTCCTCCAGTTTTACGGTTCTGAAGGCCCAAAGTGAGGTTCAACTCAGGCATTTTCAGCGGCGAAAGATAATGGAATTCTTTACTTATAATGATGAGACGCTCACCAAGCGCTATATGATCAATCTGATCCAATGCATGTATATGAAGTGGCGGCGTTCTATCTTTAAGATCGGGCTTTACAGCGGCTTTAATTCGGACCGGCAGGGAGTATAGCGATGCCGCTCAGTTTTGGTGAAAATCTAAAAAGCCTGGTTCCGGACATCTACTTTGGCTCTGAACTGCTTGGCTTTTTGGACAAGTGGCTACAGGACAACCCACAAGCCGCCCAGGAAGCCAAGGAAACTCTGCATGGCTGGTTGTTGAAAACACGCGAACTCAAAGCTTCGGATATCGATTTTGGAGCTCCTGGAAGTAACAACTGGGTTTGGATGCGCGTTTATGGCAACAAAAAACCTCAAAAAGAGCTTGGCGAATACAGCCATCTGGAGACTGCCAGCATCATCCTTAGTTGGTTAAGCCCCAAGCAAAAGCAAACCCTGGTAGAGAAGAAGAGTCTGGACTTCTCACTGGCCTTCGACGTGGATGGTGAACAGGCACGTTTCAGAGGTACGGCATATTTCGACAGGTCCTATGTAGCTGCAAATTTTCGCCGCATAAACGATAAGATATATACAATGGAAGGCCTGGGAATTCCCCGGCCGATTGCCGACCGGATGAACCTGAAAACAGAAAAGATCGGCCTGGTACTGATCACAGGAATTACCGGCAGTGGCAAATCCACTACATTGGATGCCATTATCGATATGAATAACCGGGATAATAACGCTCACATAGTGATCATTGGCCACCCAATAGAGCACGTGCACAAATCCAAATTAAGTCTGGTTCGCCACCGTGAAGTGGGAGTAGATGTGATGTCCTTCGAACATGGTGCAATTGAAGCACTCAGGCAAGACCCGGACATAATCATCGTGGGAGAAATGCGCGATCCCCGCACGATCGCCACGGTTCTGGAGATCACCGACAGCGGACATAAGGCTTTCACCACATTGCATACCAGTTCGGCCATAGATAGCATCCATAGGATAGTGGCCGAGTTTCCCCCTGAAGAACAGGAACGTATTCGAAACCGTCTGGCCGACGTGCTAAGTGTAACCATGAGCCAGAAGCTGGTTCCCACCGTGGACGGAAAACTTGTGCTGGCCAAGGAAATTCTCTCTGTGGATGCCAGTGTTCAGGCTGCCATCCGAAACAAAAACATCGGCGAAATCTACCAAATGATGGTGGAGGGCCGACGCTACGGCATGTGCACCTTGGAACAGGATTTACACGATCTATATAAAAAAGGCGTAATCACCAATAAAACTGCCATGAATTACGCGAATAATAAGAAACGCATGCTACAGCTTCTCTCCATGTCTTAAGTGAAGCTGAACACCCAAAAAAGGTGAAAAAGATATGAGTAAACACTCCAAACTGGCATTCGGATTTTTCGAGGATGGACACACTATAAGACTTGTCCAGCTGATGAAAGACAAGGGCCAACTTCTATTACAGGGGATAGACAGAGTAGAGCTTGACCAGGCGTTGTATCATGCCCAGGAAATGCCTGTAGCGCTTCAGGAATATGAGAAAAGCACCTGGGACGACAGTGCTGGTGGTTCCGACAAAATCAAACTTGATGAGCTGGAAGAGGAATTTACCAATGATCTGAAGCTGAGTCCCTGGGATGCCATGTTGACCAGTGTTGATTTGAAAGGTGGGATAATTGCTCTGAACTGCAATGATGAGTATCTCATAAAAGCGAATGAACCTCTGGCCAATAATCGTGCTATCAAGCGTTATGCTAGGAACTTGCTTACTCCAGACGAATATAAGCTGGGCGAATGGCAGAGTTCGTTAGTAAAAATCGGAAACACCAGCCAGACTTGGATTCATAAGGGAACAAATCTACTACTCGAAATGATCCAGGATTACCGGAAAAAGAACCGCTTGCAGCTCTTTTTTCAACTTGCGGATTCAAATGATCTGGTTTTAACCGATTACTTCCGGATTAATTATTTAAACAACGAACAGAGAACCATGCTCATCCATTTGGGACAGGAATACCGCAAGGCCTTCATATTTGAGAGTGGCGTCTGGGTAAACACCCTAACTTTGCAAATCACACAACGTGAGCCGGATCCGGATGTGATCTATTCCAAGCTGTCTCTTGCCCTGGATAATGCCAACGAGCGCGATCCCGAAAGAATAGTCCTCTGCGGAGAACTAGCCAATTCCGAACTGGCTTTGTATCTGCATGGTCAATATGCCAGTTCCACAGTGGAAATGTTATCTTTTGAAGAACTATCGGTGCCCAATGACAAGGTGGGGCTATACGACTCGTATTATTTGGCCCAATATGCAATTCCCGTTGCCCTGGCTTGCAAAGCCCTGAGTCAGGATGATCCACGATGGACTCAGAGCAACTTTCTCCCTTCACGAATCATGGAGGGTCAGAAAGTATTCAAGATTGCCTGGCATGGGTTTATAGTGTTATTCATGATCTTCGTTGTTACGTTTTGGGCTACTGTTTCCATACTCAAAACCAACCAGGTCTATCGAGAAGAAAAGAGCCGGCAGCGAGATTTGGATTTCACTCTAATGCAGCGGCGTAAAGAGGCTGCTGAGATTCAGAAAATCAGAGAAGACCTGGATAATCAGGAGAAAAACATTGAAGTTCTGAAGACGGTTTTGGAAAACAAAAACCCCTGGAGCGAGGTTCTTAACATTCTGAACCGCAGTCTGGCAGGGAAAGCAACCAGTTGGTTGCAAAATCTGAAAGTGGATAAGGAACGCCTGACCTTTAATGGGCTAACCACAAGGCGGGCAAATGTAATTGGCATTTCCGAAGCTTTACCGAATTCACAAATCCGCAAAGTGGTGCATAATCTGATCAGGGGGAACAACGTTTGGGCTTTTGAGCTAAACTCCGACCTGCCAAAGGTGGATTGGAATTCTGAGATAGATAAAGACCTGGAACAACTTCGCAGCATGAAGATGAACTTTGGAGAGGCTGCTGCCCTGGAAGATGCGTCTGTAGGTCAAGCTGCTTCTCTTTCACCTTTGAAACTGCTGGCCCCCGCCGCCAAGGCCAATGCTCCCCAAACCGATAAAAAGGGAAATGTGATCCTGCCGCCTCTGCCTCAGGAAAGCTGTCCTAATCCGCAGGAGGAACTTACCAAGGGGGATGCTGATGATATTAAAGCTTATAGAAGTTTTGTGGCTGCCTCAAACCGGGAAAACAGCTGGGACTATCGTGACGCAGGAGTTCAGTTCATATCCCGATATAAGGGGAGCGAATTAGCTCCGGTAGTCCGTTGGTGGCTGTGTTATCGATTGTATCTGGATAAAGAATACGGTTTGGCTCACAAACACTTGGAACCAATGATTCGAGCCTCAGACCGCTATCATCCCTATGCGGTTTTATTGAAAGCGCGTCTGGATTATGCCTCCGGTTACGGCCGGTATAAGGAAAGCTACGACCTCCTGAAAAACGACTACGGAAGGCATGCGTTGATGAAGCAGGTAAATGCAGACCTGGCTCTGATCGGCAAAGGAGTGAAGAAATGACCAACACCAGAAGGAATACCATAGTATTATCAGCATTGCTGGTGCTCCTTGCGGCCGGCAGCTACTCCTTGTTTCGGAATCTGAATAAAAAAACCTCTGCTCTCATCGCAGTAAACAAAGATACTGAGAAGAAAATCTCTGTTTTGGAAAACCAGATAAGCAATATCGATTCGCTACGCTGGGAGTATGAAACCCGCAAAGCCATGACGGCTGAACAAAGTAAGATTCTATTGGCTTCCGACAATCCCACTACCACCTACCGCTATCTCTTGCGGATGCTGGGTTGGATGGACAGAAATGTAATCTTCGATTTTGCCATGTCCGACAAAGGTAAAAAGGAAACTACCTGGAACGAATATGTCGTGTCTGGCCGTTCGAACTACCGTGACGTGGTCGAATTCACAAAGAACATCGAATATCAAAGAGCGGTGATAACCATCGAGGAATTGGCCATAGGCTCGGATGGCGCAGCCAACAGCGATACCGTTTCTTTTTCTCTGGTGTTGCGAACTCATGTGAATGAAGGCGGGTTGGATATCTCTGAGATTAAACCCAAAGACAAGCTCCCTTCAGGATATTTTTACCAGCTTTTCAAATCAAGGGTTTTCGATACTCCGCTTACGGACGAAGATATCGACCCAAATTTGGTGCGCGTGGAGCAATGCAGCTTGATCGGAATAGGCGAAAACCAAGTATTCCTGCGTGATGATCAGGGTGTGATCAAGATACTGAATCTGAAAGAGAAAGTGGCTTTTGGCTATCTCGATTTAATAGATGCAAAACAGGGAAAAGTTGTTTTCAAGCTGTTTAAATACGGCGTTCCCGAAGAGTTTACGCTGTTTATGACACCTAAAAAATGAGGTTAATATGAAATACACACTGTTTGTTGCGGCATTTATCGCCTTGATCTGGTTATGCTCATTACAGGCACAGAACCCCAAAGGACAGGTATACAACGTTAGTATCGGCTCAGAACTTCAGATTAACGATGCTCTGCAAATCCTGGAAACCTTCTCTCTGCAGGAGAAGAAAAAAAAGCTGATGAATCTGTCCAATTATAACGGTCCCATCAATATCCCCATCAATAACCTTCCCTGGACCCGTGCCTTGGATCTTATCGTATTGCAAAACCGTTTGATTATCAACGAATATCCTGGCTACATAGCTGTGGAAAACATCCCGGAACCTCCCAAAAATGCGGAAGCTCCTCCGGTTCCGATGGTTGTGGAAGCAAAGGATAAACAAGTGCGCATAAAAGCAGTTGCAATGTTGGCTGATAGAAGCTATTTGAAGTCTTTGGGGATAGACTGGTCTACTGTGGTAAATGGTGAAGTAACCATCAATGCTGGATTTGCCGGAGCGTCTCAGTTATCATCTCTGATGAATCTTTCGGGAAGCGGATCTACCGAGGTGGGACGCTATCAAGTGAATGTGAACACGCTGATAAAAGCCATGGAGATGAATCAAAAAGGCAACATCCTTGCCCAGCCGAATATTTTGGTATCTTCCGGGAAAAGAGGTTACATTCAGGTTGGCCAGGATATTTCCATAAAAACTGCTGATGAAGCCGGAAATACTACAGATGCCTTCTTTGCTACAGGTGTCATTCTGGACGTTGCGCCAACCGTGGTAGAGGTAGATGGGGTGGAGGTGATTCACCTAAAACTGAATATCGAACGCTCAAGCGGGGTGCCAAGTGCCGTTTCTACCATTATCACTAAAAGCAAATCCAATACTGAAGTATATTTATACAACAATGAAGAAACTGTAATCGGCGGCCTATTTGACACAGACGAAACCCGGGTGCGCAATGGCATACCCTTCCTAAAAGACTTACCTTGGTGGGTTTTCGGGATACGTTATCTAGCCGGCTACAATACCTTGGAGAAGAAAGAACGTGAATTGGTGATTACCATCAAAGCGGAAATTGTTGATAATGCCTTGGAGCGTTTTAAGAAAGCCGCAGGGAATTAAATCGATGGGTTCAGGAGTTTCTAAGTGTCCTTGGATACTCCTGAACCCTTAAAACCTCGAATTGCTGTATTTATAATGGAATTGCAGAGTTTAAAGTTTTGCCGTTTCATCACTTTGGTGGCGAAACAGCATAAGCACCTCAGGAGTTTGGCATAGCATGCGCATAAGCCAACGTCTTTTGGCTTTGTTTTTGGTGATAGCCACAGGCTTTGGTGGTTTCTTCTATCTGTTTTTTCACATAAAACGGGAGGAGATGCGGCTTTATGGAGAATCTGACCTTAGCCAGCGTAAAGGGAGCATCGAAACTGTATTCAAACTGAAAGCAGATAATCAATTGGCCTTACTGGACGATTACAGCATTTGGGATGATACCGCCAACTTTGTGAAAACACATAACACCCGATGGGCGGAAAAAAATCTGCTTCCCTTGTTAACTTCCTTTTCCTATTCGTTAGTGCAGGTTTACGACAATAAGAATAAGCTATTGTATTCCGGCCATACTGAAGGAATAATGGGTTTGGAGGAGTTTGTAATTGATTCAGAAATTCTGGATTCTCTGGCGGTTCGAAAAAAGCTGTATTATCATTCCCGGCTGGGAAACCTGATCCTGGCAAATTCCATCGCAACCATCCATCCCACCTCGGATAGCGGCCGGGAAACAGCACCTATTGGCTATATGCTGATTTCTCATGCCTGGGACTCGCGCTATTTGGCCGAACTTGCCAAGTCTCTTGGTTATGACATTCGCATTAGTATGACTCCACCCAAGGTGCCGGATGCGGAGGTAAGCCAATACAATACCAAAGTGATTCACCCGATCAACAGTTGGTACGATGTTACGATTGCCTGGTTGGTTTTTTACAGCCGCAATCCTTTTCTGATAGAACTGAGGACTTTGGGCAACATGATCATCTTTGGGACCATGGGTTTCATTCTGGTTTTTCTGGTTATCCAATTTGTCCTGATTCAGCAATGGATCAGCGCTCCTTTGAAGTTGATTTCTCAAAGCCTGAAGGAAGCATCGCCACATGCCATTAAACCAATTTTGAACCGTGGTAATGAGTTTTCGGCGATCGCCAGCTTGATAGACAATTTCTTCCGTCAACAATCTGAGTTAGTTATGGAGATCGAGGAAAGAATCCGCACTGAAAATCTCTTGCGGGACATGGAAGAGCAAACTCGTAAAATTCTGCTTACTTCGCCAGAATCGATCATCGTAACCGACTTGCAGGGCAGGCTGCTGACCGCCAATGACGAAACCCTGCGCTTGGTTGCCGTGGATAGTGAAAGCGTGCTAACTGGCAGGAATTTTTCCATTCTGGAGTTAGTCCCTCCGGAAAATAGCGCAGCCTTGCAGGAAATGATCTCCGACCTGCGTTCCGGGGGCGAGATTAAGAATCTTGAGATAACTCTGGTTGATGCACAGGGAACTCATTTCCCAGCACTGATTAGCGCTTCTGTGATCACAGACGCAGCGGGCAAACCCAGCAGGCTGGTTTTCATCACTCGCGACATCAGCGAATTGAAATCTCTGGAGATCAAGCTGCGGCAATCGCAGAAGATGGAATCAATCGGAACACTGGCGGGTGGTATTGCGCACGATTTTAATAATATCATCACCATTATCGCTGGCTACATCGCTTTATCGGCAGGAAAGATTGATTCTCATCCTGCAGCCAGAAACGATCTTGATGAAGCCCTGAAAGCCTGTTTGCGAGCCAAAAGCCTGATCGGGAAGATCCTTACCTTCAGTCGCCAAAGCGAAAGAAAAGAAAAGCCGATCATTCTGGCCGATTTGCTGGAAGATACCATTCCGATGATCAGGGCTTCCATCCCCACCAAAATCAATATTGTTTCCGAGATAAGCAGCTTCAGCTACGTTATCGCCGATCCTACGGAGATGCAGCAAGTTCTGATGAATCTGGCCTCAAACTCATATCATGCCATCCGGCCGAATGGTGGAACGCTTTCAATTACTCTTAACGAGGTGCATGGCTTCGAACTGATCGGCTTAAGCACAGCCGTAGACTTGAAAAGCGATTATCTGCACCTGGGTTTTGCCGATACGGGAAAGGGAATAGAACCGGAGATCATTAACCGTATTTTTGACCCGTATTTCAGCACCAAATCTACAGGTGAAGGAACTGGACTGGGGCTTTCCATTGTGCATGGCATCATCACTGGATATCATGGCTTTGTAGTAGTGGAAAGCGAGCCGGGAGCCGGTTGCACGGTAAACATCTATCTTCCGGTTTCCAGCCATATCGACACGGTCGAAAGCTCGTCTGGACAACGGGATTATCCTTTTATTCCCGCCAGAGTGCTGATGGTGGATGATGAGCCAGCTTTGGCTGAGCTCTTCAGTATTAGTTTGCAAAATGCGGGATACCAGGTGGCAACCTTCAGCAATAGCATTTCTGCCTTGGAAGCCTATAGTGAGTGTCCCGAGCAATTTGATCTTATCGTGGCCGATATCACCATGCCAAATCTGGACGGCATTCAGTTGGCGGCAAAAATGCGTGCCATGTATCCAGTTCCAGTTATTTTATATACGGGCTTTTGCGATGCTCAGATTCAGGCACGTGCTGAAAGTATCTTGGTGGACAAATTGTTGAATAAGCCCTTATTGCCAGACGAGCTGGTTAACGAAGTAAAGGAATTGCTCTTCAAGCTTAAGTCCTGATCATCATTTGCACCATCCCGCAGACCATCTATATATGTGCAGTGTGATTTCTTGCAATAGCATCATGATTATCTATTACCTTTTTATTCTCTGCCAGGTTGAGCATGTTTTGATATACGGCTACTTTCTCAGGCTGCTTTAAATATTGGTAAGTCTTGATGATATGTTTTAGGGCATCTTTCGTTTCTGGATGATTCAGGCCATACTCTTTCTCGTATTTCGCCAGGGCTTCGAGATATAGTGGTTCTGCTTCGGCGAATTTCTCCAGTTTAATGCGGACTGTAGCTAAGTTGAACATTATTTTTACCGTATCAAGATGGTCATTTCCCAAGATAACTCTTGCTATGTTCAAGGACTGATTCATAGTTGCCTCGGTTTTATCCAGCAAACCCATTTTATAGTATAGCATGGCAATGGAGTTATATGAGCCTAGGGTTGTTATATCGTAAATGCCCAGACTCTTTTTCCGGATTTCCAATGCTTTCAAAAAGGTTTCTTCCGTCTTTGCAAGTTTGCCTGTATCCATGTAAACATAGCCAAGATTGTGGATGTTGCTGGCTGTTGCTGGATTATAGTATCCATAAACCCTTTCGCATATTCCGATAGCTTCGATTAGCAGGGATTCAGACAATTCATGATGTTTCAGGTACAAATGGTCTTTCGCCAGATTTGTGATAGCCTCCAGGGTTTTGGGATGTTCCCTTCCCAGCAGCTTTTGAAATGATTCAACTGCCTTTCTGTGGTAGTTCTCCGCTATCTCATAGTTCTTTTGGTCAAAACTCAGAAGTCCCAGGTGGTTAACAATGCCTGCATTCTGAAGATTCAAGGCACCCCCAACCATTGCTCGGGGATCTAAACAAAGGTTGTATAATGCTGCGGCTTGGTTATATTTTCCCCTCCGGTGATAGATTTCTGCCAGGCTGATAACTGATCGAACCGTGCTGTGATGCTCGTCACCCAAGAGCTTTTTCCTAATCTCAGCTGACTGATACAGGCATGATTCAGCATCCTGCAGTTTACCCAGAATTGAATAAAGATTACCCAGAATATTCAGTGAAACCGCAGTTTCCAGATGTTCTAATCCCAAACGCTTTTTCTTGATTTCTAAGGTGCTGAGGAATACCTCTTCGGCTTTGGACAACTCTCCGGAAGTGCAATACAAACTGCCCAGTTTTTCCATATAGAACACCGTGTGAGAACTCTCTGCGCCTGAGAACTTGTGGTGAATGGCGATCCCCTCTTGGATAGCAAGTTTGGCCCTTTCCAATTCATAGCTGTCCTGGAGGTATAAGCCATCTATCAGATAGTGTTGTGCGGCTTTTTCACTTTCATCTGCAAGCTTATAATGTCTGGCTATGGCTTGTGCATACTTATGGAGAGTATCCTTCTCTTTGCCAAAAGCATTTTCCATCTCTATGGCAGCTTTTAGGTGCAGACGTTTTTTTTCAGGTTCATTCAGGCTATAGTAGATCTCATTATAAACTTCATCATGAAGAAATACATAGTCCATTTCGTCCAATTCGTGCCAAAAGCCAAGCCTGGAACCTTCCTTCAGCTCAGGTAATACATCATCCCCTTTGAACATTCCTTTTAGCACTCTTGCATCGAATACCTTTCCTATTACGGCTGCATACTGGAGGCACTGCAGCAGGGTTCCATTTACGAGCCTCAGCCGTCTGCCAATAACATCACGGAGCCCGGTTATCTGCATTAGTGTATCATTGTTTACTATGTTTCCACTCTCGTCCAGACTCTTTGTTTCCTTCAGATACATGCATAATTGCTCCATATAAAGAGGATTCCCCTCTGTAAGCTCAATGAGCTGGTCCACCGTCTTCTCCGGTAAAGACGGGATCTGCAGGATGGCCTCCAAAAAACCTTGGCTCGCCTCCGAGTCCAGAGAGCTGAGATCCAGCGTTAAATGCTGATACATGGGAAGAGCCCAACCATCTGCCGGTTCTGAGGATTGTTTATCTATGCATGCTATAATGTGTAGGGGAGTTACTCCTTTACTACTCAAGGCTTCCAGCAGCTTCAGACTATCACGGTCAAGCCATTGTATGTCGTCTATATGCAGTAGTATTGGTTTTCTCTGTGACAGCAGTTCCATAAAGACTACGAATGCGTTTTGAAGCTGATGACCTTTCTCCTTCTCCGGAAGCATGCTCCATACTGAGTTTTTCCAAGTATAGCCCAACATGGAAGCAATTATGGATTCCAGGCGCTGCAGCTCAGTGTCTGATCCGGCAAGCTCAGCCCATTGGCCCCTGAACATAGTGAGGCCTTCTTCTTTTGGCATATGAGGATTGAAATGGAAATAACTTCGCAAGATTTGTCTGATGCCATCCCTGGCATAATGCATATCTGGACTGCTGAAAATTGGATAACAATAGTATTCACCTTCTTGGAAGGAAGAAAACAACTCGCTGATTAGCTTGCTTTTGCCTATGCCGGCCTCACCTTTTACTACAATCAAACAATTCTCACCCTTCTGTCCAGCTTCATATAGCCGTTCTTTCATCCAGGCCAGTTCACCGCTTCTTCCCCAAAATGATCCTCTCTGCCGATGATTGCTTTGCTTTTCCAATGACTTCAACTTAAAAAGCTTTACCGGCAGATTTATCCCTGCCATCGTCAATGTGCCAGTTGGTTCAAACGAAAAATGATACTGCATCTCTTGTTTAAGGTAAGAATCTGTGATGATTTCCTTCGGATGTGTTCGGAACAGCGATTGTTCTGCCAAAGCAACAGTAGTCCCCAATACTACATACCTTTGACGGTTTTCCCGGCCCACCATTCCCGAGAAAGCCTTCCCCCAAGACATGCCAATGCTAACCTGCGGCAACCGTTCGATTAAATCCAGAGCAAACTTGCACATTTTTTCTGAGGTGGTTTCTGTGGCCTTCGGAAGACCAAACAGGACCAGGGCGGTAAGGCCAGTTTCACTGAAATACAGCTTATGGAGATACCCTCCGCTCTCTGATAACTTGTCGTGGATTAATGCGATGGCGTTTTCCCAGCTTGCACTATCCAGATTCCCCAGATTTATAAAACTGTAGCCCGCAGTACATATATCATTTTCTGGGTTAAACATGCGAAAACTGGGTTGGATAAAATGCTCGCTCGTTTGAAGATCAAAGTCTATTTCCAGTTTTCTTCCGCCATATCCTGCTTGTTCGGCAAACAAGTGTTTCACTGGGTCAGAAAGGATTAGGCTGCCCCTGTTCAAGCGTAGCTTCACAAGCTCATGAAAGGGTTCTCCGTAAAACACAAATTCAAATTGGTGGCGATTGCGAAATATCTGCCAGTTTACCGAACCCCAGGCTATTGTTTGTTTGATGGAAATGGGATACTCTCCAAACCGGGTTACAAATGGGGCGTGATTTATAAAATACTGGTCAATTGATTCCACCAGTTCTTTCAGGCAGGCTGCATCAAGCTCGGGAAACACTGCATAAAAGGCTTCTCCAGAGAATTGGCAAACAAATCCCCCAGCCTGCTCTATCATGTTTATGGGAGGGCCAACCACTTCCGAAAGAAACCTGGATAGGGCTTCAGCACCTCGTTTCCCTTCGCTGATGAACACGTTGGAGAAGATTGGAAAATCTACTGTTTCGAGTAGAAGAACATATCCCTCAAATGAGCCGGATAACTGGCCTTGTC
The DNA here is from genome assembly GCA_964529335.1 of uncultured Candidatus Cloacimonas sp. Taxonomy (GTDB): domain Bacteria; phylum Cloacimonadota; class Cloacimonadia; order Cloacimonadales; family Cloacimonadaceae; genus Cloacimonas. The sequence continues at coordinate 13,380 of CAZGWB010000065.1, forward strand.
CATATTTTCCAAGTATGTATGGCGGTATATGTCTTAGCATGGCAATCTCCCCTTCTAACTGTTCCCTGGTCGTAAAGGTGTTCCTTGAGGATATTATAACTTTCCGGGCAAAGATGTCAAGGCAAAATATTTAAAAATGCCAGCGCGATGCTACATTGTTTGATTATTTATGGTAAACAATGGTTTGCAGATATCTGTTTTGCTAATTAATCTGTTTGTATTGCCATATAAGGAAAGAATGAATGAAGTTGCATCGGGATAACCAGTTGATTTTCCATCTTGCTGTAGTTAATCTATCATATTGCTGCAATTGAAAAACACCCAAATGCCTGTTGAGAGGTAATTGCATGAGCTTGGTGATGCGTTAGGCTAATCTATGGTTTCGACACGTGGATAAAGCAATATAGGATGCCACTGCAAGGAGTGTACAAACGAAACATACTACGCAATCAAGCAGAGGAGGATAGTTTAGCTCATTCTTCCAGCTTTAGCAGTAGCATGTTTGCCGGGAATATCTTTTGGTTTTCCCAGGTGCCAAAGCCTGCTTTCCTAAAGCGCTGCCGGTAGCGGCGAAAGCGCAGGGGATAGATGATGCTATAACGGGTGCGGGGTGGGTAGAAATATTGAAAATAAGGCAGTTCAGCCTGGAAGTTTACCGGGGGAGGACTAAGCAGCACAATGTCTTTTTCAGCAAGTCCGGCCAGCATATAACGGGCTTGGGGAGTTTCAAAAACCACGATCCTGGAACGGAGATAGTCAAGGGTTTCCGGGCAGTTATGCAGAATCTGCCAACCGCATGGTATATGGCGTGGATAGAGATCAAAAACGCTTTGGTCGTAATCCTGAATTATTCTGGGCTGGTTTTGGCGCACTATTCCTCTACGGTCGAGAGTAACGAATTTTTCTATTACCTTAAATCCCAGCTTTCTGGTCAGGTGCAGGCTCTCCACATTCCGGTAATAAGTGCAAAACTCATAGCTGATTAGCGGGTCCTTATCTTTAAGCCTGGCAGCGAAGGCGAAAAGCTCACGATTCATCAGTGAGCCAACTCCTTTGCCCTGATAGTTCTTGTGCACCCGTAGGCCCTCAAACCACAGCACATGATCAGGAAGCAGGGTCAGCTTGAGGCAGGCGATTACCTTGCTACGGTATTCGCACACATAGAAATATGGCTCAGACAGCCATCTGGAAAGGATTTTCGGCAGGTAATCAGTGCCGTCCCAAATCCCTTTGGCCAGAGCGATAAGCGGAAGTTCATCCTCGACATCTGCAGGGCGGACGATACATTCATCTATGTTAAAATGCTTTTTCATAATAAGATAAATGGTGGAGCTAAGGGGATTCGAACCCCTGGCCTAATGATTGCGAACCATTCGCTCTACCAACTCCGGCTCTTTCCACCGCTTGGCTTTTCTCCTATTTTTTTTGTTGTATTCAAGGATTCGCCTTTCTTTTCCTATAGATACAAAGCCTATATCTGCTCTTGTAACTGGGGATTCCAATTAAGAAAGACTTATGAGACTCGGACAAGAGTCTGAACCAGCCGTTTCGTGTCAAGGTTTGTTAGCATCTCGCATATGTCTTTTTACCATGCCTGATTTAGAGACACCATTTCTACCCAGTTTCTGGAAGTATGCTAATGCTATCTGGGCTAGGTAGACAGTGGCACCTAATCTGTGGACGGGTCTCTAAAGTTTTTTTTTGCCCTTTGGACTGGGTAATCGCTCCGTGGTTGAGGTCTGTTTGGGAAAACGCCCGTATAAACTCTTTTTTCCCCCCTTACAGATAGGCGTTCCCATTAGTGAACTGGAATAAATATTGCATAAAAACCAAGTAAGACGATTCCGTAGTGGTCAGATTGCCTGGGAGGTAAAGATGAACATTGTGTTACGAGTTTTGGCAGTCATCGCCTTGGGGGTGATATGCTTACCTTTTGTAGCGGTGAACCACATGGATTTAATCGCTACCATGTACGGAGAATTTACAGGCAA
>CAZGWB010000066.1:0-14891 GCA_964529335.1 uncultured Candidatus Cloacimonas sp.
TATTCCCGCACAGATAATAATCAAATCTATCCCATTGCCCTGAAAAGCTGGGTGAGGGTGCAAGGCAGCGGAATTGATAGCACTGAAGTGGTAGGAGAACCACATCCAATGATTCCCTTCGTTTATGGATTTGCCGATGCTGTTTTTCGTACTCACCCTCAGTATAAGGTTTACCTTTACGATTTTTCTATTACATCGCAGAATACGGGTAATAGCTGTGCAATAGATGCTTATACAATGGGCAGTCTCAATTTGAATAACGTAAGAATTCATAACATCAGTCCTGATATTGCTGCTGCTCTAATGATCAATTACTCAGCTAATACACACTGGGAAAAGCTAATAGTCGAGAACATTGAAACTTCAGATATGGGTTTGGTTTATGCAGATGGTTATATATCTGGGCAAATAACCAATTGTGTATTCAAAGATGCCATTTCATCATTTGTCAGTGCAAGCGTATGGGCTGCTCCACTGATCTGGATTACAGGAGATAGTGAACTTGTCTTTGATAATTGTGAATTTAGCAGCTTGACAATGTCAGATAATGATTCCAATGCTATACAAATCGGTGCGGTTCAATACCCTCAGCAGCAAAACAATTTCAGTTTTAACAATTGCCTCTTCAGCAATAATACTTCTCAGGGTGGAGTTATGCTGGTAAGCTCAAAGAACAATCCAAACATCAGTTTTACGAATTGCACCTTTGCCGGTAACGAAGGTGATGCCTATACCCTGATGGTAAACGGCAATGTGAATGTCACCAATTCCATCTTCTATAATGATACCCCTTATCAGATCAAGGTAAATCCCATGACGGGCTATAATGAACTTACTACTTTGAACATAGACTATTCCTGTATCAAAGATGGCTTGGCAGGAATCCAGCAAGCACCCGGCAATACGATTAACTACTCAGATAATAACATCTGCGGCAATCCGCTTTTTGCGGGAGGCAATGATATTCATGATCCGCTTTATTATAGCCTATCGGAGCTTTCGCCCTGCATAAATACTGGAACGCCTGATACCAGCGGTTTGGAACTCCTGCCTTATGATCTGGCAGGCAACTGGCGCATCTGGGATGGCAGGATAGATATGGGCTGCTTTGAATATGGCTCTGTGCCCTGGGTAAGCACTGACGATCCGGTAGTTCCCCAGCCAGAGGGCTGCCTGCTATATCAGAACTATCCCAATCCCTTCAATCCCAGCACCACCATCCGCTACTCTCTGGATAAGCCCGGACCGGTTTCACTTGAGATATATAACCTGAAGGGTCAGCTTGTAAAGAGCCTATATTCAGGGGTGCAGGACATGGGTTCGAATCAGGTAATCTGGAACGGAACCGATAGTAAAGGATCTGCCTGTTCTTCAGGCGTATACTTCTACAGACTGAGAACTTCAGATAAAACTCTGGTTCGCAAAATGCTTATGTTAAAATAGTAACAAATGACTCTAATTCTTGTTCTTCTTCTGGCAAACCGGACAGTAAAAAGTGGATCTGCCGGCCTGGACGATCCGCATAACCTCATGTCCTTTGGGGCAAAGGGTTTTCTGATATACTTTCAAGTAGTTCTGAAACTCGCCGGTTTTGTCGTCAATTCTTCGGAAATCGGAAATGCTGGTGCCGCCCAAGGCGATAGCTTCGCTTAGAACCGCCACGGTTTCTGCGGCGATGCGTTTGAGCTGCGCCTGTTTCAGTTCGTTTGCCGGTGTCAATGGATTGATCTCAGCCCGGTAAAGCAACTCACACACATAGATGTTGCCCAGGCCAGCTACCACTCTTTGATCTAAAAGCGCAGTTTTGATCGGTGCTTTCTTAGGTTTTAGCTTATCGTCCAAGCTTTTGGGGCCAAACTCCTTGGATAGTGGTTCCAAACCCAGTTCAGGCAGATAGTGAGAGACATTATCAGTTTTACACAAAATGATCTTGCCAAAGGTGCGGATGTCGATAAAATGCAGCAGTTGTCCCATCTCCAGGTTTATTCTGGCACGCTCATGTTTTAGGGGTATTGCAGAAGCGTGGGCAAACTCTGCTTTACCCAGTGTGGAAGCGTCCTCTGGATGCTTGGCAAGCTGCAAGCTGCGGGTTGCAGTATCCACTTGATCCAACACCAGTTTACCTGTCATGCGCAGATGGATGATCAGGCTGGCCTGACTATCCAGATGGAGCAGCATATATTTCCCGCGCCGAACGAAAGCAAGCGGCCTGGCGGGAAAAGGATCGAAGTCCAGGGAGGGGTCTGTGATCACTGTTCCCGGATAAAAGCACTCAAGGGAAGTTAAGCTAATTCCCTGCAGCGCTTTCTCCAGGCCGCTCAAAACGGTTTGGACTTCGGGTAATTCAGGCACTTAGAGGCTTTCCTTGATCTTTGTCAGGAGCATGGATTCGGGAGCTGCTCCCTCCATGAAACTGGCTTCGTTGATGATGGTTCTGGGAACGCCTTGCACACTATACTTCTGTGCCAGATGCGGGAATTCCGTCACTTCCACCATGTCTGCTTTTACCATTGGACTGTGGTAAGCCATTTGTTGGGCCAGGATAACCGCTTTGGTGCAATAGGGACAGGTGGGGGTAACCATTACCTGTAGGTGCACTGGTTTGGCGAGGTTTTCCAAAAAGCTGAGTGTATCGGGTTTTAGCTTGGTTATGCCTGTGGAAACGGTCATGATCGCAGATAGCAGCGAAGAGAATTCATATCCGGCCGGGATGCCAAAAAACCGGATGCCATAGTCTTTTTCGCCTACTACAGCGATGGCCGGTATCTTATCGATGCCATATTTTTCCACGGCTTCTTTATCTGTATCAAATTGATGCACTTCCAGCTTTAAGAGCGGATTGGCGGCCGCCATTTCTTCCAAAAGCTGATGAGTATCTTTGCAATAACCACACTCAAAGGGTTGAGTGAAATAAACCAGGTTTACGGGCTTTTGCATATTTTGCAAAGCCTTCTTAACTTCTTGCATTACTTTATCATCGAGAATCGGCATGATTCCTCCCAGGGGTTTTTGCTAGATATGTTAACCAATAAAAGCGGAAAACCAAATCCTTTTTTAGCAGTCAAATATCTCGTTTGCCAAATAAGCCTTAGGGAAGCTTGTCCCAAAGGCCCTCAAACATCTGCCATTGGCCTTCCTTTTTAATCAGAGTTATACTGCGAAGGGCATTTTGGGTCTTCTCCTGAACCATCTTCTGCCAGCCTGGATTTACTGCATAGTTTTGGGGTGCGTCTTTGCCGGTGCTATAGCCCAACCAGAGAAAATCCTTTTCCAGACTTTGCAGTTTCTCTGCTATTCTGCGGCTATTTTCCTGATCCATACTGCCGATGAGGATCAAACTCCGCTCGTTTAGAGTGTTCTCGTCCAGAAGCACCAGGATATCCATGTCAGCAGCTTTCCAACTGCGGGGATAATCATGAAGGATCAGGTCATAGGACAGCGAATCGCCTGTTTCTGGCCAAACCGGCAGCAGTTGAAAATTGGTCTTGCTATCGTTAGGCCGGTATCCAAGCTGAAGATAGCATTCGGAAGCGGGGAAGTTGCCTTCGTAGATGCCAGAGCCCAGATATTCAAAACGATCGTTCAGGGGATAAAAGGTTCCTTCCAGATAACGACAGAGGCTCATCTGTTCTTCTCCCAAGCGCAAGGGGAGTTTGTTTTCGTCAGTGAGGCGTAAGACCAGCTTGAAGGTTTTGGTTTCGGAATCCCGGGTCATATCTTCCCATTCCAATTGTTTCACGTTAACGTATTGCCAGCTATCCTCGATATATACCGATACCAGATCGGGGATGCGGGAAAACTCTGCAGGAAAGCCATTGGCCCGCAAGGCGCTGCAAGCCAGGATGCGATATTGAACCGGGCTAAGGTATTTTTGCCGGACAGCCACATCCAGTCTCAGCAGTCCGGAAAGTGCTTTTTCAGGCCTTATCTTATACTTTTTTTGCAGTTTGGCCAGCACATCCAAGACGCCTTCTCTACCGCTTTTTGCAGTTAGCATAAAGCTATCGGGATAAAGCTGGATCGCACCAGTTTTGCCAATGAAGGGCTCTGGAAGCTCCTCATAGAAAACAGCCGGCGACAGAAGGCTCAGGAAGGCTTCTTCATCATGGTTCTGCCTGCCAAACTTACTGTAATGCACATATAAAGCCTCGAACTGCTCTGCGCTTGCCTGCCAAAGGAACTTCGGATCGTGGATCAGCAGGAATTCCAGAAAAGAATCGTCCACCGGGTAGTATTTCTTCTCGAAAGACAGATATGCGTTCAGGTTTCCTCTGCATGCAGTTGCCACTTCCATTGCCAGACTGTCCGGCTCGGTATTGTGCATGGCATCATCTGCAAAGAGGTCCATTTTCTCCTGCCAAAGCTGCTTTTCCCGATTCACCATTTCCCGGTAGCTTTCCGGCTGATTATCCCAATGCATTGGGTTTGAGGGATATTCCAAGCTATGGAAGCCAGAACCGAACAGTTCGGAACCGAGAGAAATGCTAACATCCACTATTTCATCAGTCCCGGAAGGGATATATTCCAAAGCTCTCTTACCATCCTTGTAGGCAGAAAGGAAGAAGGCTCCCCGTCCCACAGAAAACTGTAAACAGCCATTATCATTTGTGTTTAAATAGGTAATAGGACGCAGTGAGCCCCAGTTGAACACCATGGGGATTAGTCTGGCCTGGGAAGCGGGTTTGCCATTTTCGTCCAAGACCTTTACTTTGATGGTGCGGGTGCGCTCTTTGGCGTAGTTGCGCGTAGAATTGATCAGGGTTTCGTAGCGGCCTGAGACCAGAACTTCATCATTGACAGAGGCCAGGCTGCCGTCTGCCAGGATCAGCACGGTTTTGTCGATCATGCCGCTGAACCAGGTTTGATCTGGAAACCAGGCTGCATCCATGTCTCCGGTATAGTGCCAGGCTCCATCCAGATATACTTCCGCCCAGGCATGATTATTATCCATGTGCGCCCACCAGGGAGTGGAAGCAGCTCTGGCTGGAAGGCCTACCGTTCTGGCTGCTGCCACGAAGAGAATCTGCATTTCTTCACAGCGGCCTGCCAGCGACCTCAGAGTAATATCCAACGGGCTTTGATCCCTTCCTGAGGTTTGCTGAAACTTCAGCCTGGATACGCACCAAAGAGTAGTGGCGCGATAACGGTCAAGGTCTGTGAAAGTGGTATCGATTACGGCCTGCAGACCATCCTCCAGCAAGGCTTTCCGATAAGGGGTAAGTGGCTCGTCGGAAGCGCTTTGGTCGGCTACATAGGACAGATAGAAATCCGGATCATAACGCAATCCCTCTTTTTCGAGCAGCTTGATCGTGGCCACATAATTGCTATGGATGTCCTCTGGCTTTGTCGAAGCCAGCACTGCGTCGCTTTCGTAAGCTATCAGATACGCCATCACAGCATCCGGAAAAGCCTTAAGCAGATTTTTATACGCTTTTGCCTGACCGGCTGGAAGCAGCTTCAAATTGGCTCTGGCCATGCCAGACATTTTCTTGTAAAGCTTCGGATTGCCTTGTTTGGTCAGTTGGGCCGGCAAGGCAAGCAGGAAACTTGTCAGAAACAACATCAGTATTATACTAAAAGTCTTCTTCACGATCTATCCTTTGATGATTAATTTTTTAACACAGAGAAAAGCAGAGAAAAGGGTGATGAAGTAATGAAGTGATGAAGTAATGAAGTAATGAAGTAATGAAGTAAAAAAAAAGGAACAAAGGAACAAAGGAATATTGTAGTAGATCCGTGTCAATCCGTGAAATCCGTGCAAATCCGTGTTCCTATTCATTTTCCGTGCTATTCCCTCCAATCCGTGTGACTATCAAAGATTCACCACTCCACCAGCGTTTCGTTCATTTCACCCGGCTCCATATAGCGAATCTGCTGCAGTTCCAGCTCATATAGCACAAAATCCGGATCGCTGGCTTCTTTCCAGTAATCATAGATAAATTCAGCCCAATCTGCCACTGCTTTTTTCTCGGGTAGGCTCTGGACTTTTTTCATCTTTCCGCTACCGCGCAGGTAGCCGGTATTTTGGCCAGAAGGCAGCAGGAGACAGAATTCAGCTTTGCTGTTGCCGTCGAGTTGCCTGGTTTTATCATCGGTGGAACCGGTGGCGAAATAGAAACGACCTTCTTTCACGATCAGAGTCATGGGTCTTAGCCGGGGTTGATCACCCTCCACGGTGGCCAGACTTACTGCCTGCCTTTTGTTCAAAATGGACAGAATCCGCTCTTTCATGGCATAATCCTTCATGTTTGCTTAGTATGTCTAATCGACAGCTTGGGCTTCTGATGTCAAGTGAAAAACGCATTATTCTGGGTGGCTGCGTTGCCGGTTAGCAAAAAGATTTGCTGCGGCTCATCATCACTTGCTCGTTGGCAACACCCTTACCGCCTGGCCGAATCTTCGCTCCACAGCTCCAAGCTTGTATCTATTTTATTCTTACCCTATGTTTATAGGGTATGAATAGGGTGAGTATAGGGTATGACCCCGGGAACATGCTCCGTTTTTTTACTGTTGAGCGCTATTCAGATGTTTATTGTAGTTTGATAAACAAGCAACAAGATTGCTCACATGCTAAGGATTTTGTGGAAACATTTCCACAGGACACGACGAAGATCCGTTGTTATCGAGTTGACAAGAATCTTGTGTCATAAATTTTTGCCATGTGTCTGACTAATGAGCTAATTGTTTTGGGGAACAGTAGTTGAGCTCAGATGGGGGATAAGACACAAGAAAAGCTAGTGTAATTTTACTTTATCGAGGTTTGTATGAGCAGAACAAATTTGCTTATCGCCATAATCATTATGGCTTGCGTGTGTCCTGGAATTATGTTTTCCCGGACGTCGCTGATCGACCCCACCGGCAACGGTGGCTTTGAATCTGGCACAACCTTTGCAGCAAATGGCTGGACTGCGGTTGGTAACAACCAGAACCAATATTATGTGGGAACCGCCCCAGGTCAATATGCTGGCAGCCGCTGTGCTTTTATCTCCAATAACTCAGGCAGTTGGACTTCCGCAAATCAAGCTGCCTACAGGCATATATACCGCAACGTTACTTTTCCTGCGGACGCAGCGGACATACAGCTGTCGTTCTTCTACAAGCTTTATACCTTGGATTCCACTTATGATGGCTTTAAGGTTTATATCTGTAATACAAGCTATACGCCAAGCACCAGCGGCTATCCAACCGGAACCCAGCTCGGCCTAACCTGGTATGATGATTTCACTTCCTGGACAGAGCAAATAATAGATTTGGATGCAGCCACCTACGCCGGAACCACAAAACGTCTTGTCTTCACCTGGAGAAATGACGGTACAACTCCCCGCGGCCTGGGTGCTCTCGATAATATCTCGCTGAGTTATGAAGAAGCAACCGCCAATCCCGGTTCATTCCTGGCCTCTGCTGCAAGTTCCAGCCAGATAGACCTTTCCTGGGCTTTGAACGGGGATTCCGACAATGTTCTTTTGGCTTGGAACACCAGCAATAGTTTCGGAACGCCTTCTGGAAGCTACAGTGAAGGCTCGGCCATCACGGGTGGGGGGATAGTTCTGCTTTACAATAGCAGCGCTACCAGTTTCAATCATACCGGTAGAACCCCAGAAACTACCTATTACTATAAAATCTGGTCTCTAAACAGAACCGGCCCTGTTTATTCAAGCGGGGCAGTAAGTAATGCCACAACCCTTGCCGCTCCAATTTCTTCGTTTCCCTGGACGGAGACCTTTGAAACAAGCTCTACAAGCCGAAGCAAATGGACTCAGATTCAGGAAGCTGGAAGTAAGTCCTGGACATTTGCCACAGGTGCAGGAGGAGGTTCCATTACCACAGCCCACGGCGGAAGCCTGAATGCCAGGTTCACGGGCAGCAGTGGAGGTCCTCATATAACCAAGCTGGTTAGTCCGATCTTTGATCTTGGCAGCTTGGCTTCAGCACAGCTTCGTTTCTGGTATGGCCAGGAACTATGGGTTTCCGATCAGAACGAATTTAAGGTGTATTACCGGACAAATGCCGGCTCAGCCTGGACGCAACTGGCACACTATACTGCAAATGTAGCAAGCTGGACAGAGGCAACCCTTAGCCTTCCCAATCTCAGCTCAACCTATCAGATAGCTTTTGAAGGCATAGACAACTATGGTTATGCCAATGTGTTGGACGACGTGGTAGTAGAAGTGCCCACCCCTGTCCCAGGTGTTTCGGAAACCTCATTGGCCTTCGGAGTAACGGATATCACAAGCGGCTCTGCTCCCCGGGAATTCCGGTTCTATAACCTTGGATACGGGGTTTTAACCGTGCAGGGCATGGCTATTTTGAATAATGACTACCAGCAATTTACTCTGCAGGACAGCAACAGCTATCCCGTCGAGCTGGAAAACAACGAATATATAAGTGTTCAGGTATCGTTTACCCCCAGTTTGGTGGGAGCTAAAACCAGTAGCCTTTACATCCAGGACAATCTGGGTAAAAACCTCTACGCGATACCTTTAAGCGGCTATGCTGCCATCGAGCGATTCCGGGATGGTTTTGAGACGAATAGTGATTTTAGCCTTAGCCTGAACAATTGGACTCAATACGACGGAGATGGAAGTGCTACTTACACGATCAGCGGCACCAGCTTTACAAATCAAGGTTATACGGGTTCATATATAGCCTTCAATCCCTCGGCTACTTCACCAGCCATGTCTTCGCTGTGGAGTGCCTATAATGGCAGTAAATACGCTGCCTGCATGGCTGCCTCCACACCACCCAACAATGATTGGCTGATCTCATCTGCGCTAAACCTGGCAGATAATCCGGTAATCAGTTTCTATGCCAGGTCAATCACCAGCGCTTATGGCCTGGAGCGCTTCAAAGTGCTGTATTCCACCACAGGGAACAGCTATGGCGATTTTACTAACTATCTGGCTGGCAGCGCAAGCACTTATGTGGAAGCCCCTACATCCTGGACGAACTTTGCCTACGAACTCCCTCCCGCTTGTTCCAATACCACTGTTTACATCGCCATCCAATGCGTTTCAAGCAATGCTTTCAGTTTTCAGGTGGACGATTTTGTGGCAGGAGACTATGGCACTCCGCAGTTCTACGTAAGTCCGTCCAGCTATGAATTTGAGGAATTTTATATTAACTATAGCCGTAGTCAGCTATTCACCATTGCCAATAATGGAGGTGGAAGCTTGGAAATTGCCACGGACGGAATCAGCATAAGTCCTTCTGACGGCTATTTCAAGCTTTCAGGGCTACCCATCTTGCCCCTAACCTTGAATGCAGGACAAAGTACTACTTTTTCGGTTAGCTATAATTCCGATCGGGAAGGGACTCACAGCGCTACGCTTAGCATTACCGATAATCTTAGCAAAACCACTCACAACGTTCCGCTTAGCGGCAGCACGATTGACAACACCATTACCCAGAAACCCTATATGGAGGGCTTTGAACCTTACACCGAAGGCGCAGTTGAATATCAGGTGGAAGGATGGGTTCGCAGGGATAACGATGCTGATGGATATCCCTGGATTCTGGTAAATAATCCTGCCATGGCCAAATCTGGAAACTGGCTGGCAGCTTCCCAATCATGGGTATCTGATGCCAAAAAACAGGATGAGCAGATCGACAAGCTGAGTGGCCAAACCGACACTATTTCCTTTAAAAGCCATATAGCACTTGGCGAACCTCACAGCAAAGCCGCACTCACTCCGGACAACTGGCTGATTTCTCCACCGGTAAGTATCAGCGCCGGAGACAGCCTTAGCTATTGGATAGGCTCTTACAGCAGCACCTGGTTTGCCGAACACTATGCTCTGCTGGTTTCCACTACTACTCCCGAACCGAGCCAGTTTAACCTTACTCTCATGGAAGAAACCCTTACCACTGATGCCTGGCGCTATCGTGCCTTTTCTCTGGATGCCTTTGATGGGCAAACCGTTTACTTCGCCTTCCGGCATTACAACTGCTCAGATATTCTTGCCCTGCGCATCGACGACGTAAAGATAAAAGCAAATAACACAGAGATATACCAAGACTATGTGGGCGATCCCATTGAGGGTGATAACTACTTTATGATCTCCATGCAGCAGCAGATAGAGGATGAAGTGAATCAAACTCCTTTGCTGGTGGTGGCAGAAGGTTGGCTTGCCGACTCCAGCAATGCTTTGGTTAGCGGTAGCGTGGCCTTTGCCCGTCCCCTGGTTTACATTGAAAATGCCGGACTATCGGTTCTGCTGACAGGTGTGAACTTGGGCGGAGCAACTATCAGAATAACTCACAACCTTGGATTTGTGCCACCTCATCTGGCCTACAGAACCTTAACCGGTAACTATGTATTTATCTCTCCAGCCCAAGCCAGTCTTTGGACAGCTACTCAGGTAGAATTTGTGGTTCCAGCGATGAAAGCGGTTGATGGCTTGGAGATTGTGTTCCCTGATCAAATGGATTCCACTTTGCCAGTGGAGTTGTCCAGCTTCACAGTTTCGTTGAATGCCTATAACAAAGTTCAATTGATCTGGGTGTCCCAATCGGAAACCAATCTGCTGGGTTATCGGGTGTATCGGGGAAGAAATCAGGATTACAATACTGCCAGTTTGATCAGCGAGTTAATCGCCGCAACAAATACCTCCCAGCAGCAAACATATCTGTTTGAGGATAAAGAACTGGACGGCTCCGGAACCTATTATTACTGGCTGGAACACCAGGAACTGGAAGGAAGCTGCCATTTGCACGGCCCTCTATCCATAGATTATCAGGAATCCCTGGGTGGAACCCCTGCTATTCCTGTTATAAATGGTTTTGCCTCTCTTTATCCCAATCCCTTCAATCCCTCTACCCGCATCGTCTATGGGCTGGCTAAAGACTCCGAATTCAGCCTGAAAATCTACAATATCAAAGGCCAGGTGGTTAAGAGCCTTGATCGCGGAATCAAAGAAAAAGGCTATTATACTGCCATCTGGAACGGCGATGACGACAGTGGCAGATCCTGCGCCAGCGGCATGTATTTTGTCGTGTTGCAGATAGGTTCACATAGCTGGAGCCGCAAGGCTATCCTGGCTAAATAAGCTATTGCGGTAAGGCTTCGGAACTCGACTAGGTACACGGATTAACACGGATTAACACGGATTTTTCCTGTAGGACAGGATGCCAATTCTGCCTTGGTTCGCAGGTTTTGATGTGAAGACTGGCGACAACGCAGAGCTTTTCTTTTTTTAAACCACAGAGAAAAGCAGAGAAAAGCAGAGGAAAGAAGAAAAGACAAGACAAGAGAACAGATTAATCCGTGTTGATCCGGTCAATCTGTGAAAATCCGTGTTCCTATTTGAACCACAGAGAAAAGCAGAGATTATAAGAGAATAGAAGACAATTCAAGAGAACATATAAATCCGTGATGATCCGTTTAATCCGTGAAAATCCGTGTGACCATTCGAAGTTCAGGCGTTTGGCATTATCTTGGCTAAAAATCCGTGTGACCAATCAAACCAGTTCCATCAGGATAGCTATCGCCTCTTCCTTGGCTCCCAGTCCGTTTTCGGCCACGGGTCCAACGCAGGCCGGGCAGCCATTATCGCAGCCACAACCCTTTACTCTGTCCAGAGCAGCAAAAAGCAGACGGTCGTGCAATTCGTAGAGCTTGCGGCTAAGTCCTATGCCGCCTTGAATATTATCGTAGATGCAAACCACCGGGTTTCCCATGGCCAAAGGTGATTTGTCCTCACTGAAAACTCCCAGGTTCTTGTTGTCGCACATCACGAAAAAGGGTGCCAGATTGCCGATCAGATAGGCTAGCGCAGCCAAGCCGCTCTGCATGTGCACTCGCTGTTCCGCCAATCTGTGACAGCGTGGACAGAGGCTAACCAGATTATCGGGATCATTGGCTTCAAAGGCATCAGCAAACCTGCGAAAAGGCACTATGTGATGCACTTCCAGCTCGCTGGACACTCCGCAATTGCGGCACTTTTGTCCATCTCGATCTATTATCCTGGCACACAGCTCTTTCCAGCCCTTGCCATAGTTATTGGGATCGTTGTTCCACATGCCTTTTGCCCTGATCCGGTTTACCGTGTCCTCTCCAAGAGAGAACCACCAGGCTTCGGTTTGCATAATGCTTGGCGGCAGGTCGAGCCCCTCCTGATCCAGCACTTCCTGGGTGTAGAAGCGCAGTTTTTTAAATCCCACCACTTCCTTGGTAACGGTTACCTTGCCGAAATGCTTGCGTCCTCCTGCCACAGAAGAAATCTGTATAAGGTCGTTCAAAGCGATTTCTGTATGTTGTATGGTCTGAGTGTAGTAGCTAGCCTCGATCGGCTGTAGCAGCACCTTTTTGTCTTCCAGGTCAAGCTTGTGCACGATCCAGGTTTCACCCTGATGCAGATAGATCGCTTCGGGGTGGGTCATCCATTTCACGCTGTCGGAATCCACCCAGCCGATCAGATCGTCGTCCGCGATTATCTGAAACTGGTTTCCGGCATTGCGCAGCGAGACATCCTGAGCCGGATAGCTGTTCACAATTCCGGTATAACGATTATTGGCGTGTTTCAATCGGCCTTCGTCCACCAGGCTGTTCAGGTGTCCCACGATGTTTTCAAAGCTCAAGAAACCAAAGCCGTCACCCTCTTTAAGAGCCATTTCGCTAACCGCACAGAGCAATTGCTGACGCAGGATTTCGCTGTTATTGGGATCGATCAGGGCTTGCTCGGGATTGGTTTCAAAGAGGAACTCCGGATGCTGGCAAATATACTGATCCAGCGGATTAGCTCCCGCCACTAAAATGCATAAACTGGTGCTGCCTTTGCGCCCTGCCCTGCCAGCCTGTTGTCGGGTGCCGCAGATGGTTCCGGGGTAGCCATTCATAAAGATGGCGTCCAATCCGCCAATGTCAATTCCCAGTTCCAGGGCATTGGTGGAAATCACCAGTTGCAGCTTGTCTTCCCGTAGAGCGTTTTCCACACTGCGCCGGTCTTCAGCCAGGTAGCCGCTGCGGTAGGTTCTCACCCTGTCCCGTAGATGGCGGTCTTCACAAAAATAGCGATACATAATCTCTACACTGCGCCTGGTTTCGGAAAAGAGGATAGCCTGCAAAGTGGTATCCATAAAACGCTTGGCAATGCCTGCCACTTCCAGATACGAACTCCTTCTAATTCCCAAAGCTGGTTCTACCAAAGGAGGGTTGCAGATCAGGAAATGCCTGTCCCCATGTGGCGAACCGTCTGTCTCGACCAGTTCCACTGGCTCTTCCGCCAGGGCTTCGGCATGCTCTTTGGCATTGGCAAGAGTGGCGGAAGTGAAGATGAACTGCAGTTGGACGCCATAAACTCCGGCAATCCGCTTTAATCGCCGCAGCACATTGGCCACGTGGGAACCGAAAACCCCGCGATACATGTGCACTTCGTCGATGATAACATACTGCAGACGTGAAAAGAACGCGCTCCAAAGGCTGTGATTCGGCAGAATTCCCAGATGCAGCATGTCCGGATTGGAAAACAGGATATTGGCCTGTTTGCGCAGCTTGCCACGCAGCTCATTGGGTGTGTCGCCATCGTAAATACCACTTACTATGGCAGGCAAACGTGGATTGCTGCGGCTCAGCTCCGTCGCCAGAGCTTGCATTTTCTTGGCCTGATCCTGAGCCAGAGCCTTGGTGGGGAAGAGCAAAATGCTGCGACAGCCGGGCTGCAGCAAGAGCGAATTTAGGATTGCCGCCTGATAACATAAGCTCTTGCCGCTGGCAACGCCGGTGCTGATCACCACGTTTTTCCCCTGCAGAATCGCTTCCAGCGCGGCGGCTTGATGAGTGTATGGCTTTTCTATTCCCTGGCTGGCAAAGAGCTTTACTATAGGCGGCAGGAGAGCTGCGGGAAAATCCGCCTGCTCTGCCGCTTTCTCTTTTACCACAGAGGTGGCTACGATGGTTCGGGCATGACGCAGGTCTTGCTGGAATTCCGCAATGAATTCATCTATGCTGCTGGAAGTGCTGTGTCTCAATTTTGGCCTCGAAGCTGTTTTTGGCAGTTCATTTTACTTGCTGGATCAGGTCAAGAAGTTTGTTAAAAACGCTGTAGAGACAGGATGCAAAACGGCCAGAATACATGATGTATTATTTCCCTTAAATTACTCCAGAAAGCATATTGTTCATCAACAATAGGATATAGATTGACTCTTGGATGTGAGAAAATAACGCTTGACGTATAAACGGCCAATTAAAGAATGTTGTCATCTTCATGAAGATACATAGAGTGATAATGGACAAAGCGGGATTTCTTTGTTTTCGACGATGGCGATGATTGTATTGATGGACCATTTATAGGAGTAAATCAAACAAAGTGAGATCACTCATATGATTATGTCTCCTCGAAAATGGGCAATGATACATACATAGATACTACAATTGGTCTTGAAACCCTTAAGGAGGTATAATATGTCAAGACGCAAAAGGTTCTTCATTCTTTTATTCATATCCTCACTGTCTTGCTTTCTACTTGCAGCTTCAACCGAACATCTGATTAAGCAATTGAAACATAAGAAGCATCTAAAACGCATTGAAGCTGCCACGAAGATTGGGTCATCATGCGATCCAATTGCAATTTCACACCTCATAGAGAGTTTGAACGACGAAAACGCCGATGTTAGGAAGGCTGTTTCCGAAGCACTTGTTAAGTATGGGAATCTCGCAATAGAGCCGCTTTTATTCAGTTTAGTAGATGCTGATTCACGAATGTTTGACGAAATTCGCAAAACATTAAACAATTTAAGAAAAGTATCTCTGAGCAAGATGCAAAAATACCTCAAACATGACGACCCTCAAATTCGTATAGTAGTGTCTAGTATACTGAGTCAAGAGACGGATGCTAATCTTACCCAGTCCTTTGTGGAATGCTTAAAAGATAGTGAGTCTGAGGTCAGAGCAAATG
>CAZGWB010000067.1:0-14760 GCA_964529335.1 uncultured Candidatus Cloacimonas sp.
ACGTGATCGATGGCAGACCAAAATACGGCTGGATTAAAAATGGGGGAATGCAAACAAACATATTGCTTGACAAAAATATAGGGCTGCAGGATAGATAGACTTGTCCTATATCATAATAATGTTCATTGGCAGGACACAGCGATCAGTTGTGTCCTGCCGTGGATTTTTAGGGCGATTTTCTCTGGAGCTTGGCATAAAATTGGCATGTTTGGGGCATTAGGACAGATAACTGAGGTGTCGAATGAAAAAGTACATATATATGCTCTTATTACTGTTAAGTGCGACAAGCCTTATGGCGCAAGTAAACGGAAGCATCAACCAGATTGGCAATAAAAAAATCCTGAAGGTTTGGGGCAGCAACTACCAACGGGGCTACGCTCAGGGATATCTGCTGGCTCCGCAAATCGTGGAAGTTTTTTCCGATATGTTCTGGACGATGTTCTGCTATTCCGATTTGCCACATTACAACATGCTGCAAAGCTATTACACAATGCATTTCAGCACTCCAGAAG
Source organism: uncultured Candidatus Cloacimonas sp. (assembly GCA_964529335.1). Taxonomy (GTDB): domain Bacteria; phylum Cloacimonadota; class Cloacimonadia; order Cloacimonadales; family Cloacimonadaceae; genus Cloacimonas. The sequence continues at coordinate 513 of CAZGWB010000067.1, forward strand.
CCATGTATTGGGAAGCCCTGGGAATTTCGGAAGGGATGCTGGACTCTGGCACCAATATTTATCACAGCGAATTGGGACGCAACCTTGATGCGAACGACATTTTGCTGATGAATGCCATGTTTGACCTTGTGGATGTGCGCAACCGGTATTGGAAAAAAGACAATTTGGAGCTTGGCTGTGCCACGCTTTCCAGCAAGGGATCCGCTACTGCGGCTGATTCGCTGTTGGCCGGATCAGGAGTGATAACCCGCTTTTTCGATGCCACTCAGAATTCCGCACTGATCAATAATCCTGTGATGATCATCCATCATCCAGAGCTGGAAAACGAGGTTAAATGGCTGAATATTACCATTCCCGGCTTTTTTGGAGCGATCACTGCGATCTCCGAAACGGGGCTGTTTTCTGCCCTGAATATCGGGCCCAACAGCAGTGCCAGCTTTACCGAAAACCTTAGTCCGGTAATCTACTCCATCCGCAGAGGCATAGAGCAATTTGACTACGACGTAAACGGGGTGCATCATCCCTACGACGTATATGAATCCATGAGCGATGGCAGGCCTTTGAACGGAGCCATCGTGCACAACCTGGCCGAAACCCCGGAATATGTATATCATTCTGTGGTGGAAACCCGGAATAATGCAACCCTGAACAGAACTGAACCCAATGGCAGCAATCTGCCGGCCAACCATCTGGCTGCCACGAATCATTTCAGGGGTTTGTCCAGCCCGGTTTGTTGCGACCGTTATGCCAACCTGCAGGATTCGCTCTACGCCGATCCCCATGTAAGCGCAAAACGCCAGTGGCTGGTAATGTCTGGAGCGGCAGGACTGGAAACCACCTTGTCGGCTGTCCAATTCACTCCCATCACAGGGAACCTTTTATGGTCATCCGCTACTCTTACAGAACCGGCCTATGCACAGCCAGCTTTGTCTCTGAACGCCTATGAGCTTTTCAATGAACCGGTTGATAATGAGGATGAGATAATGCCGGGTCCTTTACCCTCGATTTTCCTGTTTCCCAATCCGCTGCCCAAAGGTAAAACGCTCAGCCTTAGCAGCCAGAATCCGCTTTCCAGGGTTGAGCTATACAATCTGAAGGGACAAAAAATCCACACCCAGCTTTTGCATGAAGCAAAAGGCGTCATCGAGCTCACATTCCCTTCCTGGCAGCTTGCCAAAGGCGTTTATCTGCTAAAGAGTGTGCTTAGTACCGGACAAGCTAAGCTAGCTAAGCTGGTGTTGTTGTAAAACAAAACATCCAGTCCATATTTTAGCTGAATCATCTTCAGCACCAGCCACAAATACATTGACTATTTAGGTGCTTATAAGTATTGTGGCGACATAGAAAATGCGTGAGGAGAGTCTTATGCTTAAAAGAACGTTTGTCTTTGCTTTTCTTGTTTTTGCCGCCATGGCCTATGCCTTTGACAGTGGAGTGAAGGTGGAGGTGGATACCACAAAGTATTTCACTTCGGATGTAAAGGAAAACGCGGCCTATCGTGAAGTTTTGCAGCATTGCCGGGTGATGGCCATCGCCAAAGGGATGCCCAGCGGAACTAGTTATTCTCAGTATGTTCGCAAGTTTTTTTTCAATCCAACAGCCGATTTTAACCAGCAGAAGGCGGAGCAGGTTTTTTCCGCTACGGCCGGGGCCGGCTACATCATCAGCGAAGAAACCAAGAACAAATTCCCCATTTACGCCAAGAAAATCCAAGGCTATAGATACAAGGTGGAATATCTGGCCAGGATAGTCTCGCCACAATACCTGAAGGATAGCTCGCTGAGTTTGAAGCTATCCCTGTCTAAAGGTGTTCTGAAGCCTTTAGAGGAAGCCGAGCTAAGCATGATCCCCGAGCGGGATGGCTATCTTTTTGCGTTTTTGATTGGCAGCGATAACAAGCTTAAGATGCTTTATCCTCCGGCGCAAGGTGATAGTAAACTGATTAAAAAGGGCAATCCGCTGAAGCTGACCTTTGTGGCAGAAGAGAATGCCAAGGTAAAAGAGGGAATCGCCACTTTATACGTGGTTTTCACTTCTGCGAATATTCCGGGATGGTACAAGCTTCATCCTAGGGAAGCAGACGACAGCCCAATTCATCTGGGTGATGAGAGCTTCAATATTCTGAAGAATTGGCTGCCAATATACGATCCGGCTACGCGGGCAGACAGATTCATCCAGCTGCTGATTGTTCCTTAAGCTCTTATAGTTTCAAGCCAAACAGGGTAATATCATCCCTCTGTTCCGAGTGGCTTACCAGATTTTGCAAAAAGCTATCCCAAGCTTGCTGCTGCTGGTTAAAATCCGTCTTGGCAAAGCCCTCAAACAGCTGCAGCCAATCTTGGAAGATTCTGCGCTTCAGGATCCCATCCTGCATCACAGGCTGATCCAGGATGCCATCGGTTACCAGATAAATCAGGTCTCCAGCTTGATAAGAATGTGTCTCCAGTTCTGGATTGATCTCTTCTCTGGTTCCGCCTAGAGAGTATCTGACGCCGGAAAGCACTTTGGGCTGGGCAGATTCGACATCTTGAGAGTAAAGCAGGGCTTTATGAACTGCTCCTGCAAAGCTCAGTTCTGCCTTGTCGCGATCTACCAGGAGCAGCGAAATGTCCAATCCATCCTTCATGCTTTCGCTGTGGCCCTGCTGCAGAGTATAGCGAACTTCCTGATGCAGCAGCCTGATTATCTCGTCGGGTTGCGAAATCCCGCGGTCGCGCACGATTGAATTTAGAATACTATTGGTCATCAGGGTCATGAAAGCGCCGGGAACTCCATGTCCGGTGCAATCGATCACTGCCAGCAGGTACCGGTTTTGTCCCGGAAAAGGATGGAACCAGTAATAATCGCCACCCACCACATCCCTGGGTTTCCAGATGATGAAATAATCTTTCAGATATTGGCTTAGCGCATCATCCTTGGGAAGGATGGAGCGCTGAATCAGGGAAGCGTAGTTTATAGAATCCATAATCCGGCGATTGATCTCTTGCAATTCCTGATTGCGTTTTTCGCGTTCCAAAGCCAGTTGTTCGTTCATAATGCGCTCATGCTGTTCCAGCTTCAGCTTTAGCTGCTCTTCGCGATAGCTGATACCAAGCAGGATATTATTCAAAAAGCTATTGAAAATTTTCACGGTTTCGGCTATGAAGCCTGCGTTTTCCGCATCCCAATACAGCTTTCCGCTTTCTGCCAGATACAGATAGCCGCTGTGATTACCGTTGCTGTCGGTGATCGGGTAATAAAGCCGGACTTCTTTCAGTTTGGAATCTTCGTTGGAGTCGGCATTTTTCTTTTTCCCCCATCTGCGTTTGGGTGGAATCCATTCCGGGAAAGCCTTGGCAGCAGGGTGACGGTCGAAGCGTGCCAGATCCAGATTGAAATAGTTTCCTACGGGAATGGCGGTAAGCTGTTCGGGGCTGGGAGCAAGAAAACCTTCCAAACCAAGTTCACAGCCTTCCATGGCCAGGGCAACCCTGGTTCTTGGATATAGCTTAGCCAGGTAATTCCGGTAGTATTCAAAATACGCTTTTTCCTCGTTATGGCCAAACGATTCTTCCAGCAGCTTGCGCAGCGCTTTGCGTTCATCATGATGAACCGGATCAATAAAACGGAATAGCTTCATCACCAGCCAGGAAAGCAGGATGCCAACCACAACCAGGAAAAACATTACAAAGAAATTCCGGGTTAGGAGCTTATCATTATATGCAGCATAAAATACGATCACCGATAAATATGCACCAAAGGCAACCAGAGCGCTAAGGCCTTTACGCAAACGGTAGTAGATCCGCAAGGGAAATTCCAGCATACCCAGGATGAAACCCCCGGGAATTGATGCAAAGATGATGATGAGAATGCCGATAACGATATTGAACACCCAATAGTCGAAACTGAGGGAATAGACCAGACCCTGGTTGAAAAACCAGGAGCTTTGTATTTGCCAATACTTCATCAAGGGCACGGCCAGGTAGTTAAATCCCAAGATCAGCCCAACTATGATAACAAGATACATTGCCAATGGCATAAAACCCAAGGACAGCCATCGCCCCATTACTTTTCTGCGCAAACCTTTCTGACGCACCAATTGGACAACGAACAAACCCAGCAGCAAAGGATAGAATGCGATGGTCACAAGTCCCAGGCCTTTGTTTATCAAGATGAAAGCAGTTCCGATAATAAAGAGCCAGGTCCAGACCTTCTTGTTGGAAATAGGACTGGGGATCTGCCAGATCAAAGCTATCGTGAACCACAACAATAAATGTGGCGCTCCAGCCAATAAACTCTCCCCAAAGAGGTTACCCGTAAACAAATTGGATGGGAAGTATGCTGTTGCCAGAAACAGGAACTCCAGCCAACTTATTCGGCCAACTATCCAAATCGCCCGCCACAGAAAAATGCACGCAACAATCAAAAACATTAACTGGGCTATCCAAACCGCCATTCCAGTGCTGGAAGACTGGATCAGGAAAGATGAGGAGGGGATGTCCTTTGCTGGGATGCCTCCAAGCTGAAGTTTATCCTTCATACTGGTAGCCCGGTAGCTCACTACCAGCGTGGAATCGGGACTGGTGGCGTGATACAGGTAAGCCTTGATCTCAGGCTTTTGCAGCATTGCCCGGTAGCGGGCATAAATATCTTGGGTCGTTTTATACCTCTCCGACCAGAAAAACAAGCGCTGCCAACCAGACTGAAAATGACTGATTAACTGATGAAACTCTGCATCAGTCAGATCGCCGAGTTTGAAGCGGTTCCAGGATGCTTGGTCGGAATAAAGCAATGTATTCAGATAGTAATGAAAACGGGGATGAAAAAGGGCAAAAACACTGTCGTCCAAAGCGATTGACTCGATGGATGGGGCATTCAAACTTAATAATATCACTCTGTACCGATTGAAGTAATCATGAGTTCCGGGCTTCCGACTTTTTTCTAATTCAGCGGTTTGCTCCTGAACTCTGAGGTTACTGGCAAATTCTGAGATTCTTTCATAGGCCATGTATTTTTTGCCAGGCCCCATTAAGCGATAAAAGGCAACCCAAGAATTTATAATCAGAAGTCCAATAACCGGAACGAACCAATACTTTCTAAGCATTAACAGCGTTTTCGCCATAAGCACCTCGCAGATCTAAGCAGTAAATATATGAAATCAGACTTGGCAATGTAGTCAAGTTCTTTTTTACATGGCCGAAATTTCATCAGGAGAATTTGGGGGGCAATGAGTATCCGCGGTAAAAATAGGAGTCTTGGGGGCTGCACTAAGCTACGAACCTATCGCCATTTGGGCTTTGTCAATCGGCTGGGAAGGTGGAAGCTTCGTCCCGAAGCTTGTAAGAAGAAGAACGTCAGGATGACGTTGCCAGGGCTGTTGACAAAGTCCAATAGAACCATGCTACCAGCCTGAGCCCGCAGGGCGCCAGATTATAGCGATGGGGGTGAAGCGAATGCGGAACCCTAGGGTTGAATCCATAAACAAAATGAACCCCTTGTGGGTGACACACAAAACAAAGGACATTATGTCACCCCTGCCGGGGTTTTTTATTCATAACATGCTCAATACCTGGGGTTCCGCATTCGCTTCACCCCAGGCTAAATGATATCACCTCTGCGAGGTTTGACCCGGATTGTGTTTTTGGAGTTCAAATGCCCTTCGTAAGTTAAATACTATCTACCAATTATGAGGGCATTTGGACTTTAAATGCATTGGCTATGTTTATGCCGTTCATGAAGTCCAAGCGGTTCATAATACTCTGTATGGTATATAGTTAATTCAAACCGGTTGAACTCCATGGCCTTACTCAGGTTTAAATGGTATTCTATCCCCTGTCCCCTAACCACTCATCATTCTGGAACCTGAAATCTGAACCTGAATCTGTCACCATTTCACTTCTCCGTCGAGACGACGGAGCTACCCATGTTCACCCTATCATACCGGAGTCATACCGGATGCTCATGCGGTATGACTCCGGTATGACTCCGGTATGACTGGCATCATTAATGGGAAAAAAGCTCCTAAGCGAGCAGATTTATCTTGACAAAAAAAGTATCTTGAATTTCAAAGTAAACCGTGCGCGCAGAATATACCCAGACTCTGAACTAATACGCAGCACAAAGGATAAAACATGAAACACCAGGAAACCCTGAACCGTATCGCAGCTCTGGATGCTGCCATTCACAATCCAGCCAGACTGATGATTGTATTCCTTCTTTCCCGCCGGGGCGATCTGGATTATCTTACTCTGATGCGGGAAACGCAGCTAAGTTCTGGAAATCTTACCACTCATCTGAATACCTTGCAGGCCAGCAATTACATCGAGATAGTCAAAAGTTTCCGCGGACGCAAGCCTCATACCATGGTGCACCTTAGCACTTTGGGCAGCCAGGCTTACGAAAATTGGGGACAGCAGATCTGGAATGCCTTGCCTTCAGGTTTTCAGGATACCATTCGCAAACGTATCGTTCATCAGGAGCTGGATCTCAGCCGTTATAATCTGTCTTTGCAGGACTGGGATGCCAGTTATCGGGATAATAATCCCTATCGCTCTGCAACTTTACGAACCGGTGGCAGAATTCCCTGGCCGCCGCTGGAGGAAGCATGGACATTGTGAAGACCCTGAAGAAGATTTTAAGCTCAGCGCCCATAGGCAAAAACGGAAAGCCGGAAAGCCAAAACCAGCCAGAGAATCCGGAAATCCCCAAAGAAGACGAATACTGGTAAATAATAAGGAGAGATTATGATCGAAATCCTCAAAAAAATGATCGGCAACCTGAACGCCGATTACTTCGACCTCCGCTACGAAACCAAACTCACCGAGCGGATAGCCATGAACAAGAAAGAAGTTCGCGCCTTTGAACAAAACACCGGCGATGGCTATGTGCTGCGGGTTATGAAAAACGGTGGTTTTGCCTCGGTTTGTTTTACCAAGCCCGAGCAGGCCCCTCTGGCCATTCGCAAAGCGCTGGAAAATGCCGAAGTGCTGTCCCGCAACCAGTCTGTGCCAAAAGTGCTGGCCAAAGCCCCGAAAGTGGTGGCAGAAGTGAAAGCCAACCTGTTGCTTGACCCTCGTGAAGTGACTCTGGAGGAAAAGCTTAGCCTGGTTCGCCACTATTCCGATCTGCTGTTTGAGCAGCCCAAAGTGGCGAATGTGGAGATTGGCTATGCGGATGTGATCCGCAACAAATACTTCATAAACAGCGAGGGAAGCGAGATCAACGAAGAGCTGGTTACCACCCGTCTGGCCGGCTCGGTGATTACCCAGGAAGGCAATCTTACCCAAACCGTGCGAGTTGCCTTTGGAGGTAGCAATGGCTATCAAAAAGTGCTATCGCGTGAAGCGGACGCCCTGGAAAGAGCAAAGATCGGCGCTGATCTGCTAAAAGCGGAACCTGTGAAAGGTGGCACCTACAGAATGGTTTTGAATTCCAGCATGGCCGGAGTGTTTACTCATGAGGCTTTCGGTCATTTCTCAGAAGCAGATATCGTGCGGGATTTGCCGGCTCTGCGGGAAAAAATGCAGATTGGCACCAAACTCGGCACCGACAACCTGAACATTATCGATGACGCCACTCTGGCCAATCAGCTTGGCTACTATCAATACGACGATGAAGGCGTGGCGGTGCGCAGGGTTAATCTGATGACCAACGGCGTGCTTACCGGCCGTTTGCATGATCGCTGGACGGCTGGCGAAATGGGAGAACCTGTTTCAGGGCATGCCATTGCCGAGGATTTTCGTTATGCCCCCATCGTGCGTATGGGCTGCATCTTCATCCAACCCGACAAATACAGCCTGGAAGAGCTTTTGGCGGCCATGGACGACGGCCTTTACATCTGCAATGCCATGGGCGGTCAAACCAGCGGCGAAAACTTTACCTTCGGGGCTAACTATGGCTACATAGTGAAAGGCGGAAAACTGCAAAACATGATCCGCGACATAAACATCGTGGGCAACCTCTATAAGACCCTGAAAAACGTAGCGATGATCAGCAAGGACTTCATCCTGACCGAATCTGGTGGATGCGGCAAAGGACAAACCAATATCCGCTCCTGCCATGGCGGTCCCCAAGTTTATTTCAAAGAACTCACCGTAGGAGGCAAATAATGGAAAAGCTGCTGCAAATCGCATCCCAAATGGCTGATCAGGCCGAAGTTTTCTATACGGAAGAGGCTGGCGACAGCGTAGAATTCAGCGATAGCAAGCTTGATAAAGCCGATACCAGCATGTCTGCCGGAATTGCCCTGAGAGTGATAAAAAACGGCAAGATCGGACTGGGCCACACCCGCAATCTGCTCGACCGTGAAGCACTGGTGAAACAAGCCTTGCAAAGCGCTTCCAGCGGCATGGAAGTTGGTTTCAGCTTTCCCAAAACCGCCTCCTTGCCCAGCCTGAATACCTATGATCCCAGTATCGAAAAGCTTGGCAAAGAACAGCTGGTTGGCATCGGCAAAGATCTGATCGCCTATGTGAACAGCAAAACAAAGGGGCAGTTTAACCTGAACTACTGGTATACCCAAAGCAAAGGCGGGGTTATGAACAGCGCTGGAACCGACCTCAGCGCAAAAAGCTCGGACTTTGTGGTTTTCGCTCAGTTGATATTTCCCGGAACCGGCTCTGGGCTTTACCGGTATCGCATGGACAAAGCTCTCAGTGAAATTCCCCGCAGTGAGATCGATGAAATGATCGAGCTTTTTAAGATCAGCGAAACTGAGATCGTGCCATCCACCAAGGCCATGCCGGTTATCTTCACCGAGCAGACGCTGTTTGCTTTGCTGTCCAGGTTTTTCACAGCCGCTCATCCCAGCTATTTCTACAGCAAGGTTTCCCCTCTGCTGAACAGATTCGGCGAACAGATTGTGTCCGACAAATTCAGCCTCTGGCAGGATCCTCACGCAGCCGACATGAATAGCTCGAACGCCTTTGACACCGAAGGAACCCCAACCCGCAAATACCACTTCATAGAGAATGGCATCCTCAAAGCCATCCCCACTGATCTGAATTATGCGCAAAAACTTGGTATGGAACCAACCGGAAACGGCATCCGCCACTCTGTGGAAGATATGCCTTCCGCCAGCGCAATCAATATCTGTATGCAGCCTGGTAACAAGACCCTGCAAGAAATGATTTCCGGGATCGAGGAAGGAATTCTGGCCTATTCCCTGATGGGTGCGCACTCTGGAAACGTGTTGAATGGAGACTACTCCGTAGGTGTTTCCAGCGGGTTCATGATCAAAAACGGCAAACTGATCGGCCGGGTGAAGGACTGCCTGCTTTCCGGTAACGCCTATGAAACCCTGTCCAATATAGCCGCTATCGAAAATGTGAGCCACAATCTTGGCTCGCACAAGCTGTCCTCAGTTCTCTTCGACAGTGTGAATGTAGCTGGGAAATAACAAACAATTCTTGATCACCCCTTAGCCGGAGAATATCAGACTTGGTATTCTCCGGTGTTTTATATCCGGTTATTTCTGTTTTGTTCTTGAGATAGAATCGCTAAACTAAGGCTGTGACCTCTTTCTTGTCTTTGACTATGGTTCCTGTCCATAAGTTGGATTGGCAAAAAAGCATGAGCTTGAGAACGGGATTCTTGCAGATGCCTCCAAAACAGGGTTTAGTTTATGCATGATTTTTTCAAAAACACCCCTTACTTTCATCCTAAGAATGCTAAATAATCACCTTGACACTTTACCGTTTGCCCCTTTTCGCTTGACATAAAACAGCAGCTAATTACACTGTTTATTAAAGGCTTTATTTCACAAAGGAGACCTCATGAAGCATATACTGATTGGCTTGATTCTCTCGCTATTCCTGCTCCCTTTGGCAGCGGAAGAATGGATAACAATTTACAACGACGATCTTTCCCTGGTGCGGTCGCGTTTTGAGCTCGATCTGCAAGCCGGACGCCAGGAATACAATTTTGATGATATCACCAGCCGCATCGAACCTGCCTCAGTGATCGTTACCGGAGGCGGAATACGTGTTGCGGAGCAGAACTACGAATACGACCTGGCCGGTAAACACCAGATCATGATGAAATACCTGGATCGCGAAGTTTATGTAATAACCAAAGACCAGTCCAAGCTGAATGGCACTTTGAAGTTTTATGACGGCGGCAGCATAGGCATCATCGAAAATGGCACCGGAAAGCTATTGGTAATCGCCGATGGGGAAACCCAATGGATCCAGCTTGCAGAGCTGCCAGCAAACTTCTATACCAAACCTACCTTGCATTGGAGCCTGATCGCCCCCAAAAAAGCCAAATATCCCGTGCAGATGACCTACCTTAGCGGTGGCTTCAACTGGGACGTAACCTATAACACCGTTTGGGACGAAAAGACCCTGCTGCTGAATTCCTGGGTTACCATTAACAACCGTTCTGGACGCGCCTTCAACGATGTGAATCTAAAGCTCATCGCCGGAGATGTGAACAAGGTTTACGACAGCTACATGAAATCTGGCATGGGCTACGACCGGATGTCTGCAGGCATGGCCATGGAAGAGGCGGCACCTTCTTTTGAGGAAAAGGTTTTTCACGATTTTCACATGTATACCCTGGATCAAAAGGTGTCCTTTGCCAATAATCAAACCAAACAGCTTGAGCTGTATCCGCCTCAGAACGTAATAGCCCGTTCAGAATACGAATATCCGGTTTACTCCAGTGCCGTGAAGAGCATGATCAAATTTAAAAACACATCCGAAAACGGAGCCGGTAAACCCATGCCCAAAGGCACGATAAAGGTTTATAAGCAAGACAGCGACGGCAATCTGGAATTCATCGGAGAAGACAGAATAAACCACACCTCCAAAAACGAAGAAGTTGCCATCAACACCGGCAACGCCTTCGACCTCGTGGCTTCCACCCGGGTAAAGGAACAAAAGCAGATTTCCAACCGCGTAACCGAACGGTTGATCCAGGTAACCCTGAAAAACAACTCCGCTACCAAAAAGAGCATAAACGTTACCCATCAGCTTTCCACCAGCACCAGCATCATCCAAAGTGACCTCAAATACACCAAGGATAACAACGACAAGCTTACCTTTGCCACCGAGCTCGCAGCAGACAAGGAACTCATCTTCACTTTCCGCGAGCGCAGTGAATACTAATGAACCGATTAGCCTGGAGCAGCCATGCGTGATAAGCTCTTCACAAACATCGTGGGAATCCAGCGGGAAATGCTGAAGCTGATCGGTGAGGTTTCAGCGCTTACGAAAAGCCCTCTGGCTATGGAAGATGCCATTGACGACGTCTGGCATCCCAAGTGCGACGTGTTTCAAACCGACACCGAATGGATCGTGGTCGCCGAACTGGCCGGAGTGGAAAAGGACGAGATCAGCATTTCCATTTCACCGGAATATCTGCGGATCAGTGGCAACCGCAATTTCCCCTCAGCCAATTGTCCGCTCAGCTATTACAACATGGAGATCGAAACAGGCAGGTTTGACCGCCGCATCTTTTTCCCCGACCTTAATCTGAACAAGGAAAATCCCAAAGTAAGCTACATCAATGGCATACTGCGCATTGCCTTCACTTTGGCACCCATCGTGGAGCGGATTATCCCGGTTCAATGAAAGAATCCAGGCAGCGAGTTATTAGGATGCCGAAAAGTCTGTTTTGCTTATTCCTGATGGTCTTTTCCATGCTGCTGCTGCAGGCGGAATACTTCGACGAATTTCGCAACCGGCTTTTGCAGCAGGATTGGGAAACAGCCGAGGGCATGATAAAGGATTACCTGGCAACCAGCAAGGATGTGGAGGCCATGCGCGAGTTGCAGGACATCTGGCTGGAAAAAGATCCCGAAGGCTGCCAGAACTATTTTTTCGATGCTGTACAGCAAAATCCGGGACCTGTATGGGACTATCTCTTACTCCGTCTGGAGGACAACGAGGAGTATCAGGCAGAGCAGGCTTACCAACTCTGCATAAAGCATCCGGATTTTTATTGGGGCTACCGGGTGTTATTGCTTAATCTGCTGTCCATAATGCTGGAAGAAGAGTATGAGCTTTCCAATCCCCTTAACGACAGAACCAATTACCTGAAAGTGATCGACGCAGGATACGAGCGCTTCCCCCAGGATGACTACTTTCATCTGTTCCAGTTTTACCGTTACCACATTGAAGGTGAAAACGCCAAAGCCCTGGCTTGCATCCGGAAACTGAAGAACGAAGACATTATCCTGGCCAATTGGCAGAGAATCCAATATTCACTGATCCTGAAGGAAAACCTGGAGCTGTATCAAGAGCTGGTTCCTGGCTGGCTGGCTCTGGGAATCTCCAAACAGGAGATTAGTTCCGCCGACAGCCTTATGCAATATGCTTACGGTCATCTCAGCATTTTGATGTCCAGGCGTGATTTTTCGGCCGTGCTCAGCTACCTGCAGCGTCATGAAAACTTACTGGAAAACTGGGCTTACCGGGATGACTGGCTTACCGCCAGAGCGGAAATGGCTGATTGGGGAGAGCTGAGCAAAGACCTGCTGGGATTTGCCAATAGCTACAAACTTCAGACCGGCGAACTGAAAAAATACTTGGAAAAATGGCAAACTCAACTTTCCAGCCTGCCAGAATGGAAGGAATTGCAGGCAAAGTCTGGCCACTGATCTTGGCAATTAAAAACCAGGAGTAAAAGCTGTTCAATAATCCCCTTCACAACCTGCTAACCTCTTCCGAGCAAAAAATCCTGCTCTTTCTGGCTACGCTGATTCTTTTGGGATTTAGCCTGAATTTGATCGGTTGGGCACCTCGTCAAGAAAATGAGGCAGCCGCCGACAGCCTGCAGCAAGCGGTGAAACAGGACGCCAAAGTAAATCTGGACATTCGCACAGCAAGTTTGGAAGAACTGGGCACCCTGCCTTCCATAGGAGCCAAGCGTGCGGCAGACATCGTCGCCTTTCGCGAAAAACACCCCTTTGCATCCGTAAATGAACTGCTGCAGGTGAAGGGTATTGGCGGGAAAACCTACGCCAAATTACTGCCCTATCTGCTGGTTTTCGGCGACAGCACAAACCTGGAAGCGGAGGCAAACAAATCCCCCAAAAAAGAAAAATCCAGCGTGAGAACTCACAAAGCCCAGCCAGACACCTCAAGCGTGATAAACCTGAATAGCGCCAGCCTGGAAGAGCTTAGCAGCCTATCCGGCATCGGGGAAAAGAAAGCTCAGGCCATCCTGGACTGGCGTAGCGAAAATGGCAGCTTTGGCAGCGTGGATGACCTAACCAAGGTAAAAGGCATCGGTGCCAAAACCTTGCAGAAAAACCGCCATCGTCTGACGGTAGATTAATGCATCACCTGCAGCATTTATATTGGCGAAATATATCAATAGGCCGTCGTAGTTATATCTGTATACAGTTCTGCCAATACAAGGATATAAGCTGGAAACCCCATCGAATCCTTTTCGAAGGACTTCGCAGTATTCTGGAAAATCCGCGTAAGAATAGGTATAAAGTTTAACTGAACTATACTTGTATTCTACATCAACATGCACTAATGTGCTGTCGACCTGGGTGGGGTTGGGAACATTGTAATAATAGAGTGTGTGAGAATCATATGTCTGACCACCTCCTCCATCAGCCCATGATCCCCAGTGTTCATTAGTCGATACGCGCCTCCAAAAATCACGTTGCTTTCCTTCTGGCGCAGCCCACAACTCAGGTGTGATGTAATTGGTAAGTAGCACCATGATTAAGATAGTCAAGACTTTTGCATTATTCATAATGGATTTACCTTCATTATACTTAATATCATACCTAAGATCATGCTATGGGAATCTCTTGTATCTTGTCAATATATATATTTTTCTAACATTCCCCTTTTATTGTTGAGTCTTGTGATAAACTAAGCAAAGACTGCTGCACATAGCGTTTTTCATCGGGACTAATCCACAACAAATTCATCTATACCAAACCTTATCATACCGGAGTCATACCGCATGCTCATCCGGTATGACTCCGGTATGATATAGTGAAGAGCGATTAGGGAGTGAGCGGAGAACCGTATATATCTGTAGTAACTGCATCCCAACTGATTACAGCATTGTAACCCTGCATGGTTACCGAAAATCTCTGCGGATTCAAACAACCACTAACTCTGCTAAAAAACTCACCATAGAGGATTGGGAATCTGATGAGGAGATGGAAAGGTATTTACATACAAACGAAAACGCCACCCCGAAGTGGGATGGCGTTTAACAGTCTTATTTGGCTTACTTAAAAACTAGTAGCGGTTATGAGATCTGTTGCGATTAAACTGAGCCTTTTTGGCTTTGCGGC
>CAZGWB010000068.1:0-14665 GCA_964529335.1 uncultured Candidatus Cloacimonas sp.
CAGATTTGGGTGAGAACTTATATTTTCCTGAATCCTTTGTGGAAAATGCAAATCCAAGAAAACTCTTGACAGCATAAGTATTCCCAAAAGCGTATGGAATCCAAGAAAAAACTATGTCCTAAGAAGGAGAACGGGAATATGCAAAAAGTGTCGATCGCTCCCGATGGCAAGGAATACCCCATGCCCACCGAAGAAGAATCTGCAAAAGAACGTGAATTACTGAAAAGAATCACAGAGGAACAACGTGCCCTGGGTCGTAAGATCGTAGCCGTGCAAGGCTTGGGATTCGTAGGTTGCGTAATGGCTTCCGTTGTGGCCGATGCCACAGATAAGGACGGGAAACCCATTTATTATGTTCATGGTCACCAGCGTGCTTCCAAGCGTTCATATTGGAAGGTTCCGGTTATCAATACCGGAGTTCCACCGGTAAGTTCTTCCGATCCTGAAGTGCCGGAGATCTTTCATCGGACTGTGGTGGAGAAAAAGAATTTCCGCGCCACCTGCGAAGACTATGTTTATGGCCTGGTGGACGTGGTGGTGGTGGATATTCAGCTTGATGCCACCAAGCCAGCCTTTGGCGAAGCCGAAAAGGGCTATTGCGACATCACCGCTTTCCGGGAAGGAATCCGCACCTTGGGTCAGCACATCCAACCCCATTGCATGGTTTTGGTGGAAACAACCGTTCCTCCGGGAACCTGCGAAAAAGTGGTTAAGCCGATCCTGGAAGAAGAATTCACCAAACGCGGCATAGATATCAAGGCCAATCCACCCTTGGTAGCGCATTCCTACGAACGTGTAATGCCCGGAGCCAAATACGTTGCCTCCATCCGCGATTTCTGGCGGGTGTTCAGCGGTGTGAACCCAAAGTCCATAGAGCTCTGCCGCGAGTTTCTCTCAAACGTGCTTAATGTGGAAAAGTATCCGCTTACTCAGTTGGACAGCACCAATGCCAGCGAACTGGCAAAAACCATGGAAAACTCATATCGGGCTACTAACATTGCCCTTACTTTGGAATGGGCCCGCTTTGCAGAACAGATCGGGGTAGACCTTTTTAAAGTCCGCGATGCCATCCGCAAACGTCAAGGAACCCACGACAACCTGCTGCGCCCTTCCTTGGGTGTGGGCGGATATTGCCTTACCAAAGACCCCGTTCTGGCAAATTGGGCTATGGGAGCGCTATTTGGCGTTCAAGGCAGCCTTAAGGTGGCCATTAACTCAGTAAATATTAATGATACCATGCCACTACATACCATCGAGATAATCAAACGGGTTTTCCAGGAACTGAAGAATCTAAAGATAGCCGTGCTGGGAGTTAGCTATCTGGAAGACGTAGGCGACACACGCCATTCACCTTCCAAAATTCTTGTGGAATTTCTGCGCAAGGACCTGGCCGTGGTGAAAGCCCACGATCCTTATGTGGAAGCCTGGCCGGAACTGGAAGAGATTCACGTTCACAACGATCTGACCGACGTTTTGCCCGATGCCGACGTGGTGATCTTCGCCGTTGGTCATAGCCAGTATAAAAACCTTGATCCAAAGGAACTACTGGCCATCTGCAAAACCAAACCCCTTATTATTGACTGCTCGAATTTCCTCTCCGATGCCACCATCAATATCTATAAAGGCTTGGGCTGCAAAGTCCGTGGAGTGGGAAAGGGACATATAGTAGAGTAGTTCAGGGGTTCACAGGTTCAGAAGTGCGGGAGTTCTGGAGTTCTGGAGTTCTGGAGTTCTGGAGTTCTGGAGTCTTGGAGTCTTGGAGTCTTGGAGTCTTGGAGTGCCTGCGTCCCGCAGGCAAGGCCTTTCGGCGTCTCGCCGAAAGTTGTCTTCCACCAGAAAAGAATAGCTTCCTTAATATGGAGAAAAGATGATTTTAACCGATGCTCAGCTCTTTAGCGAAATTCGCCGCTGCGAATACTGCGAAACAAAGCCTTGTAAAAACGCATGTCCCTGTGACTGCTCACCTGCGGACTTCATGATGGCTGCTGCCCAAGGCCGGCCTTCTGATTTCAAGCGTGCTGCCGGTTTGATCCTGGCCAGCAATCCCCTGGGTGGCATATGTGGCAATGTATGCCCCGATTATCATTGTGTGCAGGCCTGCTCCAGAGAAAAGTTCGATACACCGATTCTGATTCAACCGGTTCAGGCAGCCATAATCCGCAAGGCCAGAGAGCTGGGGGTAAGCCCGGAATTCATCCATCCCTCCCCCAACGGCAAGAAGATAGCCATCGTTGGAGCTGGTCCGGCTGCCATAGGAGCAGGTGTAACCCTCACCCAGCTTGGCTATACGCCTTATCTTTACGATCCTGATCCCTTGGGAGGCCAGGCCGGCTACATCCCCGAAGACAGGATGGGTGCAGGAGTTCTGCTTTCAGACCTGTTGTATATAGCCGAGACCTTCCATTTACAGCAGGTTTTCCAGGCGGTTCCCGATCCTAAGACTTTGTTGCAAGAAGGCTTTGCCGCAGTTATCGTGGCAGGAGGTCTGAATCAACCAATCAGACTGAATATCCCAGGTGATGAAAACGCCATATATGGTTTTGAAATCTTGAAAAACCCGGGATGTTTCCTTTTTGAAGGCAAACGAATTGCGCTGGTTGGCGGAGCGATCGCAGCCGATCAAGCGCTAATCGCTGCCAAGGGCAAGGCTGCCCATGTGGAATTGATTACCCTGGAAAGCTTTGCAGAAATGCCCCTAACCGATAAAGAAAAAGCCGGCCTGATCGATGCCGGAGTTGCATTTTCAAACCGGACACGCATCTCGGAGATCGTGAACGAAGGCCACAAAACGGTTGGAATCAAAACCAAACCTGTTTTCCTGCCCAAAGGGGAAAGCTTCCATCCCTCCCGGATCAGGGACGAGGAAGGTTCGAGCGAGCTCTTCAGACCCTTCGACCTGGTTATCATCGCCGTAGGAAACCGGCCAGCCTTCAAAGACCTGCCAGCCGGCCTCTACGTCTGCGGAGATATGGCCAATGGCCCCAGCACCGTGGTGGAAGCCGTGGCTTCCGGAAAAAATACAGCCCAAAAAGTGCATGCGGAGCTTAGCCAGCAAAACTACGAAGCTCCTGCCAAAGCCCTTAAGAGCTGCTTTTCCGTTCCTGGCCTGAAAAAACTGCCAGTATCCCTTACCACAGACTTCTTCGGCCGCCAGATCGACAGTCCCTTCATTCTTTCCGCGGCACCCCCCACTGACGGCTACGAGCAAATGAAGAAAGCTTATGAAGCTGGCTGGGCAGGCGGGATAATGAAAACCGCCTTCGACAATCTTGATATCCACATTCCCGGCGAATATATGTTCACTTGGGGCGACAAGCATAAAACCTTCGCCAATTGCGACAATGTTTCAGAGCATCCTCTGGACAGGGTTTGCGAAGAAATTACCCGCCTTGTGAAAGAATTTCCCGATCGCTTAACCATGGCCTCCACGGGTGGACCCGTCTCAGGTAACGACGCAATGGATAAACTTGGCTGGCAAGGCAATACCAAAAAGCTGGAAGCCGCTGGCGCGATGGGCATCGAATACAGCCTATCCTGTCCTCAGGGGGGAGATGGCACGCATGGCGACATCGTGGCGCAAGACCCTGTGCTGACAGCGAAAATTATCGACTGGGTAATGCAGATCAGTAATCCGGAGATTCCCAAGCTCTTCAAACTGACCGGAGCCGTCACCGCCATTTATCCCATCATCAAAGCCGTTAAAGAAGTCTTTGACCGCTATCCCGGAAAAAAAGCGGGAATCACTCTGGCCAATACCTTCCCCACCCTGGCCTTCCGTGATCGTGAGAAACCCTGGGATGAAGGAATCATCGTAGGCATGAGCGGCGAAGGTGCTTTGCCGATAAGCTATCTTAGCCTGGCACGGGCTGGAAAGATGGGCGTTTTTGTCTCCGGCAACGGTGGGGCGATGAATTACCTCGATGCAGCTAACTTTTTAGCCTTGGGAGCTGGAAACGTGCAGTTCTGCACCATTGTGGAAAAATATGGTTACGGCATAATCGATGAACTGAAAAGTGGACTGTCTTACCTTTTGGAAGCCCGGGGAATTGGCAGCGTGGCGGAACTGACCGGCATAGCGCAACCCAATTCAATTACAGATTTCATGGATCTGCCACCTTCTCACAAGCATTCTTCCCTGAAGCAGGAACTTTGCGTGAAGTGCGGAAACTGCACCCGTTGCCCTTATCTTGCCATCAGTTTGAATGCCGACGGTTATCCTGGAATCGACAAAGACAAATGCGTGGGCTGTTCGCTCTGCACTCAGCTTTGCTTTGCCGGCGCATTGGAGATGGTGGAAAAAACCTGATTTGCCCCCAAGGCACCCCTAGGATACCCATCCTGTTCATACCAGATATTTATAGGGTATGTATAGGATGGGTATTGGATGTGACTACTGATAGCGAAGTAAAACAACTCAGAGGTGTCTGGCCAGGATTTCCTTTATCTCTCCATCACGAATCATTTCTTCCATGGCTTTGTTGATCTTGTCGTTCAAGACCTTTCCTTTCTGCATGGCAAGCCCATATTGCTCATTTGTTTCGATCGTGAAGGCGATTCGGATGGGAATCTGTTTTTCATATCCCAGGGCTGCGCTGTCATCAATAACCACGAGATCAAGCTCACCAGCCATCAGGGCATTTATGGCATCGATATTTGTAGGATACAGCTTCAAGTTTTCTTTGGACATCAGATCGCGATCGATCAGATTTTCATCCAGATAGATGTGACCAGTTGTGTTATTCAAACTGCCTACCCGGTAATTCCTGGCATCCTCCAGCTTCTTGATGCTAATTCCAGAGTCGTTCCGGGTGATAAGAACCTGATTTACCGTGTAGTAGGGAGGGGAAAAATCCATCGTCTTCTGACGTTCCGCTGTAATTGTAAGGGCTGAAGCGGCAATGTCGATCTTATTGGACAGCAAGGCAGAAAACATGGCGTTGAAGTCATACTTTATAAACTGGATATCCATATCCAATTTTTCTGCAATCCGTCTGGTGATATCCATGTCCACGCCAACGAAGTTTTCCCCCTCCAGATAACTGAAAGGCGGATATTCCGCACCCGTCCCCACTCGCAGAACAGCTTTCTGTTTCGGGGAACAGCCCAATAATAAAAGCGAGCAGACAAACACACACAAAAAACCACAAAAAACAAAACGATACATCACTTTTCCCCCTGGAGGATCGTTAAATCAACCATAGCAAGCCAAAGCAGGCTGTCAAGTCAATTCTGTGCTGCACCCGTTTGGATTGTGGAAATATTTCTACTTTAACTTGAATACTGCGGTTAGAGTTACCGATATGCTCTTGCTGCGGGTGCTGGTGTTATAATAGCCATAATCAGCCACATCAGTGGAATAGGGTTCGGTGATTTGAAACACTCCGGCCCGGGCTTCACGCATTTTCCCAAGTTTGGTTTTTGCGCTGGATGAGATCTCTTTGGCGCGGTCTACCGCATCCTTTGTGGCTTCCGAAAGCAGCTGCTTTTTCAAATCCGGCAGTTTGGAATACAGATAGGACAGATTGGAATTTTGAAGTAGCAAGCCACGGTCGGCAAAGAATTCTGGATTCAGAGCCAGGGCTTCGATCTTGGGAATATCGGAAGACAAGATGAAGACATTCTGGTTTAGGCTGTAATTGGTTAGATTGCCATAGTTGTCGTTCATCTGCATGCTGGTGATCGGTTGGATATTGATGTCCTTGGCGGGAATTCCTTTTTCTCCCAGAAAGGCCTGGAAGGCATTCATATCGCTGCTCATGCGGTTATAACCTTCCTTCAGGGCATCAGGGCTCGCAGTTCGCTGCACCGTAAGATTCCACTTCACAAGGTCGGATTCAAACTGTTTGCTGGCATAGCCCACTACTCGTAAACTGGTTTCACTTTGCTTGCTTTGCACCAGAAACAGTCCCAGGACGCTTAGCCCGATGATGAAAGATAATCCTGCTATTCCCCAGGTGCGGGAGGTGGGAGAATTGGACTTGGACAATATCCAGTCCAGTCCATAGACTACGGCGATGCCGATAATGATCCACACGAAGGTTGACATGGTGTCTCCTCAACTCATACTATTGTAATATTCTAGATTCTCAGTAATTGAGCTTGCTTCCACCCAGCGGTTCTTGCCGTCAAAATGGAATTCAAGTTTATAAGTTTCATAAGGTAAAAGCCGCTGTGCCAGCTCCGGCCACTCAATCAGCGTTATTCCGCTTTCCAGCATGTCGAAAATTCCCAAGTCAAAGAGCTCTTCTTCGCTTTTCAACCTGTAAAGATCAAGGTGGTAAAGCGGAATCCTGCCACAGTGGTATTCTTTGAACAGCACAAAGGAAGGGCTGTCGATCTCGGCTTCCACTCCCAAGGCTTTGCCAAGCTGTTTTGCGAAAAAGGTCTTGCCGCTGCCCAAATCTCCGCTGAGGGTCAAAATGTCCCCCAGTTTTAAAACTGGCGCCAGGTAATTTGCCAAGTCTATGGTATCCTGTTCGGAATGAAGTTCTATCTTTATCATGATTGCTCCTGTTTATCTGGCCAAAAAAAGTCCCAAAGACCGTTCGATACCCCGAAAAGGATTTCGAGCTTCCCTTGGGACTATTAGTTGTTGGTTTTTAGCCAGTCCTATTGTATAGGATAATCGGAACCTTGCTTTTGGCAAGCGTCATTGCGTAGTAATCACTATTTCAGAACAGGTTTTTTGCTGCGGCAGGTGGCAATCGGCAAGATCATCTCTTCCATGGATACTCCACCATGCTGGAAAGTGCCGTTATACTGCCTTTGATACTGATGATAGGAATTCGGATACACGAAGTAGTAGTCATCCTTGGCAAAGATGAAGTTGTCCACGATGCTCTTGGATGGCAAACCAAATTCCCCCGGTTTCTTTACGAAGAGGGCATGACGGTCGTTTGCAGAAAGGTTTTTCCCTTCTTTATAACGAACGGTTATCGAGGTGTCTCGATCGCCGATCACCTGAGTGGCTCGGTTTACCTTGATGGAACCGTGATCTGTGGAAAGCACCACTATGGCATCCTGTTTGCTGATCAGCTTTAGGGCTTCGTAGAGCGAGGAATGCAGGAACCAATGTTTGGTAAAAGCCCTGAGGCCTTCTTCGTGGGGGATGGTTTCCTGCAGGATCTGATCGCGGCTTCTGTGATGCGCCAGCAGATCGAGGAAGTTGTAAACCAGCACGATCAGGTTTTCTTTGTTCCAGGTGTCGATCTTGCGGAGTACGAAGTTTCCTTCTTCCATATTGAAGATCTTCACATACTTGCTGCTGGGTTCCAGCTCGTAGCCCAGTTCCACGATGTGTTCGTCCAAAAGCTGGTGTTCGTTGCGGTTGCGGCTGTTGTCCATTTCCGCAGAGGTAACCCAGTATTCCGGAAAACGCTTGGCAATATCGATGGGCAATAGACCACTGAAGATGCTGTTGCGGCTATAGGGGGTTGCGGTGGGCAGAATGGAATAATATAGATCGAGCTCCTCTTCGAAGAGTTCTTGGATATAGGGTTGAATCGCCAGATACTGATCGAGCCGCATGCAGTCGATAATAATGAAGTAAACCGGCACATTCTCCTCGAAATGAGGGGCTATGTATTGGGAGATCAGGTCGAAGCTCAGATTGGGACGGTCGTCGCTTTGCAGCCATTTACGGTAGTTGCGTTCCACGTAGTTGGTAAATTCTGTGTTGCAATTGCGCTTTTCCAGGAAATGGGTTTGTCGCAGGCCTTCGTCGTTCACTTCGTCGATCTGCAGTTCCCAATAGCTCATTTCACGGTAAATCTGGCTCCATTCCTGCCAGTCCGGATTGCTGAACAGCTTTTGATTTAGCTGAGCCATATAGCGGGTATATTGCTGGCCTATCTGGTTGGCGCGAATTTCGTCGGCCTGGAAGATCTTCTTGATGGCCATGATTATCTGGCTGGGATTGATTGGTTTGATCAGATAATCCGAGATTTGGGAAGCGATGGCTTTGTCCATCAGGCCTTCCTCTTCGCTTTTAGTTACCATCACGATCGGCAGGGCGGTATTGATGCGTTTTATCTCCTGCAGGGTGGCCAGGCCATCCAAACCGGGCATCATTTCATCCAGAATTACCAGATCATATTTGTTTTCCAGCACCTTTTCGATGGCATCGCCGCCGTTATTGCAGGTTTCCACTGCGTAATTGCGCTCTTCCAGAAAGAGCACGAAGGGTTTGAGCAGATCTATTTCGTCGTCCACCCAGAGAATTCTCATTTGTTTCATGGGCTTTTTTTTACTCCTTGTTTTGAGTTTCTTGTTCGAAGCGGCGTTGACGCTCCTTCACGACCTGTTTTATCTCATCCAGATCGGCGTCCTGGAAATACAGGGCGAGTTTGAAGTTAAGCTCTTTGCGGGAACAATTGAACCATGAAATCATCTTCTCCATATATTGCTCGATATAAACGTCTTTCAAGTCTACATCTGCTTCTTTTTCTTGTTTTTTTATCTCTTTAATGTGTTCTCTAAGTTCTTTGGTGGGCATTTCTTCGGCTTTATGCACCCATTCGTCGCGCAGTTTCCAGTCTGCTTTTTGAATCAGGGGTTTTATCATATTCAGCCGTTCAAAGCCGATCTGTTTTACTTCTTCTTCGTCCACGTCCATCTCTTCGATGAAGAGGTCATGCGTGCCCACCAGTTTTCCGGCCAGAGAACCTGATAGCTGATATTCCGCTTCCACAAAGTCCTTAAACTTCTCATAGCCTTTGTATAAAAACAGCTTGGAACGCTTGATCTCAGAGAGCAGTTGACCCAGGCTGATAAAATTTTCTTCCAGCTTATCCTTCAGGTTGGCCACAGCGGCGAATTTCTCGTCCGGGCTCATGGTTTCGGTGGGTTTGTTTTTGTCTGGCATTGTTCTATCCTCTTTTTTAAAGTTAGTCTATGGGGTAATATATGTGTTCTGAAGTGGGGAAACTGCCGTTTTTCACTTCCTCCAGGTAGTCCTGAATCGCTTCAGTACTCAGCTTTTGCAGATTAGCATAGGGTTTTACGAATTTTGGCAGTTGCTCGTTATAGCCAAGCAGGTCGTGATATACCAAAACCTGCCCATCGGTGTATCGGCCGGCTCCGATGCCAATGGTTGGTATGGAAAGCGCTTCGCTGATTTCTTTGCCAAGCTGTTCTGGTATTCCCTCCAAAACCAGCATGAAAGCTCCAGCACGCTGCACTTCCTGAGCCTGGATAAAGATTTCCTCATGCTCTTCGGGGCTCTTTCCCTGAACTTTGTAACCTCCGAATTTATGCACGGACTGCGGAGTTAAGCCCAGATGAGCGCAAACCGGAATCTCGATGTCCACGATGGCGCGGATGGCTGCCAGTCTGGATGCTGAGCCCCCCTCCAGTTTTACGGCATTGGCCTGGCCTTTCACCATCAAAGCCGCAGCATTGGCCTTGGCAGCCTCAAGACCCAGGTGATAGCTCAGGTATGGCATGTCCGATATTACGAAAGTATTAGGCGCACCACGCCGGACTGCTGCAGAATGGGAGATTATGTCTTCCATGGTTACCTGCAGGGTATCCGCATAACCGAGCACCACCATGCCCAGGCTGTCGCCCACCAGGATAATGTCCATATCCGTGGCCGCAACGCATCTGGCGCTGGCATAGTCGTAGGCTGTTATCATTGCAATCTTTTGGCCGTTTTGCTTCATTTTGCTGAAGTCGGCCTGGCTGACCGCTCTATTCGCGGCTTTGATCATTGTCTGGTCCTTCTCTTTCGCTATCGTCGGTGTCACTGCTGGCCCGGCTGTCGTCATTGTCCAAAATACTGTCGCCGGCATAGGTTCCATTATTCAGCGTCATATCGTAGATCACGCTGCCATTATTATACCAGCCAAGAAAGCGTCCATGCAGGATTCCTTCCCGGTAGTTCACGCTCATTTGGGGTGCGCCATCCGGATACCAGAGTTGCAGCAACCCGTGTTTCTTTCCGTCTTTCAATTCCATGGCCCTCAACAAACGGCCATTTGGGTAAAGCTCATAGGCCACACCGCTAAATGGTTTTCCCTCTGCGCTGGTGATCAGCTCTCCTTCGTTTAGTTCACTGAAGGAAACTGCGTTGTCAGGTAAGAGCCAATCCTTCACACTGATGTATTCTTCACTGCGATTTTGTGCATGAGCCGAAGTCAGGGCTAGGATAAAAATGAAAATGAACAGAATGCCCGCAATTTGCCTTTGGCCATTAAAGCCTGTTCTGGGCTGCGGACCTTGAATCGGGTAAGCTTTGCAGAGCTGTTGAGGACACATTTTTCATCTCCGAAAGGTGAGTCAACCTTTTTCTTTGTCTTTTGCTATCGTATCTAACTGAAATAATAATCCATATCCCTTTTTTTGCAAAACCCCGGCTTTGTCAAGACCGATCTTGGAGGAGAGCAGGAGTTCTGGAGTGCTGGAGTGCTGGAGTCTGGGAGTCGGGGTGTCATGGAGTCGGGGTGTCATGGAGTCGGAGAGGCAGGGAGTTCTGGAGTGCTGGAGTACTGGAGTGCTGGAGTTCTGGAGTGCCTGCGTCTCGCAGGCAGGGCCTTACGGCGTCTCGCAGGCAGGGCCTTACGGCGTCTCGCCGGAAGTTGGGTGATTATGGAATACTAGTGTGCTGAAGTGCTGGAGAGAGAGATGTCCACATCGTCCATTACGTCCACTATGTCCACTTCGTCCAATCGGACGGAATTACAAAACCCTCCCCACTGATCCCTATCATACCGGAGTCATACCGGATGATCATGCGGTATGACTCCGGTATGATAGGGATCAGTTTACTTGTAAAGAGCTGTCCCCTCTCTGAAAGTGAAACACTGCCCTGAACCTGCTTTATGGATGGATACATCCCCAGAAACTACAAGAACCGTATTTTTTAAACTAAAAAACTGATATTTCTTGACTGCAAATCCAACACTGTTAAACATTGTTTCGATCGGAAAAATGCAAATGAAGACCTGATCTTGCCTGAAGATTTACTAAACAGAGCTTCCATCTGCATTGGCAGATTGGATTCGGAGTAACAGACAAGAAAATTGATTGAATAACTGAAGTAATGACCAGGCAAGCAATGCACCAAATAGAGAGTATATGGCGTCAGTTCAAGGGAACGGACATAAGTAAAACAACCAAACCAGCCAAAAGGAGACCAAGATGAAAACGAAAGTTATCACCGCAATCCTGCTGCTTATGATGGCAATATCTGCCATCTATGCCAGCGAGGATCCCACAGAACAGGCAGAATATTTACAAAAGAAACAACAGCTTGACCTGCTGGCAGAAAGATTCAAGGCTGAAACGGGATTTGAGGGAGAAATCGAAACCAGTTTCGAACAAATGAAACTGTCCAGATTCACAGGTAACTTTACAGATATCGACATGACAAACGTAAGAGACTCAGTTGCCTTCAGACAAGTATGCAGTAATGTGATAAGAAAGCTGCTGCCATTTATTGGAGCCAAGAGTGAGCAGTTGGTGCCTGGAAAAATCAATGTTGACTCCCGTCAGATTGATACAAGATATCATCAGATAGTTAATGGGTATAAAGTAGAAAGGGCGGATATCTAAATGTATACTATCTGTTTGATCAAAAAAGATTCGGGATTCTAGATGTAACAGCAGAAGTATCTCCAGAGCTATTGGGTAAATTACTCTCGCAGGATGAGGCATTCCGGATTGCACGAATAAACTTCGAACAGACTGAATACTGCAATAAATTAACTCCCGAAAGTCGAAGCAGGATAACAATACTGTATAAGAGCAGGATTGTTAATGGGGAAGCAAAGCCATATAGATTATGTTGGAGAGTAGTGTTTCCTGGTTTGGTATACTATATAGATGCAATTACTTCAGAGTTCTATACTGAGAAATATGTAACAAATGATGCCTACCGAGTCTCAGTAAAAGGGAATAGGTATGGCGAGGATTCAAATTTCCAGTTAACTGGCTGTAAACCTATGGCTGGTATAGAAGTAATAAATGGCGATTATCAGGACTTTACAAACCAATCAGGCGAGATATCTTTTCCAAATCCACCTGACAATACATATCAGGTATCAATGCTAAGTGACCGATTTAGCATCTGGTCTGAAGGGGTTTCTGAAATATTGCACATTAATGGTTTCAATGCCTATACGCAAATTGACTCGTTAAACTATGAATCATGCCTTGAAGACTCGATAGCCTCTTCAGTTAATGCCTACTCATATTATGCTCCTAATATATTTCATCACATAGCAGGTCAAGACTCGCTATTTTGTAAATTGTCGAATAATTTTTCTGCTATTGGGTATCCGAGTATTATCAACGATAGTCAAAGTATGGGCTCTTCATTGGGCTTATTCGATCCCCTTCTGCACGAAATAAAGTTTATCAATGGTTTAAACTCACATGTGATCCGGCATGAAACCTCCCATTTCTTTACCTATTATACAACGAATTTTCACCAGTTCTATGAATCAACCAATCCGATAAATGAAAAACTCTACCAAGCTATGGATGAATCTTTTGCAGAATACTGGCTTAGTGTAGGCATACGCTCTACAACGCATAATTATGGAATACCTCACGATATTCTTAGTTATGATGTCAATGATATATATACTTTTTACAATAGTCAGCTACTGCCATTGAATGAAGATTTCTATTCATGGTTTGATAATAGATACCCTATCGCCTCAACCTGGTGGTCTTTGAGAAATAACCCATTATTTGGCATACCAAATCAGGTAACAGGAGTGAATGCCTTTGATGATATCTTGGTTAAGACATTACGACAGGATGTTGATCCGAGTTTTATATCACGTTATAAACCCCGTTATTTCTATAATCTTCTGATGCAGCGGGTTGCCGATAACATGCAAACAACCGGATTGAACGATAAGCAACGCGCCATTGATGCTGCCTATAGCTCACGGGGTTTGCATTTCAACCCACAAGTGGAAAGCATTAGCAGCATGAATAAAACCAGAAACATCTTTAATCTTAATGAACCCGTGCACGTTAAGGTTAGCAATTGTCCACAGAATACCAGGATTAATATCTATGTGATCAAGCATGGTGATTATCCCTATTTGGATGGAGCACTCACTTCCAATCTCAGTGATTACTATGCACATGGCTTTACCCCAAATACCACTGCGATTACAAATTCATCAGGTGAATGGAGCGGTTTGATCTGGACTACACCCTCTTCAGAAGAAGATGCGCTTGGTGATTATGACATAATCGTAGATATCGGCAGTCCCACAACCCCAGATGGAATAATCCACTTCACCTTCAGCGCTGCGAATGTGCTGGACGGCATAGATGGCAGAACACAGCCGGGATTTAGAGTTGAAAATAAAAACATCGATGTGGTGATGACAGAACAGGCTTCTGCAGAAGCAACAACCCCATTATGGCATAAATGAACAGACCTTATTCTGCACAGGCAGGCATCTTAACCGAAAAGGGTTTCTCCCTTTGCAGAATTGCCATGATCAATCAGTTATGTATATGGAAAAGAACAATCCAAACCAAGTAAGCAGTTCAGATTCAAAGCTGATTCAAAGCTGATTCAAAGCGGGCCGGCAAACTTCCAGTTTACCGGCTTCGCCAAAGAGATGTCTTTAATATGTGTCGTTTACGGCGTTTCTGTGTGCACTCTATAAAAACGTTTGGCGTTTGAGGCAGGAGCCGTCCAGCTATTTATTCCAAAGCTGCCGCTGCTATCCAGACTGAAGGCACCTTCCGGAGTATCGGAACTATAAACCCGGTAGCCGGTTGCTCCGGGAACCGCATCCCAACTAAGCTGTATGCTTTCTCCGCTTTTAACCAGGTGCAAAGCTGCAGGTGCCTGGGGCAATGGAACTTCTTCCCATTGGATTCTAAGCTGCCTGATGGCCAGATCGGTTTCGGCAAACTGGAGGGTGTTGTCAATCAGGTCCACGCTTTCAGCACTGCGCAGGAATTGCCAGGGTGCGGAACTGAAAGGATTGCGGGCATAAAGCCTGAAATAGCGTTCAGGAAGCTGAGCGGCTGTGAGGTCTTCCGCCACGGCCATCCTAAGGGCAGCTTTGCCCAGCGAACCGCCATAACCCTTTAATATCCAGCTTTGTCCGTTCAGGATCGACCTGTTTCCATATCCGCTAAGTTTGGTGGCGGTAATAGGATTTCCAGAGCCCAGATCAGAAAAGACAAGCTGCAGCCCGGTTCCGGTAAAATCATAAGGAACTCCGGTGGCTGTAGGTGTCATTGTGCAGGCCGTTCCTTGGCCGATCAGCACCTCGGTGGCGATCCTGTCTCCAGCTTCACAATTCTGCAGTGTAGCGTTTATCGCGCCATTCTGATCCCATACTTTATTGCCACTGGCTTCATCCAGACGCCAGCAGGCAACCAGATTTGGCGTAGAAGCCGCCTGCCAAAGATGCATGTTGTTGCGAATCTGTTGCAGACTGAGCGCGCTGTTCCAGATGCGAACTTCGTCTATGCAGCCAGCCAGGGCATAGCCATTATCCTGGCGCAAACCCATCCGGAAATCGGCAACTGTGCTTTGAAGCGGCCAGGAAAGAGGATTGGGGCCGTTGTTTTGCCAGGTGACGTCCACTCCATCCACATATATCTTTGCCAGCAGACTGGCGGGATCGTAAACGCAGGCAATGTGCTGCCAAACCCCTGGAGTTAAAACATTGGCCTGGCT
>CAZGWB010000069.1:0-2694 GCA_964529335.1 uncultured Candidatus Cloacimonas sp.
GAATGTGGAGAAAGCCCTGGCCAATCTGCAGGAAGCTGGGGTTCATACCCTTCTTGACATACATGAGTGCTCTGTGGAAAAGCTGGCCCCCATAATAAGGCCAACCCTGTATTACAACCAGAAAGCGAAAAGGCTGAAAAGCTTCTCTGCATATTTTGTTGAGCGTTATGAAGCCGATTTTGCGCAGCTCTTCAGCCAAAATCCGGTAGATCTGCGTGCTCAGCTTTTGTCCATAAATGGCTTGGGACCGGAAACGGTGGACTCCATCCTGCTTTATGCGGGAAATCTGCCGGTCTTTGTTTGTGACGCATACACAAACCGGCTGATGCAGCGTTTGGGATATGCCAGCGAAGCTCAAAGCTACGACTTCTGGCAGGGCATGTTTATGGAAAATCTTCCTTGCGACCCAGCGCTATACAATGATTTTCACGCTCAGATCGTAATCCATTGCAAGGATATCTGCAGGCCTGAACCATCCTGCGCAAGTTGTTGCTTGCAGGATTGCTGCCCTTCAGCGATGCAATTACCCAAATCCTGAGCTAACCGCTAAAATTCTCAGCGGGACTAACTTTGCTATTGACAAGCAGCAGCAGCCATAAATGATAGCTTTTTAGTTCAAAAACGGTGGAGAAAAGAATGGAGACTGGCCTGGCCCTCAAAAAGCTGGAAGCTTACCTGGACGACAAACAGCTTGTCCGATCTGGCGACAAGCTGGTCTTGGGTGTATCCGGAGGTGCGGATTCCACCGCCTTGCTCTATCTTTTTGTGCTGCTGCGTCCAAAACTGGACCTGTCGCTGCTGGCAGTGCATGTGAACCATCAATTGCGCGCTGAGGAAAGCGATAAGGACGAAGCTGCGGTAAAAAAACTCTGCCTGAGCTGGAATGTTCCTTTGATCGTGCGTAAAATAAAAATAAACAATCAGGCAAGTTTGGAAGATCAAGCCCGCAAAGCGAGGTTCGGCGTTTTCGACGAGGTAATGGCAAACTATCGCTACGACAAAATTGCCTTGGCCCATCATCGTGAAGATCAGGCCGAAACCGTGCTGATAAATCTGCTAAGGGGCTCAGGACTAAACGGTCTGGCTGGGATCAAACCTCAGTCGGGAATTGTAATCCATCCCCTTTTGTGTTTCACCCGCCAAAACCTGGAGAACCTGCTGGAAAGCAAAGGAATAGGCTGGAGAACCGACCACAGCAACCTGGATAACAGCTTTACCCGCAATAGGATCCGCAACGATCTGCTGCCCAAACTCCGTAGCGATTACAACCCCGCTTTGGGCGATCATCTATGTTCCATGGCCGAGATTTTTCTGCAATTGGAAAGTCTGATGACCATCCGCAGCAAGCAACAGCAACGCCGGATTACTCTGGAAAACAGTCCAAACAGGCAAATTATGGAAATCGAACCACTGCTGAAGCTTAGCCAGGTTGAACGCTATTACATCTTCCGGCATGCCTTTCGCCAGGTGAGCCAGAAGGAAACGGATTTTATGGCCGTGCATGTGAATGCCATCGACGAGATTCTACAAAGCCAGGGCAGCAAAGTCATCGCTTTGCCCCATGGCGTAATTGTTCAAAAGGTCTATGGCGAGCTTTGCTTCAGCCGTGAAATGCCCAAAACGGAAAATCCCGAATCCAGCATGGAGATCGACACCGACCGTGCCAGAGCCGTGTTTGGCAATTACCGTTTTACGTTCCGCTATGTGCGAGTTCTTCCTCCGCTTCCCGAGCCGGGCTTACAACAACTGCAGATCGTGATCGATGCCGAAAAGATCAAAACCCCCTTTAAGATAAGATTCCGGCAACCTGGAGACCGCTTCATTCCTTTTGGGATGAGCCAGTTTAAGAAGCTGAAAGAGTTTTTCATTGACGAAAAAGTGCCGAAATTCGAAAGGGATTTATTACCCATTTTGGACGATGGAGAAAAAATCTTCTGGATAGTAGGTTTGCGAATCGACAGCCGAGTAAGAAGGGATGAAGGCAGCAGCCGCTTTCTGCATATTGTGGCCGAGCCTTTGAATATCAAACCAAACCGCGCCATCCACAAAAAGAAAAGAGGAAACGATGAATCAGATGAATTGTGATATATCTGCTGTGCTCTTTGACGAGTATAAGATACAAACCCGCATTAGGGAAATCGGGCTGGAGATTTCCAACGAATACCAGGGAACCATGCCAGTAATGATCGGTATTCTGAAAGGTGGCTTCATATTCTTGGCTGATCTGATCAGGAGTATAACCATTCCTGTAGAGCTTGATTTTCTGGCGATCTCCAGTTATGGAGCTGGAACCAGCAGTAGCGGAGTGGTGAAAATCCGCAAAGATATTGATATCGACATTAGCGGCAGGGATGTAATCGTGGTGGAGGATATTGTGGATTCCGGCCTTTCTTTGGAATACATAAAGGACTACCTTTGGCAGCACAAGCCGGCTTCGCTGAAAACCTGCGTGCTTCTGGACAAGCCTGAAGCCCATAAGCTGGAAGTCAGCTTCGATTACGTAGGCTTTAACATCAAAAACGAATTCGTGGTTGGCTATGGCCTCGATTTTGCAGAAAAATACCGCAATCTACCCTATATCGGAATTCTAAAGGAAGAGCTGTATCAATGAGACTGCTATTGTCCATTTTGATTCTGCTGAGCGGCGGAGGCTTGCTCGCGGTTGCAGCAGATAGCACAGGGTTCCAGGATAAG
>CAZGWB010000069.1:2704-14280 GCA_964529335.1 uncultured Candidatus Cloacimonas sp.
GGAAAGTAATCAATGAGGCCGGATCAGCTTTTGAGCAATTCTCCCAGATTATGAACTGGTTTGTTTATGCCCTCATCTTGATTTCTGTTATCAGTCTGATCAGGATGTATCTGGTTAAGCGCCGCATGACGAAAAAAGGAAGTGATCCAAATCCGGCAAATCCAGATCCCAACCAGCCGAAAATGCGCCGGCAACCCATTTCCTGGCCTCTGGTGATAGTATTGATCCTCCTTACCGTGATCATCTACCAAACCCTGAACCGGTCGAATGAGCAGATCACCAAGGAAAGCTTCAGCAACTTCATGGCCAGAGTGCGGGCCGAGCAGATTACTCAGGTTCAATTTGCCGAAAAAGACCTGTTTTACGCCGATCTTGCCAACAAAAAATACCTTACCACTCTACCTTTCGAGAGTCCGGCACTCGTGGATTCTCTGGTCAGCCTGGGAATCAAGGTAAGTGCCACCCGGCCTTCGCGTTGGGTGGGAATAATCTCATACCTTATGCCGGTTCTCCTTTTGGTGCTTTTCTGGTTCATCTTTTTGCGAGGCATGAACGCACAAAATTCCAAAGCCTTCAGTTTTGGTAAAAGCAAAGCCCGGCTGCATGAAGCAAGTAAATCGGGCATCACCTTCAAGGACGTAGCAGGAGTTGACGAAGCCAAGGAAGAGCTGCAGGAGATTGTGGAATTCTTGAAAGACCCTGGAAAATTCCAGCGCTTGGGAGGCAGGATCCCCAGAGGGGTTTTGCTGGTGGGACGTCCCGGAACGGGTAAAACCCTTTTGGCCAAAGCTGTCTCTGGAGAAGCGGGAGTTCCTTTCTTCTCGATCAGCGGCTCTGACTTTGTCGAGATGTTTGTGGGAGTTGGTGCTGCCAGGGTGCGAGACCTCTTTGAACAAGCCAAAAAGAATTCCCCCTGCATTACCTTTATCGACGAAATTGACGCAGTTGGTAGGCATCGCGGCACCGGACTGGGAGGTGGTCACGACGAGCGTGAGCAAACCCTTAATCAGCTTTTGGTAGAGATGGACGGCTTTGAGCCGAATGAAGCGGTGATCATCATCGCCGCTACCAACCGTCCGGATATTCTAGACCCAGCTCTTTTGCGTCCAGGCCGTTTCGACCGCCAGGTGACGGTTGATTTGCCAGATATCAAAGGGCGAACCGAGATTTTGAAGGTTCATGCAGCCAAGGTTCCACTTTCGGAAAACGTTCTATTGGAGCTGATCGCCAGAGGAACACCTGGGTTCAGCGGAGCGGATTTGGCCAATCTGGTGAATGAAGCAGCCTTGATAGCCGCCAGCAAAAATAAAACTCAGCTTGAAATGCAGGATTTTGAAGAAGCCAAGGACAAGCTGATCCTGGGCAAAGAAAAGAAAAGCCGGGTAATTCCCGAAGAGGATAAACGCCTTACCGCCTATCACGAAATAGGCCATGTGCTAACCTCGGTGTTTCAGGAAAAAACCGAGCCGGTGCACAAGGTGTCGATTATCCCACGTGGGTTCACGGGTGGAGCAACGCATTATCTGATCAGCGATAAAACCGGCTATTCCCGCAGCTACCTGAAGCAAATGCTGGTAACCCTTCTGGGGGGACGGGCTGCTGAAGAGATTGTGTTTGGCGAGCTAACCACCGGGGCTGGAAACGACCTGGAACGCTGCACCGATATTGCCAAAAAGATGGTTTGTGCCTGGGGCATGAGCGAGAAGATAGGCCCCATGACGATTGGTAAAGAACAGGGTGAAGTGTTTCTGGGCAAGGAACTGGTGTCCCGCGATATCTACAGCGACGAAACTTCACAGATGGTAGATCGGGAAATCAGGGAAACGATCATGGAAGCCCATCAGAAAGCCCGTGAAATATTGGAAGCGCACCACAGTTTAATGGAGATTCTGGCCATTGAACTGCAGGAAAAAGAAACCCTGGGAACCGACGAGATATTCTCAATAATCCTAGCCAATGCCCAGCCAGAAGAGCTGGAATTGGTTAACAGCAAATACAAAAAAGCCCAAGAACTGCGCTTTGAACACAGCGAAGCTCCCGAGCCGGAAAAAACCGAAGCCGCCAGCAAGGAAGTATGATGACAATGCACGGAACCACCATAATAGGCCTTCACCGCAATGGCAAAACAGCATTGTGCGGGGATGGCCAGGTTACTTTGGGGGACAGCATCCTGAAAGGGAAAGCCCAGAAGATCCGCAAGATTTTTGACGGCAAGGTGATCGTAGGATTTGCCGGAGCTACGGCAGATGCCTTTAGCCTGCTGGAAAAATTCGAAGAAAAGCTGAAAACCAACAAAGGAAACCTGCGCAAAGCCGCAATTGAGCTGGCAAAGGACTGGCGGCAGGACAGATATCTGCGCCGTTTGGAAGCAATGCTCATCGCTGGTGACAAAGACGGCGTGCTGCTGATCAGCGGAGTGGGCGACGTTTTGGAACCAGACGACAACATTATTGCCATTGGCAGCGGCGGAAACTATGCCCTTTCGGCAGCCAGGGCTTTGGCAGCCAATACCAAGATGAGTGCAAAAGAGATAGCCGTGGAAAGCATCCGCATCGCTTCCGAGATCTGCGTATATACCAATAACAATTATTTAGTAGAGGAACTATAATCTTGACAGAACTGGACAACCTTACTCCACAACGCATTGTGGAAGAATTGGATAAATACATCATCGGCCAGCGCGACGCCAAACGCTGCGTAGCCATAGCCTTGCGTAACAGGTGGCGCAGATTGCAGGTTTCCACAGAGATGCAGGGTGAGATCATGCCTAATAACATTATCCTGATCGGGCCTACCGGAATAGGTAAAACCGAAATCGCCAGACGTATTTCTCGCCTAACTGGAGCTCCCTTTATAAAGGTGGAGGCCAGTAAATTTACCGAAGTGGGTTATGTGGGCCGGGACGTGGAATCGATGGTGCGTGAGCTAATGAACTATGCAGTTAGCCAAGTTCGGGACAGAATGGTTCAAGAGGTTCGCCCTGCCGCAGAGAAAGCCGCTCAGGGCATGATTTTGGACATTCTGCTGCCTCGCTCCCGCAAACTGAAACAAAGCTCTGCGGAAAACAGCCCCGAGCTGGAACGCTATAAACGCAGCCGCCAGAAGATGCTGGATAAGCTTTTATCCGGAGCCTTGGACGAAAAAGAAATTGAGATTACTCCTGAACGCGAAGGCATGGCAAATCTGGAGATTATCCCTGGTCCGGGAATGGAAATGCTTGATTTTGATTTTGGCGAAATGCTGGCCAACCTGCTACCCGGCAAAGGCGGCAACCGCAAGATCAAGACCACGGTTGGGGCAGCCCTGAAACGCTTCACCGAAAGCGAGATAAATGGGATGATAAGCAAAGACAAGCTTACTGAAACAGCCCGGCGAGCCGTGGAGGAAAACGGCATCATCTTCATCGACGAAATCGACAAGATCGCCACTACCGACCGTCAGGGAGGCATAGACGTATCACGAAGCGGGGTTCAGCGTGATCTGCTGCCCATCGTGGAAGGCAGCAAAGTGCCCACCAAACACGGGATGGTGGATACAGCTCATATCCTGTTTATCGCAGCCGGAGCCTTTCACACTGCCAAACCCAGCGATTTGATCCCCGAATTACAGGGGCGCTTCCCAATTCGCGTGGAACTGAATAGTCTTACTCAGGACGATTTTGAACTTATCCTTACCGAACCGGAGAATTCCCTTACCAAGCAATATCAGGCCATCTTCCGCAGCGAGAAAGTTGAGCTGAAGTTTGCCCCCGAAGCAATAAGGGAAATTGCCCGTTATGCCGCATTGGCAAATGAAAAGATGGAGGATATCGGAGCACGGCGGCTACATACCATCATGAACACCCTCTTGGACGATTACCTGTTTGAGATGCCCTCAAAAAATCTGAAAACCGTGAAGATCACCAAAAAGATGGTGACCGAAAGGCTATCCCCTGTAATCGAAAGCGAAGACCTTTCACGTTTCATTCTGTGAATTCTTTAGTATGAACATAGTTATTCCCTTTTTCCGTGAAGCATCCTTGCTCCCCACCCTATTGCCTCGGCAGGATCTCCCGCGATCGTCCCGAATCCGATTGGGGAGGCTTTCGGGTGGCTTGCGAGTGGCTACCGGGAGGCAAACCAGGGACAAGCGGGGAAGCGAGGGAAGCTGACCCATGTTTAAGAAGCTAAAAACCCTGTATTCATCGCTAACCATACGCAATTACAGGTTGTTCTTCATGGGGCAGGGAGTATCCCTGATCGGTACCTGGATCCAGCGAACCACCATGGGCTGGTTTGTTTACAGGATCACCGGTTCGGCTTTTCTGCTGGGATTGGTAAGCTTTTTATCGATGATCCCCTCGGTGTTTGTAAGCCCTTTTGCCGGAGCTTGGGCGGACAAATGGAACCGGCATCACATGATGATCTTCACGCAGACGGCATTTTTCCTGCAGACTTCTGCGCTTGCTTTACTGGTGCTAACCGGGGTTATCAATAGCCAAGTGCAGTATCCACTCCTCATTCTTTCCCTGTTGCAGGGCATCATCGAGGCCGTGGATGCGCCGTTCCGGCAGAGTTTCGTGATCGATCTGGTGCAAAAAAGAAGTTTATTGCCAAATGCCATAGCCACCAATTCCGCCATGTTCAATGGAGCGCGGCTGGTTGGTCCCGCCGTGGGAGGACTTTTGATAATCCTCTTTAGCGAAGGGGTTTGCTTTGCGATAAATGCCATTTCCTACCTTCCCGTGATCATCTCTCTGTTTTTCATCCGGATCAGCTACCCGCCACAGATGCCTGACAGCGAATCCACTATCAAGAAGGTAGCCGACGGTTTCAGATACGCCTGGCATAAGGCACCCATCCGGTTTTTGATCATGAATCTGGCGGTTTATACGATCTTTGCAATGTCCTACACTACTCTACTGCCGATCTTTGCCAAAGACGTTCTGAAAGGCACTTCCGGAACTCAGGGTTTGCTGATGTCCACTGCCGGCATCGGAGCTCTGATCGGCTCGGTGATCATGGCTTCCCTGAGCCATATCCGCAGCATGCCAAAGCGGCTGGTGTATTCCTGCATTGCCTTTTCCTGCACTCTGATCGTGTTCTCATTCTCGCGGTTGATTGCGCTGAGCATGGGATTGATGATAGTTTTGGGCTTTTTTGGAATGCAAACCATGGCAAGCACCAACACCCTGATTCAAAGTGTGGTGGACGACAAGATGCGGGGCAGGGTGATAAGCCTTTACACCATGTCCTTTAACAGCATGGCACCCTTTGGAAGCCTGATGATGGGCAGTCTGTCCAGCAAGATCGGCGCTCCCCGCACGCTGCTGATAACGGCTATAATCTTTTTGTTGTGGTCATTGAATGGCCTGCGCCTGATTCCCGGTTTCATCCGGGGGATATTGCGGATGTTGGTGCACAATAATAACACCGACATTTACCGGGTAAAAACCCTGGAAACAAGGCTGGGAGCATGAGCAAAATTTTCTTTCATTTGGGAAAAAGACAGCCCGATTATCGATCTTTGATGAGCCAGCAGAGCGATTTTGAGCTGGATGGCCGCCTCATACCCGCTTCCAGGCTGGTTATCGCAGATCAAACCCACTCCTCCTTGGTTCATATCTGCCGGAAAGAGGATTGTGGAGCTGGTTTGGGCACTCATCCCCAGATACCAATCGTGGATGGACTGGCCACCAACATTGCAAACCAGTTTCTCCTGATCCGCACGGCAGATTGCACTCCGATCATCCTGATGGACAACACCCAACTCGCGGTTGCCGCATTGCACAGCGGAAGAGAAGGCACCCGCAAGAATATTGCCGCCGCGGGAGTGAAAGCCATGGTAGAAAACTTCGGTTGTAACCCGAAAGATATCATTGCTTACATTGGCGCTGGTATCTGCATGGCACACTACGAAGTAAGTTCTGCCCTTTACGATGATTTCAATCAAAGTCTGAGGGCTGCAGGTTTGAATCCCGATATCTCACTTCCCAGGCATATCAATATCCGTAAGGCCATTTTCGAGCAACTTATCAAAGCGGGTCTGAGCTTTAGAAACATTGAGAACGTACCAGATTGCACATTCGAGGACGCCAACTACCATTCATACCGAAGGGAAGGCACTCATAACCGCCAAATAAACCTTGTGGGAATTATTGATGAATAAGGTTCTAGTTAACAAAGCCGGCAATATAATTCTGGAACTACGCCAGGAAACCATGTCTGCCTGGCTGACGATTAAGGATACCGGAAAACTGATCGACGAGAATGAGATTCTTTCTTTGCTGGACGAAGCTGGAATTAAAACTGGTTTCAACGAAGCTCTGGCCTATATCAGAGACCATTCTCTGGAAAAGGAATATGGCGTCCCCTTCCCCATCGCCATTTGCAATAGAGCTGAGAGCACAACCACGCTTCGCTACAGATTTAATCCCGATCTGCAGCTTGATGAGGAAAATGGGCTTAGCTATCAGATACTGGAAACCTTAAGCTTCGTGGAGGCTGGCGAGGTGATCGCAGAATATAGCAACAACCTCTTCGAGCAGGGTGGCAGCATATACGACATATTTGGTGAATTGATCGACCCCGGAAACGTTGATCAGGAAAAGGCTCTAAGCCTCTCCGGCAATAACGTGCAGTATTACCCTACTGAACATGAATATAGAAGTAAAAAACCGGGATATCCTTTTCTGGACGACGCAGGAAGGATTTGTGTTCTCGATCTGGTAGTTTTGCAGGCAAATAACCTTCCCACCGGCAGAACTTTACATTTACAGGCAGATACTGTGATCGAAGGAAACCTGGCCTATGCCGACCTGATTTGCCAAGGATCGCTATTGGTAAAAGGAGACCTGCATTCCTGCACCATGTTATGTCGCAAAGACCTGAACGTAGAAGGAGAAATAATCTCTTGTCAAGTTAGTGGCATCCATGTTCAGGGAGAGTTAAACTGTAGGGGGATAACTGACAGCAAAGTGCTGTGTAAAGGGCCGTTGCGGTTTTCAGGTCTTATCAAAAACAGCAACACCGCCTGTGGAGCAGAGATCATCGGCGATCCTAATAACAGCCAGATTTCCGGCGGAATCACTCAAGCCACCAGCATCATCTCGATTACCACTGCCGGAAGCCTGGAGAAGCAAAAAACCGAGATCGAAATCGCCATCATGCCCTATCAGCGCAGCTTACTGATGCAAATGACCCGGGAGATGGTGCGTTTGAAAGAAGATCCCGAAGCCAATGCCATGGCCATCACCGAGCTGAATTTCAAGATTCAGAAATGCGAGACCGAACTTGACGAATTACTTAACGAATTTCTACATCGCCCCAGCGAAGATAGAAAAAGTATCAAAGTTAGCGGGGACTCCCATCCCCCCGTCCTCTACAGAGTGTTAAAACACAGCTATTACTTGGAAAAACCTGATCAAAATCTGGAGTTTATCGAGAAAAATGACTAAAAGACTCATCCCTTTCCTGATTATACTGTTGCTGCTCTGCCTGTCATCCTCTCTGGCTGCGGCCGAAGCACCTTTTGCCGGCGATCCTGCCATATCTCCTGACGGAACAGAAGTCTGCTTCGTTTGGGATAATGATCTGTGGCTGGTTCCCTTTGCCGGAGGTATTCCCCGCCGCATTACCCAAACTCCCAGCCAGGAATGGAATCCGCAATATAGCCCCGATGGCCGCCACATAGCATTTTCATCCAATCGAGAAGGGCAAAACTACCTATATCTGATGCCTTCCGGTGGCGGAGAAGCCAGAGTGATAATCAGAGAGAATCTGGGTTTATCGGATTGGTTCAACGATTCCAAGCATCTGCTGGCCACCAAATATTCTCATCGCTGGGGAACCTCTTTCTATAAAGTTCCCATCGATGGAACGCGGCCTCAGCTACTGGCGGAGATCGCATCCCGCTATGCCACCCTCTCACCCGACAACCAGAGCATAGTTTATCAAAACAGCGGTTATTCCCGTCGTGAAGCCTATCGTGGCAGCGCAAACGGCGAGCTTTGGCAAGTGGACATCAATACAAAGAAATATCGCAAACTTACCGATACGGAGCTTTCCGAGCTCTACCCCCGCTACTCACAACAAGGGAACACGCTGTATTATTGCGGCTCGGACGGTGAAAACCTGCAGCTATACAGAGTGCAGAATCTGAACTTTAAGAAAGCAACCCGGCTAAGTGATTTCACCACATTCAGTGTTCGTGAGATAAGCGTAGCCAGAAGCAACGACCGCATTGTGTTTGAGCTGTTTGACAGCATCTACAAATATGACCCGAACAGCAAAGCTGCCAAGAAAATCAGTAAACTGGAAATCAATCTGGCTGGCGACTACTGGAAGCCAAGCCTGCAACGCAGCAATGTCCGCAACGAATTCGATAATTATGCCGTATCTCCAGATCAGTTGTTGATCGGCTTTAATCACAAATACGACAGTTTTTTTATGCCCCGCAAAGGCGGCGAAGTAAGGCAAATCAGCTTCGACCACTCCGGCATAAACAGCATGCAGTTTCTGGATAATCGCCGCTTGGTGCTCATTAAGCTGGATAATGGAAAGAACAAGCTGTTCATCGCCAAGGCAGATTCGGTTATCAGCCTGGAAAAAGTGGATTGGTTTGGTGCGGACAGCCTCAGCATCGAAGATCTGAATATGGACGAAAAAGGACGCTGGAGCTTTTTGTATGCCGATTATTATCGTCATAACAAGATTGCCGTGGCGGATTCCGGTTTGGTGAACATCAGGGCTATCGATACACCCTGGGCCGTGCATACAAATTTTGCAGTGAATGAGAGTGGGACCCATGCAGTGTATGGCACTCTGAGAGATGATAACTACGTACGCGAATTGTATCTGTATGATTTTGGCAGTCAAAGCAGTCGCCGCATCCTGGCTGACGATGGCTGGTGGAGTTCATTATACTGGACTCCCGATAATCGCTCCATCCTGCTTACCCGCAA
The DNA here is from genome assembly GCA_964529335.1 of uncultured Candidatus Cloacimonas sp. Classification (GTDB taxonomy): domain Bacteria; phylum Cloacimonadota; class Cloacimonadia; order Cloacimonadales; family Cloacimonadaceae; genus Cloacimonas. Next base: position 11,646 of record CAZGWB010000069.1, read on the forward strand.
TAGATCGCTTTACAGGCTTGACCTGGTTCCCAGGGACGAATTTGAGCTTGATAAGGACAACTGGAAGGAGATCCTAACTCCTGCAAAAACCTCTGCAGATAGCAGCATGACTGAAAAAGAAGTGGACGATGACGGCAACCTGGTGTTGGATATAGTGATTAAAGACGATGCTGCCAAACTCGAGGCGAAACCCCTTGAGATACTGTGGGAAGGCATCGAGAAGCGCTTTTATCCCATCATAAATGCTGAGGATGCCAATATCTTCGTTCTGGACATAATCAGCGACAGCACTTTCTATTTCATTGAAGCAGGCTCGGGACCCGACAAAAACTCCTATCTAAAAAAAGCCAATATCTATGGAAAGAACGTTAAGGAAGAATTCAATTTTGGCAGAAACGCAGAAGGCTGGTCCAAAATTGGCGACACGGTTTTTTACCTGATAAATGGCCAGCTGAAGTCATATAACCTGGGAAATTCCTCGCGTAAAGAGATCAATGCCGATTACGAATACTGCTATGATACAAACTTACTGAACCAGAGAGTGTTTGAGGAAGCTTGGGGAGTATTTGGCGATAATTTTTACGATCCGGACATGCATGGCAAGAACTGGAAAGCACTATATGACCTTTACCGCCCTTATGTGGATAAAGCCCGTTCGATTAATGAGGTGAGCCTGATTATCTCAGAGATGATTGGTGACGTTAATGCCTCTCATACTGGCTTTTACCCTCGCCGCGATGATCAGCAGCCAAGCTTGCCTACCTGTTATCTGGGAGTTGAGCTCGATTTTTCCTCCCCCCTTACAGAAGGTATAAGAATCAGCCGTGTTTACCCCGGAAGCCGCCTGGCAGCTTATTACAAAATGAAAGACGGTGCTATCCTTACCCACATCGATGGAGTTGCCATCAGCTCAACAACACCTCTGGACTCGCTATTGGCCGGTAAGGCTGCCAAACGGATAAGGCTGAAATATCGTCAGGACGGCACCGATCTGGAAGCTACCCTAACTGGCCTGAACTGGTCGGAAATGCGACAGCTGAAGTATTCTTATGACACTCAAATCAGCAAGAACCTGGTGGAAAACCTCTCCGAAGGCAAACTGGGCTATATCCATATTCCTTCGATGGGAGCACCGGATTGGACGCAGTTTTATACCGAGCTCTTCCGCGATAACTATGACAAGGAAGCCTTGGTGATAGACGTGCGCGGCAATACTGGCGGGCACATTCACGACCAGATTATCTCCCTATTGCAAAAGAAGCGCTACGCCTATTCCCGCAGTCGCGGCCTGAGTATGATGCAACGTCTGGAACCCCGCAGGGCTTGGGATAAACCGACCATAGTGTTGGTAAACGAAGATTCATTCTCAGATGGCGAGATCTTCCCCACTATCTACCAGGAACTGAAGCTGGGAAAGGTGGTTGGTACTCCTTCCAGCGGCGCTGTGATTGGAACCTGGCATTATTACCTGTTGGATGGCTCATCCATGCGTATGCCTGGAACAGGGTGGTATAAACTGGATGGTTCAAATATGGAAGGCAGCGGTGCTCGACCGGACATCGTAATCGAAAACCTGCCCGAAGATACCATTGCCGAACGCGATCCGCAACTGGAGAGAGCTGTGAAGGAATTGCTGAAGGAACTGAAATGACCATGAAACAAACCGAGATCAGCAACCTGATCATGAGGGCAAATGCCCTGGTTAAGAGTAACTGGCTGCATGCAGTTAATCTGCTGGAACAGGCAAATGACCAGTATCCGGATAATCTGCGGATTATCATGAACCTGGGGGATATTTATCTGGAAAAGCAGTTCTTTGAGAAAGCCCTCACCTATTATCAAAAAGCCAGCGCTCTGCGTCCTGATAGCCCACAGCTGCATTTTCTGATCGGAACCTGCTATTTCTCGATGTTCGAATACCGCATTGCCATCAGCTATTATAACCGGATTAACGATCCCACTCCGGAAGTGCTATATAACAAAGCCCTGTGCCATGCCTTCAACGGCTCTTACAAGGAGAGCATCGAAACCATCCAGCAAATCCTAAGAGTGATGGATGATAATCCCTTCATCTATTTTCTGCTGATTGAGCAATATATACGCATCCAGAACTACGAAACCGCCAATGACGTTATCCGCACCGCTGAAGCCAGATTTGGCAAACACCGGCAGCTTATGCTACTATCGGCCTTGGTGAATTCCAAACGGGGGATATGGTTGAAGGCCTATCATTGCTTTGCCGAATATGAGGCTCTGGGAGCTATAAACAGCCCCGAAAACCTGATCTACTATGCCAACGCAGCCGCCAAAATAGGGATGCCGGATAAATCGCTGGAGTTGCTGCGCCGGGCACAAAACTTGAATCCCTATCTAAGCACTATCTACGAAGAATTGATCCGCCTCCAACTGCAAAGAGGAGACCTGAAGGGAGCCCGAGAAAGCCTGAAACAGGCCAAAAAGAATATAATCCGCTTCGGCCCCATCCTAAGATTGCTGCAGGAAAGAGTTAACAACGAAGATTCGTAAGGATAGATTCAGTTTATGCTTCGCACCACTCTGAATCCCAGATAAGCACTCTTCTGAAAAGGCTTGGCAAAGCTGCGACCCGTCACCCTCATCTCGGTTTCCGGGTGAT
>CAZGWB010000070.1:0-14080 GCA_964529335.1 uncultured Candidatus Cloacimonas sp.
GATGCATAGAATAAGCAGAATAGAGATGAACCGAAGCAATATCTTACTAATACGCATAATATCTCCTTAGCTGTTTTCCCTGATATCCATCGAGTAAAGTTTTGTCAAGTTTATTCTGCCTCGTAAATACTGATTGCACACAAAGAACTTGACAGACGCCAAGAACTAATCATTGCTGCGTTCATGAGGTAACTAGTTGGAACAATAGCTGATACGTAGAAGAGGAACTTAGGTGGCGTATGCAAACTGACAGACCTGTATTGGGAACCCGCTGGACAGTGGTTTTAGGAGGATTTTTACTTGCCCTCATGGGTGGATTATCCTATTCTTGGGGAGTTTTTGTAGAGCCGCTTCAAACCAGTTTTGGCTGGAGCAAGACCGTTTCCATGCTTCCGTTGTCGGTATTTATGATAGTTTTTGCCGCGGTGATGATTCCAGCGGGCAGACTGCAGGAAATCATCGGAACCCGGCGTTTGATCAGCATGGGCGCGTTTATGTTTTTACTAGCCAATTCTCTGAGCGCCATGCTGCATTGGTTTCCCTTTCGGGGTTGGCTGGTTTTGAGCTATGGAGTAATCGGGGGATTGGCTTGCGGATTAACATATAGCTGCGTTGCTCCTCCAATCCGGCGATGGTTTCCCGACTTTCCGGGTTTGGCGGTTTCTCTGGGAGTTATGGGATTTGGCTTGGCCAGCTTTGTTTTTGCACCTCTGAAAGCACATGTGATAATCCCTTCCTTTGGTCTGGATGGCACTTTCGTCCTGATTGCGATACTTACCTTCAGTATAACCCTAATCGCCTCACGCTTGGTGGTTTTCCCTACTGATCAATGGTATATGCACATCTACGGAGCTATGCATCTGCCAGATAAAACGGGGATGGTACGGGCTAATCTGCCGCCTGGACAAATGATGAAAAAGCCATTGTTCTGGCTGATCTGGAGCTCGTTTTTACTATCGATTTATGGTTCTCTGCTGATCATCGGCATTCTGCCCTCCTACGGTAGGGAGGTGATATTGCTAAGTGGAGGCCAGGCCGCCATCCCGATATCGCTATTTGCCTTGTCAAATGGGCTTAGCCGTCCCCTGGCCGGATTTATCAGCGATAAAACTGGGATTCTCTCTGTGCTGAGCATAGTTTTTGGCTTGCAGGCCATCGTTTTCCTGCTTTTCCCCTTCTATGTTCTGAGTTTTGGTAGTATTCTGATAGCCTCTGTATTGCTCGGCCTGGGGATCGGGACCTCGCTGTCATTATATCCTGTTCTTACCTCGGAATGCTTTGGAGTAGAGCATTTGGGAGTGAACTACGGAATAGTTTTTTCAGCTTATGGCTTTGGAGCATTGGCAATCCAGGGTGGAACCTACCTTCGAGATCTAAGCGGCAGCTATACCCCATCTTTGCTGCTGGCAGGTGTGCTATCCCTGCTTAGCACAATAATAGTGATCTGGACAAAGCGGCAGTATAACCTGAATTAGTTGATGGAAGAAGGGGATTTATATTAATCGAAGCCCAAGCGCTGATAGCATTCGTTTATATAACGTTGAGCCATCATCAAAGGCAGATTGCTGAAACAAAAAGCAAAGAAATTTACCAGCCTGGATAGAAACAAATCTCCTGGAAACAAGTGCACAAAACACAATGCTATCGAAACATACCAGAGAATTCCGATCAGATAGGGGCTGAAATCCGCAACGCGCACCTGCCTGAGCTGTTTATTGCCATCTATGGCAATGAAGGAAAGCAGTGGGATAATCAGAAAGAAAAACCCCACCCGCGGCATGTTTCTGCGCATATAAGGGTCGGCAGTCATGGAATACACACCCTGGCGGATAAACCAGTATATCTGAAACAACCCCAAAGTAAGAAGGGAAAGGAAAGGAATGGACTTCCAGCTAAGGTTTGCAAAGATTGGTTGCAGATGCGTGATACTTAGCGCTGAAGAACCCCTGCCTTCCTGAGCCAGATAGCTATTGAACAAGCGCAGCTCTTTTTCGTCGAAACATGCTCCGGCAATGCTGCGGTTTACCTTTTGAACCACTTCCTTTGCTTCCGAAGCCGGCAACCAGAGGCCATTGGCCACCGAACACACGATGGTGCTGCGCTTCAGCTGCCGGTCCAGAATCATCTGGGCCAGACGGCTGGAAGTAACCGGTCCGGCAGTAAAGCCGTTTCTAATATAAAGCCATTGTGCTTCCATTGCCATTCTCATATGATATTCTGAAGTATAAAATAAGCAGTGCAAGGATTATGCCAAATTCAGGTTTTTTTTGATCTCCTTTACGGCATTCTGACCTGCCAGCCAACCCGTGGAACAAGCTATCTGGATATTGAATCCGCCGCTGGGCAAAGCATAATCCATCATTTCTCCTGCCATAAACAAACCAGGGCAAAGCCGGGACTCCATGGTTTTGGCATTTATCTCGGACAAAGGTATTCCTCCGGCACTTGCCATTGAAGTGCTTAGGCTTCCCAATGAATCTATGACGTATGAACTGCCTGACAGAGCCTCTATTATTCTTCTATGATCAAGCTTAGAAATGCAGTTCATTTTTGAATATTCATATACTAAATGGCCAAGTATCGCTCGTAGCAGCGCAGGTGGGATGTGAGTAAGCCATAGGCCATTGATCACACTCATCTTGGGATTATACTTTATCATCTCAGGCAGCAAAGGCTCGATATCGGGAAACCATTTGATAACAATCTCGTCCCCTTTGGCCAGCCGATGGCTGTTATCCAAAATAAGTGGCCCGGAAAAACCCTTGTGGGTGATCAGCAAGTCACCCATTGCGTCAAATTCGCCGCTCTGAGCAATGAACTTGGCCTGAACATAACTAAGACTGATTCCTGCGCAGTTTTTGTAATTGTCAAAGTCCTTTAGGCCAACGCTGCACAGATGGGGACGAAACGGAACAGGCCGGTGTCCGAAAACTCTAGTCAGCTTTGCAGCCTTGCCATCAGAGCCGGTTAGAGGATAGCTGGCTCCACCTGAGCAAAGAATAAGCTTTTCAGCGAGCAGGGACTTTCCGTTATCCAAGCCAAGTTCAAACCCAGTTCCCAGCTTTTTTAGGAATACCAGCCGGGAGTTTAGCTCCAGTTTTCCCCCAGCCAGGAAAAGCTTCTGCAGAAGAGCATTCCGCACATCCTCCGCCTTGAATGAAGCTGGAAACACCTTGCCATCTTCGCGCACAATATGCTCGCAACCACTCTCTGCCAGCAAACGAACCAGAGCCAGATTGTCAAAATTGTAGAAGGCTGGCTTAAGATACATGGCATAAGCTCCGAGCTTTTTAAGGAATTCATCTTTTTCCAGATCATTGGTGAAGTTGCATTGTCCGCTACCGCTGAGCAATAGCTTTCGGCCTGTTTGATCTCCACTTTCCAAAAGCAAAACCTGGCCTTTTTCGCCAAGGGCCAGAGCTGCAGAAATCGCCGCACAAAGTCCGGCCGGCCCTGCACCAACTACTATTACTTTGTATTGCTTCATTTCTTCAGAACCCCTTTAGAAAAAATGCTGGCTGGGATGGCCAGATCAAACTGCACGCTGTCAATATAGTATTCTGTGCCTTTGCCTTCCTTCAACTCGTCTTTGAAGAGAATGTAATGCGGATACCAACGCTTCCCGGTTTTCCGGAAATCAGAGGCAGTGATGGATTTTAGTAGTTTCCCGCTTCTTGCGTAGAGATATTCCCTGTGCACAACGAAACGCTCTTTATCCACCCAAAGCTTACGTTTGTAATAAGTCAGGTTGGTTTGTCGGGCCACCAATTCCAGCACCCAGCATGGCCGACCCGTTATCTCGGTTTCACTGCTGATGGATGCGCTATAAGAATCAGCCAGAGACGTATCTTCCATGAAGTCTTCATAGGATAGATCGCTGCCCATCACAGATTGTTTCAGCATATTTCCGGATATCCTGATACTGCGGTCGGACGAAGGATCATAGATCCAAAGGTCTTTGCCCAGTTTCAGCATTTTTGTCCCTTTATCCCTGGGTGGGGCTGTATATTCTGAATAGAACTTGTTGTTTCCCTGAGCATAGTTTATGGACGCTACTGTGCGTGAAGACCTTCTGCCATTTATCACCAGTCTGGTAACGCTTTTTGAGCTTGCGGAGGTCATGTTTGCGTCTATGGCCTTCAGGATTGTGACAGGCTCGGGGTTTGTCCCTAGCAATGTTACCCCGTAGAAAATCATACAGATAGCGGTGAAAAGCTTCATGTTTCCAGTTCCTTGAAAAGTTGGGCAGTTTGACGTTTAAAAACAGCCAGTCCAGCCAGTGCCGATCCCAGAATGGTGGACAGAATTCCAGGGATAAACCCGGCCAGAGCTGCTGGCAGATCGATGCTGGTATAGATGATATCTTCGGAAAGGAGGGTAGAATTGCGGCTGAAGACACTGGCATCCATGCCATGCAGATTAAAATACGCGCTGAGCAGCAAGCCCAGCATGATGCCTGCAGCAGAGCCGATTATCCCCACAGAGGCAGATTCCAGGATCAAGGTTTTATATATATGCAGCTTCGATTCCCCCATGGCAAGACGAACCCCAAACTCTCCATACCGCCTGATACCGTTCATCAAACCAGAATTCCAGAGGACTATACCCAGGATTATGATAAACACGAAGCTGAAGATCGCCATTACCTGATCCAGCATGGCCATTATATATCCCATATTATTCTGGTCTTCCATGCTTAGCATTACAGGCGAAAACTCATCTTCGGGATCGCTGAACATACCATTAAAATCATCCTTAATCCTGGTTGCCGCTTCCCGATCATATTCTCCACTTCTAAAAAAACCCAAGATCTCTGCGGCTCCGCCTTCCATGTTCAACATCTTACGGGCTGCCGACAGGTCTGCTACCAACGCACCCCGATCCAGCATTTCAGTTCCAAAACTGAGCGTTCCACAGACAGAAAAGCGGGAAGAGCATAGAGCTCCATCGACATCACTGCCAAACAACAAAATTTCATCACCCAAGTTCAGGTTCAAGCGCTTAAAAGCATTATCGCTAATCAGTATCTCGCTTTCCTGCACTGGCATTTTTCCTTGGCGCAAAGATCTGTCGAGACTCATCAGTTTCCTTTCCCTATTTGAACTTATCAGGTCTATCCCAAAGCAGATAACTTCGCCTTGTTCCAAGAGACTGTCACCCTGGGCAGGAACGCCCAGAAGAGCTCCAAAATGGATACGCTGCACCCAGTTCAATTCTGGATATCTGGCCTTCCACTCGTTAAGTTCGGACTGAACATCCAAAAAGCCGAGGTCGTATGGTTTCTGAGCCAGTAAATCGGAGTAAGCACGGGTTACCACTTTCAGGTGGCCGGTGTCAAAACCTGCATTGGCACGGATAAAACTATCCATATAGCCATTTATCAGGGCCAGCATGAATACCATGATCAGGACTCCTGAACTCACGATCAACAGAGGAAACAGGTAGCGATGCCGATCCCGGAAAACGCCCTTCAGCAAAAACCTTAACATCCTATTTACCCCTCAGAGCTTCAGTTGGATTCATTCGTGCAATTTTCCGAGCCGGCAACCAGCTTACCACGGCGGTTAAGCCAATCAAAAACAAGAGAGTAAGCATGATGAGGGGAATACTGTAATGGAACTTTAGAGGTTCATCAAACCCTACAATCCCAAACGAATCATATCCCATTGGCAGAGCCAAACCATGAGCCGAGAAGTAGTAAAAGAACGGAAAGCCAAGAGGAATGGCTGCCAACGCTGCAAACAGCATATACAAAACCCCCTCTGTGGTAAAGAGAGCGATTATCTGCCGCTTGGTCATTCCCAGTGCAGACAGCATACCTATTTCCTTGCGGCGTTTGAAGATCGCCAGAGCCTGGGTGTCAAAAATCGCTAACATTGCCAGGAAGATCAACATCGAGAATGGCATCATCTGGCCTGCGGCTTTTGTTTGTACCATCTGATTCAGGTCTGCAAAGAATTCCTGTTCATCTATATACCGAAAACCCTCAGTTTCCAGTTCAGCCAGCCCGGTGCTCCGCATTACCATTACGGTCGCAACTTCCGGCAGCAGCTTGGCTCTTCTCAGGGTATCATAATCGATCCACACAGTTCCGATATCCAGGGATGGCACAGGGCAACTCATAATCTTCACTATTTGCAGTTCCAGTGCGTCGTAGGCATCTTCGCTGTTCTTCAATCGCAAAGAGAAGGTGTCGCCGGGCTGCAATTGTGTGCTGCGAGCCATGGCTTTGCCTATTATCGCGGGAACGGCAAATTCTTCCTTGTTTGCAAGCGCTTGAGAGGGTATCCTAAGCAATTGCTGATCCGCCGGAATGCCTTTTACCACAGCATTATGCATTCTGCCCTGGGGATAGATGACAGCCGGGGAATATAGCAAAGGGACCAGGCTGCCTGTTTCGATATGCTCCTTTATATTGTCAGGAATAGCGGAATAACCCTTTTCCCAAGAAAATGTATCCAGAGGATCGAAATTTCTGGCTCTTAGAATTCCAGCTGCATACTCCCATTCTTTCTGCTGGGTTTTGGCCAGAGTGAGCCAACTGAACCACATACCTTCGGCCCAAACAAGGCCAATAAGCACCGCAGCAAGAATCATAACGTTGATCAGGCTTCGCCAGCCTGAGCCTACTATGTTTTTACAGGCCAGTTTGAATATCATCGCTTGCCACCTTGCCATCGATCAACCGGACTATCCTCCGCAGATATTTGATCACCTTGTCGTCGTGCGTGGAAAAAATAAAGCTGGTGCCTAGACTCATATTCAAATCCTGCATGGTTTGCAGAATATGTAGTGAATTCTCTGTATCCAGATTGGCTGTTGGTTCATCGGCCAGTACCAATACCGGCTTTTTTACCATGGCTCTGGCGATTGCCACACGTTGGCACTGACCTCCAGAAAGCTGAGCCGGACGTGCCTTTTGCTTATCCAAAAGCCCAACCCATTCCAAAGCCTCAAAAACGGCTCTCTTTCTCTCTTCAGGCTTCATTTTCAGAAGCAGCAAGGGAAATTCCACATTCTCGTAAACAGAATATACGGGCAGGAGATTATATGTTTGAAAGATAAAACCGATATGCTGACTGCGCAAATCAGCCGATTGCCTGGCACTAAGTCCGCTGGTTAAATGCCCCAATACTCTCGCTTCACCTGCCGTTGGCAGGTCCAGGCTGCCAATGATATTCAGAAGAGTAGTTTTCCCGCTTCCGCTGGGGCCAACTATGCCGGTGAATTCAGCTTTTCCAAATTCCAGCTCAATATCTTTCAGAGCATAAAAATCACCATGTCCTGTGGCGTAGGCTTTACTGATCTTATGCAGGCTGGCAATGCAGTCGTTCATCACGAAACCTCTATAAATTGTAGTTTACTCTCAGATTAAGCTCGGGACTTCTGGATGCCAAATCTTCAAAGCCCCTGTCCAGATTCAGTCCCAATTCCCAAGACAGATAGTCGTAAGCTCTTCTCCAAACTATGGCCAGATTATCTGTATTTGTGCTAAAACTATGTAGTTCCAGCAGATTGATGCTGTCCAGCAGACCAAGAGGATAGCTTATCAGCACGGCAAGGCTATGGCTGGTATTGTGAAGTTTTCCGGCCCCTTCCGCAGCGCCATGGCCCAGCAAGTTCTCAGCAGTTATGGCCAATCCATTTCCCAGCGGAAAAGTATAATCCAGCCCCACAGTAAAGGCGGTCGCAATGCTGTCTCCGATCCCTGCAGTAGTATCGAAATAGCTGTAACTTCCTTCCAGCCAAGCTCCCACAAATCCATCCCAACGATGATCAAAGCCGATCCGGAATTCGTCTCCACTGTGCAATTGCCTTTGATGATATGCCAAACCAGTTTCACCAGCAGTATTGGGAAGCTGAAATCTCGCTCCAAATTCGGCACTGTTATCTTTTCCGGGAATAGTTTCGGCACCTTTCAGGTCATCCTCAGCCAACATGCCCCAAAGCCATAATTCACTATTGTTCATCCAAGTATGCGTAGCCAGAAGGGCCCATACTCCACGGGTGAATTCACTGTTATCCAGGGGGTCGAGCTTGTCGAACCACTGCAGAGGGCGCAGGACCTTAGCGCTGCCAAAGCTGATACGCTGCAGACCAAGCCGCAGAGAAGTTTGAGGATCGCCGATTCTTAGCCAGGCTCGATAGTTTGTGGCATCCAGGTCTGAAGTGGAGGTATCGCCAATGGCCGTCTCCAGCCAGCAGTAGGCTGAGTATTCGGCCAGCAATTCGTAATCCTGGCCAAACTGATGTGAGAGGCTTAGTTCGGGCAGGATGTCTCCCCGTAGGAGTGCTCTTTTATGGCCAAAATCATAGCTGCCATAGGCCCCACTTTGCAGGCGATAATCCAGATCAACGGCATTAATCCAAGCCACAGCACAAAGGCAGAATAATAGGGCAAAGAGACTTCTCATGCTACAATACCTTATCCTAATCCATTCTGGCTTCATATTGGTTTTTGCCAAGAACTTTGTTTTATCTTCCTTCAGGGTTTTACCCTCAATGATACCTTAAGGCATTGTTTTCAGTATCTTATTGGTCATGCCATTGGCGGCCAGTTCATCCATCTCGGCCAGCCAGGCCTCAATACCTATTTCTTTGATCCGGTCATTATGCTTTAGCAGGAAAGGGTATCTGCGGGTAAAGGAACGCAGCCGTTCACAAGGGTATTCTGGGCAAAAAGCACATACCTGCAGTCCTTTGGCAACAGCACATTTGCGGATTTCACAATCCGGATCGCCACAGCCCCCTTTGCAGAGAGGGCTGGTTTCGTCCATTTCCTTCAGGCTTTGCAGCACCGTCCAGAACTGCGGAAACTGAGGGAAGACTTCCTGGCCATAATACTCCCAACCATCCTCTTTCATCGTATCAAAAAGGGCATTTGCCTGTTTGGGCAAGGTGGCGATCAGACTGCATAACTTACAGTTCAATCCGCAATAGCATAAGTAAGCGCTGGATTCTTTCATGTTATCCTCCATGTTTTACAAGAAGTTCTTTCATAACAGCCTCCCTTTTGGCCTTGGCCAGGGAATGCAGTTCATATCCAAGCCGGATGTGCATCTCTCTCAGTTCGTTTAGCATCACATCGGCAGAATTTATTTGCAGCAGAGTTTTCCAGCTTTCATAGTGTTCTTCCTTATTCCAATACAGGTTCAATAATCTGGCATAGTCTTCCAGCCTGCAAAGCTCAGGATAGCTGAGGGCGTCGGTTTGCAGGACAGTGTAGGGTGGATGGTCAAGCCATTTATATCCCCTGTCTCTGGCCACATCCAGCATTGGAGTATCCGGCAGGATTTTCAATATCCCCAATTGCACCGCATCGGGCAAACAGACGCAAAGTTGGTTCAATGAATCAATAATGGCATCATAGTTTTCACCGGGCAGTCCCACCAGCAAATCCGTATGCAGCCTTACCCGGGTTCGCTGTTTTAGTTGAATCAGCATCTCCCGCGCTTTCTGCCAGTTCGAACTGCGTCCACAAGCCATAGCCACTTCCGGATGGATGGTTTGAATCCCGATTTCAAACCTGAAAGTTGCCGGCTTAACCCTTTCCAGAAGCTGCAGATCAGCCTCATCCAGAAGGTCTGGATAGATTTCAAAATGCGCTTCACAGGGAACCGGATTGGCAATGAAAAACTCCCAGACCCGATGCGCCAAAGCCTTGTTCAGATTAAAACTACGGTAACGAACTTCAAGGTTTTGGGCTGCAACGCCACCAGTTTGGAAAGCTCTGCGAACATCGCATTCAGATCAGAGGGATCATTAGGATCAAAGCGAAGCTCTTTTCTCCTGTCTCTGGCCGAAAGACAATAAATACAGCCATAAGGACAACCCCGGTAGAGCTCATAATAGATCAGCTTGCCTTGCAGAGCGGGAAGATCGGAGGCATCATAAGGGAATGGCAACTCGGCCAAAGGCAGCTCGGGAACTTTCACCAGTTCCTCCTGAGACAAGCTGAAACCGCTTTCCGCCAAAGCCTTGTATTTCGCTTCTCCCTGGCCAATGATCAGATAATCACCGGCTGTTAGGAAGGTCTGCAGATTTTCTGCTTCCGGGCCTCCCACCACGAATACTGCTTCTGGGAGCAATTGTTTGAGAGCTGGAAGCAATTGCTGCAGAAACATCCGGTTCCAGATATAAGCCGAAAGACATACTATCTGCGCTTGCTGTGAATGGGCAGTTTGCAACACATCACTCAGATGATCCTTGGTAGTAAACTCCAAGATTGTTGCATGATATGGCAAACCCCTCAGCATCGCCCGCAGATAGTAAAAGGCGGGATTACTGTGGCTCCAACTGCTGTTTACCGCCAACATCAACACTTTCTTTTCGTTCATCAGGGCAGCTTGTTTGGTGCCAAGCAGCTTGTCAACCAAAAACCGGAGAAAACACAATCCTTGCTCGCCACTCGGAAGCCACGCGGACTCCACCCGGACTCCACCCCAATGCGGTTCGCGAGGAATTCGGGTGAATGGGGCGTGGAAACCGGGTCGCAAGCTTGGTGCCTGAAAACCGCCGGACTGAAAAAGAAACCCCGCCATGAACAGCGGGGTTTCATTGTTAAGAGGGTTAATTGTTTATTTTTGAACAGCTTTTGCTGGCGGAGCCGGATTGGGCATGGTTCCGTCGGCAGCAGCAATCTTGTAGAACTTTTTGGCTGCAGGGCTATTGATGGTATAGGCATTGGTTGCGCTATAGCCAAGCAGAGTGAAGGCACCATAAGGATCATCTGCGGCGTAGATTACGTAATAATCCGCTCCGGCATCGGCTGTCCAGCTTAGCTGAACTGTGGCGCCAACAGGAGTGGCTATTACATCTTCGGGCATGGCCACGATTCCCAAGTGATTGGAAATGATGGCTTCGGACTGCAGACTGCCGCTGTAATTGGCTTTAACCGCCCATTTGTATTTGCCGGGAGTCTGTGCGCCAAAAGAAGTGTCGGTATAAACAGTGTCTGCATAAGCTGCATTCAGCAAAGTCCAGTTGCCTGGGTTGCCTTCTTCAGCCAAAGGCATGCGATACACACTGTAGTTCAGTAAGCTGCGGTCAGCATTGCGGGTGCCAAGGGCAGCAGTAGTTCTGGTGGTGGCAGGGCCGATGTAGATGTCGTCGATGTACCAGCCGGCGTAGCTAACAACACTAGTGGCATACCATTCGAAGCTGATCTCCACGTTGTTCATCCCACTGTAGGCTGCCAGGCTGACATTGATTTGCTGCCAGGGCATAAACACTGCTGCAGCGCTGCTGCCCCAAACCGTGGTTCCGTTCACCTTGATCAAACCATAGTCATAAGTGTTGTAACCGTTCATATAGTGCCAAAGACTCAGCACTGGAGCGTCATACACACTCAGGTCGAAGGTTTGGCGCAGATAAGACCAGGCTGCTGAATTACTATAGTCGGCAAGGACCTTGGTTCCCCATAAGCCTGTTCCGGAATTCGGTGCTGTCGGAGGTGTGCCGACCGAGGTGTCATTATCGGTGTAACCAGTTAGCGTATAGGCGTTTGTCCATTCCCAATCACCATAACCGCTGCCAACCCAGCCTCCATTATCTTCTTCGAAATCGAAGAAGAGGTAGTCCGGTTCAGCGGCAGGTTCCCACGCAAGCTGAGCATCCGCTCCGCTGTGAGTAGCTACCAGATTGTAGGGAGTCCATAGGTTTTCCGTAAGGGTAATGGTTCCGATGTCCATATTGTTTTCAAACACGTTTACTACACTGCTGTAGCCAACATATCCTTCCTTGTCCACGGTTACGGTGTATGCCTGGCCAGTATTGCTACCCAGCACATTGGGAATCAGGAAGCTTCCATCTACTGCTGAAGAGGTTACTTCGTAGTTCTCAGTTCCGCTCAAGGCTATGGTTGCTCCACCCAGGAACGCCGCATCATTGGCCGCCACATATCCCGTTACATTCACTCTGGGCATGGGGGTTAGATTGAAGTTCTGGGTAACCGTATTGCCCATGGTGAGAGCGATACCGGTGACGGTTTGGCTATAATAGGCTGCCATGGAAACCACCGCGGTAACGGTGTGTGGTTCCCAGAATGAGAATTCATAGTAGCCATTTTCATCGGTAGTGGTGCTATAACGTTCGTCGGTAAGGGTAACCGTAGCACCAACCACTGGGTCTGTGGTAGCTCCATGATATACATATCCGCTCATTTCGGCAGCAGTTTGCAACACTGCATTCTGAACGATAAAACCAGTATTGGGGAAATAGTTCAGAGTAGTTCCTGCTGCTGATGGTGCAGTTGGATCATAGGTTGTTGAGTCGCTTTGCAGGTATCTGGAACGGATTGTATGTGCGGGATTGGTGGTGTAATAGAATTTTTCCGTGCTGGTAATTGCACCGCTATCAAATGCACGATACACGCGGGTTGCCAGGGTTCCGCCAGTGAAGTTAAAAGGTGTGGTAAGCGGAATTACTATGCTGCTGGCTCCTGCGGGGAAATCTACCAGACCATCGAAAACAAGGGTGTAATCCACCATCGGAAGCCAGCCACCACTCAAGTCTGTAACGGCGGTTTGAGCCATCCAGATTTTTATGGCTTTGTCTTCGCGGGCATTGGTTCCGGTATATTTGTAAACGATGGCTTGGATAATTCCGGATTGCAGGTGCATTTCGTCGGTGAAATACAGCTCTTCGGATACGTTGTTACGATAATACAGATTGATAGGTAGATAATATCCACTTGTGGTTGTGGCATCGTCTCCCACCGAAACCAGTGTGTATGCCGGATCAACCACATACACATCTTTGTAAGAGGTTACGTTATTCACGGCATTTCCATCACCAGCCAGGATTACCTCGCCATAAATCTGGAAGTTGCCACCCAAGGCAGGAGTCCAGCTAATGGTATGCTGTGCAGACGCACCCGGAGCCAAAGGATCGGTAACGTGAATGGTGGCCAGCATATCATCGCCATGCTTCTTCAGATTTACGTCGTAGGAATCCTGGGTAGCGGTTCCTTCGTTGTAAACCGTAATCACATATTCACTGGTTTGACCACCCTGCACCAAACCAGGACCTGTTATGGTTGTGGCGGCCAGATCTGCTGGAAGCAGTTCAATCAGACGGACATTGTCGATATACAGCGAACGTGAGGTTCCGCCCAAGCCATGCTTGAAACAGATATACTGATCTGTGCCAACATAATCGGCAAACGACACAGTGTATTCAGTCTTGGTGGCAGTTAGATCAATGGACTGAAGCTGAGTAAACACCCCCGTTCCATCAGTTGCGCTAACCGAGCCGACCAAAAGCGGATAACCGGCTGAACCGCTGCGAGCGTAAAACTTCAGCTTGATTGAGCTGAGAGAACGCCCCAAGTCGATCATCGGAGTAATGAGACGTAAATCAGCCGCCGCATCTGTGCTGTTGGTCAGGTAAGCGCTATTGGGTGCGCTTTGAGCATAGGTGGTAGAATTGTATGTTCTTACATAAGCGGCCGAAGCAGTGGAATTCACATAGCCCGTCCAGCCATAGGGCAAAGCCGGAGCTGTTACGCTATCGAAGTATTCCTCGTATGGAAGGCTGGTGATCGTGGGATCAGCAATGGTTGTGAAACTCCAGATCATAAATTCAGGATCGTTGGGATCTGGTGATACACCTTCGGAATTGAACGGCAAAACAGCCCAATACCAGGTAGTGCTGTAACCCAATTCAATATCACTTTGAGCTGAGAGATTCAGAGTAGGATTCTCAGATTCATAGAAGTATTCACCAAAGTTTCCCGTTCCAGGGTCGATGGGAGTGGAACTAACATATATCTCGAAGTATGTAGGTGTTCCACCGGTAAGAGATGGATTCCAGGTAAGAACTGTGCTTTCGGGATAAACTCCTGTGGCTTCATCAGCCGGAGAAGCCAGTGTTACATGCTCAGGAGCTCCAGCCGGGGTCTGACGGACCAAAACGTTGTCCACGAAGAAGTCGTTATCTGCATTGCTGACAGTGGATTCACCGTAGAAAGCAACGTAATAAACACCATTGTAGCTATCCAAGGGTAGGGTTACATGAACCCCTGTATGCGGTATGTCATTATAAACATAAGGAGAACCCGCATTATCCCATTGACGCACCA
>CAZGWB010000071.1:0-14073 GCA_964529335.1 uncultured Candidatus Cloacimonas sp.
CCCCAAACGAGGGGTTCCACAAGGCTTAAAAGCCTTGTTTCACCACCATCGCTATTATCTGTCGCCCTCCGGGCTTGGTCAACGGGATGAAGCGTCCAGAGGACGCTTCCACGATGGGCAATTCGGAGATTGCCCACCCTAAAGCTGCATCTTGCAGCTTGTTTTACAAGCGTCCAGAGGACGCTTCCACCCGCGGGCACGGAGATAAGCCACTCCAAGGTTAACTATGGAATGTCCATCTAGTCCATATCGTCCATCAGTGTCCACTCTAGTCTACTAAGTTAGCAAGCTGCCTTCGCTGAGAATACTATCATACCGGAGTCATACCGGATGATCATGCGGTATGACTCCGGTATGATAGGGTGATCAGGGGTAGCTCCGTCGTCTCGACAGAGAGGTGTCAGGCATCAGGTGTCAAAGACATCAGATGAGTCGTGGGTAAAAGTTAAAAAGAGAAGCAGAGTTTGAAGTTCCTGATCATTCATCTAAAAACAAATGCCGGGGATTTTTTGATTATCCCCGGCAATATCTACTTGTATATTACTGATTTATTTTAGCAAGCCTGTCTTCAATAGAAGAAGAGCTTTACCAGAATGGCGATGAGCAGGGCTGAATTGATGATCAGCCACCAGCGGAGCTGGTTAAAGCTCTTGTTGTAAACATCCCGGTTCAGTTGCACCTTTTTTTCCAGGCGCACCATCAGGTGTTCGATGGTTCCCAGTTTCTCGGTGGTTTTGTCGTTTTTCTTGATATTGCTGTTATGGTTTGAATCGCGGCGCAGATGGCGCATTACTTCGAAAAGCAGGGGAATGAAAGCGGGCATGAACCGGTTGAATACTTTGCTCATTGGCATTATCCTTATTTAAGATTATAACCTATGCTGATGTAGTGAGTTGGCGGTAAAACAGGATGATAGGTGAAGGAGTAATCCACTTCCACGTTTTGCATATAGAAGCTGGCTCCGGCGTTGTAGGTGGCGGGATTTTGATGCACTCCAAAGCGGATGGCAAGAGGTTCGAAAGGTCTGGCTTCCACACCGCCCATAAATTCTGTTTCCATCCCGAAGTCTTTTTTCACTTCAACGCTGGTAGTCACCATGTCGTAAGGGGTGTAGGCTATCCCCAAAGCCAGTTTGCTGGGCAGATCGATCTGGTTTTCGTTGCCCATCTTGGCTTTATTCAGGTTGGTTACGGCAAAGGCGAATTTGGTGCGGCCGTGCAGCAAGGCCATCACGCCGAGGTCAATACCCATGGCATAATCGTCTTTTTCTCCGTCATAGGCCAGACGGTAAAGGTTTCCCGTCCATCCCAGGCTGATTTCGGAATGCACGTCCTTCAGCAGATACAGGCCATGTCCGATGCTGCCGGTGAATTCGCTGGTAAGGGTAACGTCTTCAAAGTCCACATCCAGCATTCTTCCGCCGATGGCCAGGGTTCCCAGTTTTCCGGGAAGCTGATAAGCCAGGGCTGCAGATTTGTTTTCGGCATAGTCCTGATTATAGAGATAGGACGCTCCCAGCTTGGCGCTCAGCGAAGTGGAAGTAAGTCCAGCGGGATTATAGAAAAGGGCATTGGCATCATTGGCAACGGCAGTCCAGGCACCTCCCATGCCCCTGGCAACGGCTGAGGGCTGATAGTCGTCAAAAACGGCTAAGAGCAGAGCTGCGGGGATCAGGATAAGGCTAAGTAGGATTATCTTTTTCATGGGGAACCTCACTTCAGGGTGGATTTGATCACAAGTGGCTGAACCGTGCTGTCGCTATCGCCATTTGTGCGATCGGTTACTTCCAGATGGCAATGATATAGCCCGGGAGGAAGCAGCTTCAGATTGGCGTCGCGGCCGTTCCATTCGTAGCTGCTAAAGCCGGTGGCCGGGAAGGAATTGGAATGCACAGGAGTGAAAACCAAACGACCCTGAGCGTCGTAAATCCGGATCACGGCCTTGGCCAGGTATCCGGTTTTAACTCCGTAGGTAAGGGTTATCTTTTCGTTCAGGTAGGGATTGAAGATGTTCTTCTTGTCTCCATCCTTGCCGATGTTCAGATAGGCGATCTTCTCGGTTAGCTTGGTGAGCAGATTGCCATCCACCAAGGTGTTAACGCTGGTTGTATTATATTTGAAGTTATAAAGGTCAATTTGGGTTTCGCCGTAAACGATGGGGCGGAAGAGCATTTTTATCAACAGAACTTCCTGATCAGAATACAGGCCACCAGGATAATCCACCACCCAGCTTATCTCATCTCCAGCAGAGGAGATAGTGTAGTTTGGCATTTCTGGAGTGGCGGTGCTGTCGATTTCCAGGCCTTCGAACAGGACTTTGGAAGGATCAATCCGCAGAGTGGCTTCGTAGCGCTGAACACCCCAGTCATATTTGACCTTGGTGCTTACCAGGCTCATTTTGAAGGTTTGATTCAGGACTGGATTGCTGGCGGGATCGGTTTTGATGATTTTGACAATGGAATTCTCGATGCTATCTTGCTTCACCATGTCGCTGGCAGCACGAGGATTGATCTTGTAGCCTGCGCTGCTGTGATAATCCACGATTCCCTGGATTATATACCACCATTCGCCGGTGATGATCGAACCACTGGGAATGGCATAGAGGCCATTATCCACCATGGCTTGAACATTGCTGCTGTCGGCGATCAGGAACTGGCCATAATTGTCCACGCCAGATTTGATCTGGACGTCGGTAACGCGCACCAGCACACCTTCCCATTGTTCGGAAGAGGCAGCCCCATAGGCAATCTCAGAAGTGGATAGGTCTGCAGCCGGAGGAAGTGTATTGCCTTGGGAAAGAATCTCGTAAGCCGAGATATTGTCCATTTCCGTAAGGCTGTAGTATTCGGTTATCCGGCCGGTAAGTTTGACCATATCACCCAGGGAAACAGCATTGCTGGTATTACGGTGATATACGTATAGTCCGCTCCAGGGGCCTCCGGTTTCGTCGCTTATATAAAAAGCGCTGTTGGGGATTACGTGGGTAACGATTCCCTGCACGGTGACGTTTTGTCCGTTGTAGTTAGAGTTTCCGTTGGCTGCCGTAGTGTATTGCACATCATAGCAACTCAGCACGGTTTGGGCTGCCAATCCGAAACTGAAGACCAGCAGGGCCAGGATTAGGAGTTTGCCTTTCATTTATGGCTCCTTGATGTTAATTTCTTCCAATTCGGGCATGGGTTCCGGCTTTGGAGCAAGCTGGTCTTTGATAAACAGCATGTCAAAAATCAGGAAACACACCCCGATAAAAATGGAGCTATCGGCTATATTGAATACCGGAAAGCGCTCCATGATGAAATCTGGGAAGTCCACAGAAAAAAAGTCTGTCACCGGGCCAAACATGATCCGGTCGAGCAGATTTCCCAAGGCACCACCCAGAACAAAGCCAAAGCCAACTACCTGCAAGCGGTGATTGGTTTGACGCAGTAAATAGATAATGAATAATATGGTAAGGCAGGTAATCGTGATGAAAAAGATCCGGTTTACAAGATCAGAACCCAATCCCAGCGAAAAAGCCGCTCCGGTGTTCTCCACATGGATCAGCATGAAGGTGTCGCCAAAGAACTTTTCCAACAGATAAAAGCGATCGTATAAATCCATGTTTACCCGTACCAGGGTTTTGGTTAGCTGATCCAGAACCAGGGTTAGCAGCATTATAAAATAGGCTGGGATGCATTTAGGCTTGTCTGACATCAACGCTTTTGCCGCCTTTTTTTATCTTCGCTTTTTTCTTTGCAGGAAACACAATAGGTGGCATAGGGGATTATCTCCAGACGGGAATCCTGGATATAATCGCCACACATTTCGCAGATTCCATAGGTTCCATCGGCGATTCTGCGCATAGCATCGTTCAGCAGGCGAATTTTGTCGCGCTCGCCTTCCATCATCATTACGGTTTGTTCCATCAGATTGGTGTCTGAACCTTGATCAGCCTGATGATAGGCATAGCTGGAGAGGTCTCCGCTGCTTTCCCTGGCGCCTACGCTCTGTTCTTTATTGATATTGTCTATATAGGCTACGCTGTCATGCAATTCCTTACGGATCAGGTCTTCGTAATACTTCAGTTTTTCGGCCGTTAGTTTTTTTGCCGCCATCTCTATCTCCTTGGTATCACTGTCTTTTTTTTGTGAATATCCAATTAATCCTATCCCTTAAGTTGTGTCAATGAAAAAAGCTGGCAGTCCGCGAAATGAATTCTGCCAGGATATCTTTTAGCCTTTGTCCGGCCAGCGAAGCATGATGTTGGATCTCTTCCTGGCTATGAGCTTCCGCATGGAACAGATTGCTGAAATTGGTTACGATGGAATAGGCCAGTACTTTCATTCCGGCATGCCGGGCTGCGATTACTTCCGGAACGGTTGACATGCCTACCAGATCAGCACCCCAGGCCGCGAAAGCTGCACATTCGGCTTTGGTTTCCAAGCTTGGTCCGCTGACCGCCAGATATACCCCCTTGGCGGTTGGAATACCTTTTTCTGCGGCGATCTGATCACAGATTTCGCAGAGTTTGGGATCATAGGGATTATTCATGGAAGGAAAGCGTTCGCCGAGTTCCTCGTCGTTATGCCCTACCAGGGGATTTATTCCCATGAAGTTCAGATGATCAGAAAGTTGCACAATCGTTCCCGGTGGCAGATGGTGCCGCAGAGAGCCTGCCGCATTGGTAACAACCAGGATTTCCACGCCCAGTTTGGCCAAAACTCTGGTCGGAAAGATAACTGCGCTCATGGGATGACCTTCGTAATAGTGAAAACGGCCTTGCAGAAAAAGCACCGGCTGATTTGCCACTTCGCAGAGCAGCAGATTTCCCTTGTGTGAGGGAGCGGTGCTGGTAACGAAACCAGGAATCTGGCTATAAGGCAGCCGCCAAAGGAGGGGAAAGGCTTCGGCCATGTCGCTGAGCCCCGTCCCCAGGATTATGGCGATTTTGGGCAAAACTGGCAGCTTCGATTTCAGCCATTCCGCAGTCTGCTGGTAGTTGCTCATGTTTTATCCTTTGGGGTGTTGGTTTTCAGGGGTTTCTGGCTTGGGGACGATTTCTTCCTTGATCTGCTTGAATTCGCTGTCCAGCAGCAGTTCGCTGTCTTTGCTCAACAGGGGGTCTTTACTTATTCTATCCTGGAAGGTTTGCAGCTCCACCCGGAACTGAAGCAGGAATTGCCTCTTCTGCTCTTTTATCTGCATGTATTGATGTTCCAGAACGCTGAGGTATTGTTTGGCTTCATGAACCGCACGCTTGGCTTTCAATTCTGCTTCGTGGATGATGTTTTCGGCTTCTTTACGGGCGTTGGCAATGATGTCGGCCTTGGTTTTTTCTGCAAAAACCAGAGTCCTGCTGATCAGTTCTTCGCGGCGTTTCAGGTCTTCCACCGCGCTTCCGGCCTGGATGGCCTCTTGTTTTACTTCATATTGCATTTGTTCGCGCCGGGCAAGTTCTTTTTCCTGTTTACGCTGGAATTCTTCCACTTCCGTGGCTACCTGTTCCAAAAAGGCTCGAACCTCTTTTTTGTTATATCCGAACATCTGTCCGGAAAAATCCTGATGTCTGATATCCAAGGGAAATAGGGGCATTATCTCCTCCATCCTAAAGTATGCTGAACAGCAATTTCGCCACTAGATTAAGGATAAAATACGCGATAATCGGCGAAAGATCAAGTCCCATCATAGGTAGAATCCTGCGGATTCTTCCCAAAAGAGGCTCGGTGATGCTATACAAAAAGTGATAAATCTGGTTTGAGGGATCGCGGACGATCCACGAGGCCAGAACTCTGGCCAGAATAAGATAGTTATAAACCTGAACTATCCTGCCAAGGAAAAATACTATTGAACCAGTGAGGGTAGTGGGATAGATCAATCCAAAACCTCATGGCA
Organism: uncultured Candidatus Cloacimonas sp.; assembly: GCA_964529335.1. GTDB lineage: Bacteria > Cloacimonadota > Cloacimonadia > Cloacimonadales > Cloacimonadaceae > Cloacimonas. Next base: position 5,871 of record CAZGWB010000071.1, read on the forward strand.
ATTGCGGCAGCGGGCTTCGTAGGCCTCGGTGGAACCCACCAATATCTGCTCATCCTTGTGGATGGTGCGTTGGGTGCGATTGGCAGGATTGCCGCAGATCATGCAGATGGCCAGGTTCTTGGTTACATATTCGGCTATGGCCAAAAGCTGGGGCATGCTGGCAAAGGGTTCACCTTTGTAGTCCTGATCCAGGCCTGCTACGATAACCCGGTAGCCCTGATCTGCCAGATCGTTGCAGATACCCACTATCGATTCGTCGAAAAACTGAGCTTCGTCGATGGCTATGATCTTGACTTCATCTTGCAGGTAGCTGTAGATCTCGCTGGGGCTGTTGATGGGGATGGAAGGGGCCTGCATCTGCGAATGGGAAACGATGTTGTTGGCGTCGTAACGATCGTCGATAGCGGGTTTGAAGACCAAAACCTTTTGCTTGGCATATTCGGCTCTCCGTATTCTGCGGATCAGTTCTTCAGTTTTTCCGCTGAACATACTTCCGCAGATCACTTCGATCCAGCCTGTTTTCTGGTTTATAATATTCACCTTATTCATTCTCCTTGGGATATTAAAGTCCACAAAACCAACACTTGCATTAAGCCCTTTTTGTCAATTACTCATTTTGAGTTTTCTCTGCATCGGGCAATCTCATAAGCTGCTATTCCAAAGCTCAGGGCGGCATTGAGCGATTCCATGCTTCCAGGCATGGGAATTGTAACGCTTTCCTGGCAAAGCCCCAGCAGCTTGTTGCTAAGGCCATGGGCTTCATTGCCGATGGCCAGGATGCTTTTTTCGGATGGCCTCAAATCCGCTATTTCACGGTCAGCTTCCATCTGCAGACAAATCAACTTTGCTTGCAAGCCTGGTAGCTCTTCGGGTTTTGCATAGAAGAAGGGAACACGGAAAACCGCTCCCAGCGAAGCTCTGATCACCTTGGGAGAGCTGATCTCGCAGGTTTCCGGTGAGAGGATCAAGCAGTCCGTTCCAAAGGCTGCCGCACTGCGAAAGATGGTTCCCAAATTTCCCGGATCGCTGATCTCTTCGAGGTAAAATGCTACATGGAAATCTATGGCCCTCGCTTCGGGGATGGTAAATAAGCCTGCAATTTCCGGGGGATTCTCGCTGTCGCAAAGCCTGGCCATCGCCTGTTCGGATACCAGGTAGCTTTGCCTGGATCTTAAAGCACTATCTGGATGCAGGGCATAGAGTTCGGTGGGATAAATGCCCCAAGTGGCAAGCTGCCCCAGAGTCCTTTTACCTTCCACGATCACTTTTCCTGTTTCCAGGCGGTATTTCTTTTGTTTTAATTTGCTTAGTTCACGGAGATGAGCATTACTAAGGCTAAGCATATTCTTCCTGTTTATTTTGCAAAGGACTACGAACTTATCCACATCGGCTGTGGATAACTCGTTTTTTGTAACTTACTAGTAAATATGTCGATTGCGGTCTGTTCATTTTTGTCCACAAAAGTTATCCACAGGTTATCCACACCCAATCCCAAGCCTATTGCTTAGTATAAGATAGTGAAGGCTGAGCGGATATTTTGCCCGCCAAGCTTCAGATTAACGTAGTATCTTCCGGCTGCCAGCTTCAGGAATTTGGGGTCGGAGGACAGCAGATAGCTGCCTTCGCTCCCTTTGTGGCTTTCCAGGTGTTTGCTAATTACCAACTGCCCTCTCTGGTTGTAGATATCCAGCTTCACTTCACTCTGGTTGTCATCCGAATTCCACCAGCTTAGTGTGGCAAGGCTCTTCCCTGCAACGGGATTTGGATATACTCTACAATAGGAGGGTAGCTCGTAAGTTCCGGTAAGCGTACCGCTTACATTGCCACTATAATCTTCCAGCGTGATCACATAAGATCCAGACCGCTCTATCGGGATGGCTATCGAGATACTGGAGGCATAGCGCTCAGGGCTGTATAAACGGGGAATGCCATCGTCGTTTAAGATCACCCTTACATCAACAAAATCAGGGCGGACTTGCAAGCCCAGATCAAGCTTCAGGATTCGGTTTTCTACCTTCTTAGACAGCAAAACCGGTGTGGCAGGAGGATCAGTATCTCCCAAGACGTAGTTTACATAGCCAGGCCACCAGCCCTGGGCAAACTTCAGTTTGATATATTGCGGCCAGGCGTTTTCAAAGTTGAACCTGTTATCAGGATACCAAAACGCCGCAGTGCCTATGTTTTGGATATTTCCTTCCACGGTGCTATAGTCTGAACTAACAACTCTCAGATTCCAGGATTGAAGCAAACCGCTATAGGCGGCCCAGTCAGGACGATACTCATGCAGAATTGTGGCAAACTGGCGTAGATCGATATCTGCCAGGCCGGTATTGAATTCATAACATTTGGCCCTTAACGCATGATACAAAGTACCTTCCACCAGCATCTGGTGAACTGCGGATTCGAAGGCTTCAAGGAAATAATCAATATCTGTGGTGGAAATGGTAGAACAGGTGGTTGTCCACTGTCCCGGCCCGGGATTGATGCCCTCTCCGGGCTGGTAGGATAAAACATACAATTGGGGGATTTGTTCCAGAATGACATTTAGCGGTTGGGCAAAGAGCGGGATGATCCTTTCGTAGGGAAAGCCATATTGGGGAACCAGTTCCTCGGAGCCGATCACATAGTCGGTATAATCCGCCACTTCGGTGATCACTTCGATGCTTTGCATACTGCAGGCATCAAAAAGCAGGATGTCCAAATGCGGTGTTCCGGAAAAAGCGATTTCCAGATCGCCATTTGCAATGCTCATCAGGTTTTCGCTGCCGTCGTCGGGGCAAATCCATTTGTCGTTGCCTTTATACCAACTATCCCCATGCGACCAGATAACCAGCATCTTCCTTTGCGAGGGATAGGCGGCAAATCCCCAAGCCATAAACTGCTTCAGGGTTTGGGGATTGCCGCTGTCTATACTTCCCAGATTTGCCAGAACCGGAGAGCTGATCAAGCCCGAATTGTCGGGTTCGATTTTGTATCTCTTGGCTCCTTCGGGGAAATCTGCCTGCACGATCAGATTCAGATTTTCCGGCAGGGCAACGCTTTCCATGCTGTTGATGTCCAACCTTCCCATTTCAGCCAGGTTGTTGTCGGCAGCCATATAGACCAGCACCGTCCAGCTTTCGGCGGACAGCAGAGCACTGGTTAGCAGCAGAGCGATAAGCAGGCTTGCCTTAAGGAGCGGCTTCATTCCTGACACCTGAAACCTGACACCTAATACGGATATTCCTGTGCTTCTTCCAAGCCGCTTAAAACCCGCACTCCGCCCATGCAGAGGGCTTCCATTTCCTTTTCTCCCGGATACAGGAATAGCGGTGCGATGAAATCAACCCGTTCTTTGATGGCATCCACAATGTGGGCATTGTAAACCAAGCCACCGCTTAAATAGATGCCATCAACCTTTCCGCACAGCACAGTAGCGCAGGCTCCGATCTCTTTGGCAACCTGATAGCACATGGCATCCTGTATCTTTTTGGCGTATTCGTCGCCGGCTTCGATGCGTTTATTGATTTCAATGCCGCTGTCGGTTCCCAAATATGCCATCAGTCCGGCTGTTTTGGTGAGATAGGTGGTCAGTTCTTTCTTGGTATATTTGCCCGAATAGGCCAGGTCGAGCAGATCACCGATCGGCAAGGCTCCGGCGCGTTGGGGGGAAAAGGGTCCCATGCCAAGCAGGGCATTATTTACATCCACCACTCTGCCATTCTTGATGGCCGCCACGGAAATTCCACCACCCATGTGAACTCCGATCAGGTTGGCGTCGCTGATGTCTTTGCCAAGTTTCTTTGCCAGCAAACGTCCTATGTAGCGGATATTCAAGGCGTGCAAAAGGCTCTTGCGTTCTATCTCAGGTATTCCTGATATGCGGGCAATGTCGTCAAACTCATCCACTACCACGGGATCTACTATGTAGCAGGGGATATTCAGAGGTTCAGCGATGGCTTTGGCTATGAAAGCTCCCAGGTTTGAAGCATGAATTCTGCCCCAGAGATTAGGGTCTTTAAGGTCGCGCAACATGCCTTCATTTATCTTCCAGGTGCCACCGCTAACGGGGCGCACCAAACCACCTCTGCCCACCACGGCATGCAGGCTGGTAGGATGAACCTTATTCTCCTCCATGGCTTCCATCACCAGGGCTTTACGGTAGTCATACTGCTCGATTATCCCACCATATTTGTCCAGTTCTACCGGATCATGGCGCAGGGTTTTTTCAAATACGGGATTTTCATCGTCAAAAACAGCGATTTTTGTGGATGTGGAACCAGGGTTTATCGCGAGAACACGATAACTCATTTCTCCTCCATATAGGTTTTTTTGTTTTTTTTCAGGTAGAAAAAATCCCATAAAACTGTCAATCACTTTTCTTGTCTGTTTTCGCCCTTCCTCCACAGCATTAATCATTTCTTGATCTACCCTTAATCAAGCGTTAACTATTAAGACTTGATTAAGGGTAGATAGACAATTGATTAATGCCTTCAAGGAAGAGCGGAGAAAGTAGGAGATATGGCGTAAAAATTGCTTTGCTTTGTCCTTTGTTATACTTTTATCATTGTAGATGGTGGTTTTTCTTCACGGAACACCATGAAGGAGCTTAAAATGAGAAGAATTTGCTGGATTCTGACAGGAATTTTTCTGCTGGCAATGATGGCGGTTCCTCTGTTTGCCGAGGTTACCATCGGGGATGGCCTTATTCTGCAACGGGTTCCCATTGATATGTATTGGGGTAATTCACTTTACGAATGTGTGTTCTATCAGCACGAGCTGCAAATCCTGAATGGAACCATTACCCAGATCAGTTTCTACAATAATTTTATTACCAATCTTCCGGATATCCACACTCAAATCTGGCTGGGGACAACCGGGCAGCCTAATCTATCTGCTGATTGGGTTCCGGCCGGCAACCTGACCCTGGTTTTTGATGGGCAGGTAGATTACCCCACGGGAATAAACACTATTACGATTCCACTTTCCAATCCCTATCAATACAGTGGCGGAACCTTGGTAATGATGGTTTACAGGCCCCTCACGATGTGGTTTTTCAATTCACAGGATCAATTTGCTGCCCAGCATGGTGACATGGGACGTTCCCGTAAGGTTTACAGCGATACCACGGTTTTCGATCCTTATGCCCCTCCCGATGGATATTCTTCAGTTGGTACCCCTTTTCCCAAAACCACCTTTACTTACACTGGCCAGGTTGTTACCGGAGACATAGACTGCCAAAGCCTTGTCCAGAACCCAACCCCAACCCTGAACGTTATGCAAACTACAGAGGTAACTATCCGCAACCAAGGAACTGCAGCTTTGGGTCAGGGAACGGTGCAAATCCTGAATCAAATGCATCAGGTTTTGGGTAGTACGCAGATCGAAATGCCGGGCCCTGGAATCGCAAGCACCATTCCGGTTACCTGGACTCCCAACCAGGAAGGGGCGATAGGGATTTACGCCAAAGTAATTGCTGCTGGGGATGAAGTCAGCGGAAATGACGATAGCCCCATGGCTATTCTGGACGTGATCGGGGATTCAACTTTAGATATTATGATAGGCATGGGCGACCAAAGCGGCCGTCATCCCCTGGATTTCTTTTACCGCAATAGCCTGTCAGAAACCATTTATCCGGCCAGCCAGATTACTCTACCCACCGAAAGCGGAATAATTGCCACTTTGAAATACTTTCCCGATTTTATCGATAATCTGGCTGATAAACCCATCAAGATCTGGATGGGTGAAACCACGTTATCCGACCTTTCTGGCGGATGGATTCCCGTGAATCAGCTTCAGCTTGTTTATGACGGAGAGATCGCTATTCAGGTGGCAGTATCTCCGCTGACGATAATCTTGGACAGCAGCTACCACTGGCAGGGAGATAATCTGGTAATCCTGATGCAGAGGGAGATGGATACCCAGTATTACAGCAGCATGGACAAATTCTGGGGGATGAACAGCGATCTGGCTCTAACGCGTTATCGCAGCAGCGATACCGAAACCCTCGATCCGAATGCCCTGCCTGATAATGCCATTACTACTCATTTCTATCCAGCCGTTAAGCTTGGCTTTTTGCCTGTGGATGATGAACAGGCCTACCTTACGGGTAGGGTGACGGGAAACGGACAAGCGTTGGCTTCAGCAACTCTTACGCTATCACCCTCCAACCGGATTAGCGCTACGACCACACAAAGAGGAGAATACCTGCTTCGAACCATGATTGGAACCTATAACCTGATGATTGATAAAGATGGCTTTATACCCTATGTTACCGATCTGACCGTCAATCCCGAAGCAAATGTGCTAAACTTCAATCTTACCCCAAGTTCGCTGGATGATCCCTCTACGCCTGAGATGCAGCCCAAACTAAGCCTGTATCCCAATCCCTTCAATCCCGAAGCTACCCTTGCCTTTTATGTAAGTAAAGACAACACCCAGGTGAAGGCCGAGCTTTTTGACTTTAAAGGCCGCAAGATCAAAACTCTGGCAGATGGTATTTATCAGAAAGGAGAACAGCGGATCAACCTGATAGCTGTGGATGAGCATGGCTTGAGCCTGGCTTCCGGAGTGTATTTTATTAAAGTTCAAAATGGCAAACAACGCCAGGTGATCAAAGCCCTACTGATGAAATAGACATCTTCAAACTATTTTAGCATAAGCATTTTACGAACCAGAGTGTTATCTGAAGTTCTCAGCTTATAGCAATATACGCCTGAGGAACAGGCAGATCCTTTACTATCGATTCCGTTCCAGATTACCTGATGCGAGCCCATGTCCTGCACCCCTGAATATAGGCTCTTTACAAGCTGACCCTTCAGGTTATATATCTCAAGTGAAACCGGTCCGGGCTTATCCAGAGAGTAGCGGATGGTGGTGCTGGGATTGAAGGGATTGGGATAGTTCTGATATAGCAGGCAGCCCTCTGGCTGGGGAACTACCGGATCGTCTATGCTTACCCAGGGCACTGAGCCATATTCAAAGCAGCCCATGTCTATCCTGCCATCCCAGATGCGCCAGTTTCCCGCCAGATCATATGGCAAGAGTTCAAAACCGCTGGCATCAGGTGTACCAGTATTAATGCAAGGAGAACCTGCCGCAAGACCATAGTAAAGAGGATCATGGATATCATCGCCCTCAGCAAAAAGCGGATTGCCGCTGAGATTGGTATCTGCATAATTAATCGTATTGCCGGGAGCTTGCTGGATTCCCGACAAGCCATCTTTGATACAGGAGTAGTCTATATTCAGGGTAGTCGGTTCATTAGAGCCCGTCATGGGATTTACCTTGATCTGATAAGGGGTGTCGTTATAAAAAATGGAATTGGTGATATTCACATTACCGTTTACCATCAGAGTATAGGCATCACCTTCGTTACCGGCAAAGGTGCAGTTAGTGATGTCAATGCGGGGGTTGTTCGATGAGCCTATAATTATCATACAATCTTGTGAAGAAATATTGCTGAAAAGACAGTTATCAAAGCTGAAATGATTCTGTTGTTGGGGGTACTGGATACCTGTAATCTGGATCACATTTGCATCATTATCATCGACAGATAGATTTTTAAAAATACAATTCTCAAACTCTAACCGCTGATCTCCGGTAACGGAGATAAGTGGCGGACCCCATACAGATGATGATACGAAAGTAGACCTTGAATCGCGGAAAACACAGTTTGAGAATACCCCTTTCATTGCAGAGATTTCACCAGTTTCTGATATTCCTGCGCTACTTTTAATGAGTTGTACCCTAGCTGGCCCAATATTCTCTATAGTAACGTTTTCCCACTTGCTTTCTCGCTCGCTAGTTGCTCCCAAATAAATTACTTCATAACTACCTGTATAACTGTCACTGGATTCTATATCATAGATTCTCAGATTAGAGAAATTCACACTAGAGTATCTTTGATCCCCGCCAATAGCTATGCAATAATAGTTTATGTTGCGGGATGTAATGGACATGTCTGAGAGGAAAACATCAGGAGCCATGACAATCGAGAACACTAAGGTAACCACACTATTATATATCAACGGATGTGGTTCTCCAATAACAGTTGTAGTATCGATTCCGCTGCCTTGCACCATCACCCAGCTTTTCAGGGCAATGGGATAGATTTGATTATTATCTGTGCGGGAATAGGTTCCGGGCAGCAGATGCACGGTCTTTTGATTCAGGCTGTCCGCAGCGATCCGGTAGATCCCTTCGTGGATGGTTTTCAGTGGAC
>CAZGWB010000072.1:0-13926 GCA_964529335.1 uncultured Candidatus Cloacimonas sp.
CTATGCTTTGTGGTGTTAGCAGCCCCTGAGCCATTTGAATCTTATATCCCTGTTGAGGGATAATGTTATGTAGTTTATTACCTACCCAGTCCAATATGGATATATCAAAATGTATGTCTTGTTCTGGATTACTTGGTAATTTCCAGCTAATTACATCAAGTTTGGTTGGATCCATAATGTCTTCAAAAAAAATCATTGCCAAATCAGGATCAACCTCGGGAATACCTACATGGTCACAGATCCTATCCAGAGTGGGAAAGCTCATCCATTTTAGGCCGTTTCTCTCTGAGTATGGAGGGAAGGTGTAGGTAACAAATTCATGAGGATGCTCAGAATACTGAACTGCACCAATATCAAGCCGGTTGGCATGATAGGGGCTTCCCAGCCCTTCATTTCCATATCCAGCCATGATCAAGGGGCTGCGGGCTTCGTTGTTCCAGATAAGTGTGTAGGTATGGTTTTCGATGTCCATATTTATTAGTGGATCTTCTATCGGGCAGCTTGGAGTATCTACCACGAAATAGCTGCTGTCCGCTGGATAGCCATTTACAAACAAACAGTGATCTATTGATACAGGATTGTCGGGATTGCCTGTGCCCAAATTATTCAATATCATAGGATTATTGGTGGTGTCTGGCCCTACGGTAATGGTTAACAATCCCCAACAATGGGATATGCTGAAACCAAGAATAATAACTAAAAGATAAGTAACATAGATGTTTCTATGTTTCATTATACTCCCGTTACCCTATTCGTTACACATGATGGGGGGTAAAACACTTTGATCGCTTTTGTTCATGGATCTGATCTCCTTGTTCGCTATTTATTCAACCATTGGGGTTGTTATGCTTAGTTTGGCTCTTGGCATCCAAATTTCATAATCTCTCGGATTATATCGGTACAGGATCACTTTTCTTTCTAATGATAGATTCAATTGTTTCCGGATGCTAATAATTTGTCAAGATGTTTGTCGAGACTGCTTTAAACATGGCAAAGAAGGTCTTTCTATCTGTTAAATGCGACACATTCTTGTTTGCAAACCTTTTAATATAAACATGTTGCAGTTTGTCTGCATCTGGAAAAGCAGGTAAAAGCCCGTCTATCAGCAGCAGGCCGGCCAAATACATAGGTTGAGGGTAACTGCTTGAGCAGTTCAGCACCTGGAAGCGTTTAGGATCATTCATGTGTTCGGTAATGTAAAAATTACTTGACACGATGTATGCTATACAAAACATAGTGTCCGCTACACAGAACAATGTTTGGCTTTTTTAGAGCCAAACGAAGGAGAAAAAATGCTGGCTCAACAGAAAGAAGCCATTTTATCGCTGCTTAGCAGCCTCGTTTTTGCATTATTGCTGCTATTTGTAAGTCCCTTGTTTGCGGCTGCCCGTTCTGAGGTAATTCTGGTTCTTTTTGCCTTGTTCATCCTTACTTTGTGGGGAGTTCGCAAAAGCGTGGGCTTGAAGTATAAAAGCCTTGATGAGATGGATAAAACCATCAGGCTGCAAGCTGCGATAATTGCGGTGCATGGGTTTGGGGCAATGGTGGCGATTTATGCCATTTGTCTGTATATATTACACCGGGTCGATAGCCTGGTCCCCATCCACCAGGTTCTCAGCCTGGCCTTTGCGGGCTGGCTTTCGCTGTATATATTCTGGACTCTTTCCATCCTGATTCTTTACCGGCGGGGAGCGTTGCATGTTTAAGCAGGAAGCGCCCATCGCCAATACGATCCGTAAACTGCGCTTCGAAGCGGGAGAAATGACCCAGGAGCAGCTTGCCCAAAAGGTAAATGTAACCCGTCAGACCATCATCGCCCTGGAAGCCGGAAAATACCTTCCTTCGCTGTCTTTGGCCATCAGGATTGCCAGAGTGTTTGGAAAACAGGTGGAAGAGGTGTTCATCGTTCAGGACTAAGCCCTTCCTCGCCACCCGAATGCCACGCGGAAGCCACGCGGACTCCACGCGGATGGGATTGGAGTGGCTTCCGCCAGGCAGGTGAGAGCGACAGGCGTGCCAAGGAAGGAGGCGGCAGCCAGATTCGGTTTGGAAAACAAAAAGCCCCGGCGAACCGGGGCTTTTTTTGTATGGGGTATTGTCGGTTATTAGCTATTCATTTGTTATCGTGCTAACCCGTTAACCAGTTTAGCTATTCCATCAGCATCATTTTGCGGGTGGAGCTGTAGGTTCCCGTGGTCAAGCGATAGAGATAGATACCGGAGGCCAGGGGTTTGCCGCTATCATCGCGGGAGTTGAATACCACGCGGTAGTTTCCGGAATTTTGCGGGCCATTCACCAGAGTACGCACCTTCTGTCCTTTCAGGTTATAGATTTCCAGGCGAACTGCGCCTGCATCTTTGAGGGCATAGGAAATCGTGGTTTCGGGATTGAAGGGATTGGGGTGATTTCCTTTCAGGGCTGTTTCGGTGACGGGGATAAGCTCGTCCTCACCTGCGGAAACGATCATATTGAAGTTCAGAGTGGTGTTTTGATTTGCCACGATCTGCACGTTGTCGAAGCTTTGGGTTTGATAGCCGGTGGCAGAGCAGGAAACGGTGTAGCTGCCCACCGGCAAGGCCAGGCTATAGGCACCCACGGTATTTGTGGTGGCAGTATAGCTGCCTGCGGTGACGGTGGCTCCGGCCAAAGGCTGGTTATTCGGTTTACGAACCACACCCACCACGTTTCCGTATTCAAGCTGTTTGGTAAGCGGATTGCTGAGCGAGGCAACGGAGGAGACGTCGTTTGTATAGATGGCTTTCACAGCCCAGCGATAAGTTCCGTTGGGCAGGGTGCCCCAGGCTTCGTCGGCAAAGCTGAGGGTGTTGATCGTTTCGGCGGTAAGCAGCGTCCACAGGTTGGGATTGCTTTCCTGGCCGGCTTGCAAACGCCACAGCTTGTAGCCTGTCAAAGCACGGCTGTTTACTCTGGGATTGGCTGCACTGCGCATTTCGGGATTCAGGCTGGGACGGCTGAAGCCTTTTTGCAGGTCTTCGCGTGATAATCCCGGCACACCAGGATTGCTGCGGGTGGATTGGGAAGCGGAACGGACGGTAAGTTGATCCGGCCCGAATTTCAGGGTCGTAACCTGGTTTCCAATCACTATGTTATCTACTATCCAGCCATACCAGAGACCGTCGTTGGTGGCGGGGTCTTCGGCGTGGAAGGCGATCTTGATTTGCTGACCACCATAAGACACAAGATCCAGAGCCACGGGCAAAGACGTAGGAGCGTAGCCACCTGTTAGTGTGGAGGCGTCCCACAGCACAGTCCAGTCGGTGCCGCCATTGGTGGAGACTTTTACGTAGTAATGGTCTCCATACACGGAGCCACGGAAAGCCCAGGTATCGAAGCCAAGGGTTGCTCCTGGAGGACAATTGAAGGCAGGAGTGATAAGCCATTCATCCTGATGGTTGTAGTCCCACCACAGCCCGGTTTGCAGCACTCCATTGGTTGGCACGGCCTGGGCAGAATTGTAGGAAATGGTTCCGAAACTGCACCAGGTGGGATACACGCCAGCCGTATTGGCAGGGCCTGTGTTGGTGATCACCTGTGTCCAACCCACGGGTGGGAAGGTGGTGGATTCGAAGCTTTCGGTGATGTCCACAGCGCTGGGATCTGGGGCTTGCCAGCTCAGGTTGGCCACGGTCTGCATGTCGTTCAGAGCCGCTACCAGTCCGAAAGGCGCATAGGCCACTTCGCTGAGGGTGATGCTACCCATGCTGTAGTTGGTGGAGCCAACGTTGATGGTTCCATTCACTGTGGTATAGCCTGTGGCCACGATGGTGTAGTCGTAGCTTTGGTTGGCATAAACGCTGGGGATGCTGAAGGTTCCGTTGGCGGCGCTTGTGCCATTGTAGTTTTGATATCCGGTCAGGTAGATGCTGGCGTTGGCCAGAGCGCTGCCGGTGTCGCTGGCCAGAATGGTTCCGGAAACGCTTACCTGAGCCATGGGGGTCATATTAACGTTCATGGTCTCGGTTTCGTTTTCTTCCAGGACAATATTCTGGCTGTGGCTGTTGTAGCCGTATTTGTTAAAGGTAACGGTATAGGTGTTTGGCAGAACGTTTGGAATGGTGAAGGTTCCATCCACGGCGGTAGTTGTGCTGTAAGCAGTATCAGTCACATCCACGGCCACGCCTTCCAAGGGAACTGACCCAGAGCCCAGAACGGTGCCCGTGATGTGTCCTACTCCCCCTGGAATAACTACGAAGGTAAGTTTTGGGAATTGGCCGGTAACGGTTCCGCCAGTGGGTGCGGCAGGATCGTAGGTGGTGCTGTCGCTGTAGATGTTGCGAGCCCGGTTGCTGCCAATGGTCTGGCATTTGAAGTAGTCCGAAGAGCTGTAATAATCGGTATCCATGGGACGGTTGAACATCAGCACCAGATTCTGGCCGTTCAGATACATGAAAGGTTGGTTGAAGGTAATGCTGATCACGTTTTCGCCGCTGGGATAGCTCACGGTGCCGTCAAACACGCTGGTTAGCTGGGTGGAGGGAATCCAGTCGGTGCTCAGATCGGTTTGGGTGGTGGTGCCGATCCAGATTTTGGTGGGCATGTCGCTTAGGTTGCTGCTAAACTGGCTGTATAGCTTGATACCGGTGATAATGCCGACGAAATTGTTCAGTTCTGCGTTGGTCAATATCACTTCATACAGGCTGTTTTTGTAATAGAAATCCAGTGGCATGCGGGCGTTAACGCTGCCGTCGCCTATGGTAATGTCGTTTACTCCGGTGCCGGATAAATTCACGGTATGGACGGTTCTGATGTTGGCATTACGGCTTCCCAGGCCAGCTTCACGCGTGCCGGTAAGGTTATCTGTGATGCTGATCACGGCATTGAAGTCATTCAGCGAGTTAGGGGTGAAATTCACATTGAAGGTGCTGGTTTGTCCAGTATTTAGCGAAACTGGGAAGGTGGGCAGGTTGGCCAGGCTAAAGGTTGGCGAACCGGCGATGGTAACGCTGTTGATCACCAGGGTTCCACCGCCCATATTACGCATGGTAAAGGTAGCGGTATTTGTTCCGCCCAGGTTTATGTCCCCAAAGTTGTAGCTGCTGGGATTGATGCTGAAGATCGGATCGGCAGCCATGGGGGTAAGCGTAAGCGTGGTTTTGGGGAATTGGCCGGTAACGGTTCCGCCGGTAAGCGCAGCAGGATCGTAGGTGGTGCTGTCGCTGTAGATATTACGGGCCCGGTTGGTTCCCACGGTTTGACAGAGGAAATAGTCCGAAGAGCTGAAATACTGCGTATCCATAGGACGGTTCCACATGATTACCAGGTTTCCTCCTGCATAGGCAAAGGGGGCGGTTAGCGGGAATACTATGGTGTTTTGTCCGGCGGGATAGGTCATGGTTCCGTCGAACACCAGAGTCATGGCGGTGGAGGGAATCCAGCCTGCGCTCAGATCGGCCTGGGTAGTGGTTCCCATCCAGATTTTGGTAGGCTTGTTTTGCAGCGTGGCGGTGACGAAGTTATTGTATATGGATACAGCCGTGATGTTTCCAAACGAGCCGATCTCATCGGGATAGTATAGGGTTTGATAAACGCTGTTCTTGTAGAACATGTCAATCGGCATGCGAGCGGTTTGGCTGCCGTCGCCGATGGTAATCGAGATTACGTTTTGGGGCATTACGGTGATGTTGTAGTTTGGGGTTTGATCGTTGCCTGGGTTTATGTCGCCAGTAAGGATCACCTTTCCATACAGTGAGGCAGGACCTTCAACTGTGGGAGTCCAGCTAAGCTGAACCGGAACCGAAGCGCCGGCAGCCACAGCGGGTCCGGCCACAGAAGCCAGTTCTACGTTGGCGGCGTTATACAGCTTGACCGTGTAGGTGCTTTGGCTGGCGGTTCCATTGTTGAATATATTCACGGTGTAGTTTGTGGCGCTGCCTACGCTGGGTGTGGTATTTCCGGATAAAGAAACCGCAGCCAGGTCGTTGGGAGCGATCTGCTCGAAAATCACATCATCAAAATAGAGGCTGCGTCCGGTTCCACCAGTGCCATGTTTAAAGGCTATAAAGGTTCCGGTCCCGGCATACGATGCCAGGGAAACCGCATATTCGGTCAGGGTGGTGGTAAGTGCCAGGTTCTGCACTTCAGTGTAGGTAGCGGGATCGGTGGGATTAGTCATTACGCCAATCGAAAGTGGATAACCCGCACCGCTGGCTCGAGCCCAGAATTTTACCCTGATGCTGTTCACCTGCAGAGCTCCCCCAATGGGAGGGCCAACTGCGATCAATACAGCTGCGGCATCACTGGGGTTGTAAAGCCGGAAGCAATTGGGCTGGCTATGCGCATAGGTGGTGCTGGCATAGGTGGCAGCCACGGCTGAGGTGGAGCTGGATTGCATGATGGTTGTCCAGTCAAAAGGCAGAGCCGGGGGCGTTACCGGATCCCAGTTTTGGCTGTAAGGCAGGGTGGTTACCGTGGCATCGCCATGGGTGGTAAAGCTCCACACAGGGCAGTTGGTTGCATTTCCGAAGTTGTTGTAGGGAATCACCTGCCAGTGAATGGTAGTAGCGCCAGGAAACACTCCGGGAGGGTCAAAGGTGGTTAGCATTCCCAGATCCTGGTTATTCACTATGTTGGTGGGCGGATTGTTGGTGCCAACCGAAATTCTGTAGCCACTGGGCAGTCCGCCTCCGCTAAGCCAGTTAAGAGAGGCAAAGGGAGAAACCAGAGTTGCGGCATTGGCAGGAGAAATCAGGTTTGCCGGGTTAGGTGGCTGATTGGCCACAGGAAAATTGAAATTGAAAGTGAGGCCAGTGGCGGGAAAGTTTGCATCACTAACCACTACATAATCAGCATTAGTAGCGGCCGCGGTGGTTTCCATCCAGCTTCCGGTTCCGGTTCTGGCGTTAAAATCGGTGGCCAAGGGACCGCGCAAGCCTACTTGCATGTTTCCGACTGTGGCATTATTAACTATCTGACCGTAAACGATCTGCACATTATTGGAAGTTTCGTTAAGCCTGATCTGGAAGTTATATTGGTCACCAGTTCCATTTGTTCCATACTTTTTGTAGTTTGCCCATTGGATCACGCAAATGCGGTTGGGAGCGGTTCCGATGGTTTCTAAACGCAAAGTTGAGCCGGTTTGGGCTTGAATATCTCTGGCAAAAGCAGCTATGCGGTTGTAGAGTATTTCCGGAGTGATTGCCACTGCAGAAGAAATGGGCGTGTATCCGGAGGTTGAAGAGTTATTCACGGAAGGATTTAAGGCAGATTGACCTAACGAGATCCAGCCATTGTTATTAATGGCCAGACGGTCGAAAACTGCACCGTTGAAGGTGAAATTGAAGCCAATCTCGAAGCCGGGGCCGGTGGTGGTGCTTCCACCTTCGGGGATGGCAGGATCGATAAACCTTTGGTCGTCGCTGCTTTCGGTACCCAGCAGGATGCCTCCGGTTATGGGGGTGTAGGTGCCCTGGGTAGCGCCAAAGCTATACTCCAGGGTTTGAGCTAAAAGGCTGCCGCTTAATCCGAGGATTAATAGCAAGGCCAGTAGCAAGGTTCTTCTCATTATTGATCTCCTTGTGAAGAAATACTTTGATACGTTGTGGCAATCGAAAGCCATAAGAGGCTGCCATGCCGATCCGTAAGCCGGAGATAATCCAGCCTCAGTTCATCGTCACTACAATAAGCCAAAATGAAGCCAATCTTCAAAAAATGTTTTAGTTCCGGCAGCTTGAACCATAATCAAACCTGATTCGCAAGTGGCCGGAACTTGTGAACCCATCATTACAAAGAAGGGATAAGCACATGATGGATAATAGAATGACCTAGTAAAATGGAAGAAACTGGCTGGATAGCTACAGGATGAAGCTTCCTCCTACGCCGAAATTCAGTTAGAATGTCTTTGGGGTGGTTGCTTTACAGGATTGGCAGACTGTCAATGCAGCGGAACATTCAGAGGGCTATCGCCCAAAAGATTTCCGATATAGTCCGTGGTATCGGCCAAAGCGCTGGAGGTGGCTGGCTGGCTGGTTCCGGGATTCTTGCTGGAATCCACGTTCTGGCTAAGCACCAGCATTCTTTGGCGCAGGGAATCGGGTTTGATCTCCTTTGCGGGTTCAGGGATCCTGGTTTGGACGCTGTCGGCAGGCTGGGCGATCAAAAAACCGGGAGTTTGCAACCAGCCGTTGTAATAGGCATGAGCCAGGATAGAGCCCAAAACGATTACGATGAGGATGATGCCGATAGTCCAAAGGAAATTGGTGGAAAGCATGATCTTTTTTTCTTTCACGATCTCCTGGGGTTTAAAGTTTCCCCTGGTAGTGTCGGGCATCATGAGGTTGAATTCGTGCATCACGCTGTTTAGGTCAGCTTCCAGATAACGGGCATAATTGTAAACCAAGGCTTTGGCCACACCATAGGGCCCCAGCTCGAAGATTTTATTGGCTTCCAGGCTTCTGATCTGTTCTTCGCGGATGCGCAGGTCTTCCCAAATGCGTTTATAGCTCAGGTCGCGCTTGATGCGCAGATCACCCAGGTATTTGCCTAGATTTTCCATTCGTATTCACCACGAAAGGCCAGGTCAACCTCTCCGGAAAGCTGGTATCCCTGAGAACCGGGAGCAATGTTCACGCATCCTCCAGGCATATTTACAGTTGCTTTGGGTGCGGAAAATCCACGGGCCACAGCACTGCAAACCGTGCTGGCTGCTCCCGTTCCGCAGGCTTGGGTAGGCCCTGCGGCTCTCTCCCAAATCTTTATCTCCAGTTCGGTTTCATTTATCTGCCTGGCAAAATGTACGTTTACAGGACGTGGGAAAGCGTTATGAGTTTCCAGAAGCTTGCCGTTCTTCAGGTGAGGGTCGGACGCAAGATCTTCTTGCCAAACAATGTAATGCAGGTTTCCGATATCCACCAGATCGCCTGTGAAGCCTTCTACGGTCAGGTTTTGCTGAAGCAGCTTGGGCCGTCCCAGATTTACTGTTACTTGCTTGCCGTTGCTGATTAGGGCGGTTTTGATTCCCGAATCGGTCAAGATGGACAGGTCGGAGCGGCCTTTCTTGGTCATTAAAAGCCAGGCAACGCAGCGCAAGGCAGAACCGCACATCTCAGCCCGGCTGCCGTCCGAATTGTAAATCAACATCTGGCCATCGGCAGTTTTGAGGGGTGAGACAAGCACCAGACCATCTGCCCCAACGTCGGTTTTGGGCCGGCAAATGGCGGCTGCCAATGCAGAAAGGTCGAGCTTTCTAACTACTTGAGGCGATAGATTGAAGGCATCCAGGATCACAAAGTCGTTGCCTTGCGCCTGCATTTTAATGAAGGGTATCAGCATAGAATGTCCGAGATCACCTGTGAAAAGCTGTAGAAGCCTTTATGCTCTTTCAGCCATTTGGCGGCCTGTAGCGCTCCCAAGGCAAATCCACTGCGGGATCGCACCCGATGAGTAAGCTCCACAGTGTCAGCTTCACAATCGAAGCCAACGGTATGCGTTCCGGGAATCGAACCGGCTCTGAGGCTGGCAAAATGCAATTCGTAAGGCTCTATGCGGCGATAGGCCGGATCAAACAGGGCAGCGTTTTTGTGGCTGCTGTTTTCCAGAATGATCTTACTAAGCTCTATAGCCGTTCCGGAGGGGCTGTCGGCTTTTTGGCGATGGTGCATTTCCAGGCCATAAACGTCGTAGGCGCTGAATTTATCGAAGGCTTTTACAGCCTCTGCGATCAGGCGGGAAAAGAGATTCATGCCGATCGAGAAATTCGCTCCATAAACCAGTCCGGTTCCAGATTTCTCCACCCATTGCCGCACCTCTTCCAAGTGATTGTGCCAGCCTGTGGTGCCTACCACCAGTGGTTTGCCGAGTTCCAGAACCTGTTTGATGTTTTGCAGAACCGCGGAAGGATGGCTAAAATCGATGCAGACCTCTGCGTAAGCAAGGTTTTCAGCGCTAATGATGCGAGCGCTGTCTGGATGCACAGGATCGATTGTGGCCACTATCTGGCAGTTTTGCTCTGAAGCAAGATTGGCGATGAACTGCCCCATCTTGCCATATCCGATCAAGGCTATGCGGGTGGTCAAACTTCTACTCCGAATAAAGGCGGATCATTTCTTCCACGAAGGCAACGCCGCGTCTGAGCTGTTCGATCTCGATATCTTCGGCCACGGTGTGAACTTTGTTCATTCCCGTTCCAACAATAATCATCGGGATTCCGGCGGCGTTGATGATATTGGCATCGCTGCCTCCCCCACCTTTGCAAACAGTGTAAGGAATGTCCAGGCTACGCAAAGCGGAAATGGCCAGTTGCACCGCTTCGGTATCTTCCGAAATGGCAAAGGAATGATATTCGGTTTCCATCTTGAAGCTGTATTCTGCCTTGCCAATTTCGTTGTTATAGCGTGCCACGGTAGTTTCCACGGCATGCCGGATGTCGGAGCAAACCCGAGCCAGCTTTTGGTCGTTGTGACTGCGGGCTTCACCTTTGATTACCACTTGGTTGGGCACGATATTGGTGGCAGAGCCGCCCCAGATTTTACCAACATTGCAGGTGGTTTCAAAGTCGATGCGTCCCATCGGCATTGCGGCGATGGCTTCCGAAGCTATCTTAATGGCATTCAGGCCTTTTTCCGGTTCCACGCCGGCATGGGCTTCCTTGCCATAAACGGTTATAATAAAAGAATTCTGAGCGGGAGCTCCCACTACCAGTTCGCCTACCTGGTGCGTATCCAAGGCATAGCCGAAAGCGGAAGACAGCTTTGCTTTGTTAAAGCACTTCGCTCCCAGCAGACCGATTTCTTCGGAAACCGTGATCAAAACCTCGATGGGAGCGTGGTCTGTTCCCGAATCTTTCAGGTTTTTGATCGCGATAATAATCTCGGCGATACCGCTTTTATCATCTCCACCCAGGATAGTGGTGCCGTCGGTCAAGATGCGCCCATTTTCGATTCTCGCTTTAATGCCGTTTCCCGGGACTACGGTATCGGCGTGGGCACAGAAGAGAATCGGCTTTTTGTCTATATTGCCGGGAAAATAGGCATACAGATTTCCTGCATTGCCATCATTGTGTTTGTGGCAATTGTCTTCTTCCACTTTGGCACCCAAGGCCTCCATATCGGCCCTCAGGATGTCCATCATCGCGCGTTCGTTCTTAGATTCGCTGTCGATCGCGATCAGGCGTAGAAAGTAGTTTACAACGTCGTTTTGCATCCGGTTTCCCCTTGTATATGTTCTATTATCGTAATATTATAGCCGAATCTGGTATAAAATCAACCCGCAGGATCAAAGCTCTTTCTTTCCCGCATTAGTATATTTTTTCGGCGGTTTTCGGGTTCTTGTCATGGCTCTTGTTTCAGCTTGCCGATCAGGTTTTTAAAGTGTTCCAGTTCAGCGGGGCTTTTATATTCCAGGGTTATCTTGCCCTTGCCTTTGTATTCACGCACGCTTACCTTCAAGCTGAGGGCATTGGCCAGCTCTTGCTCAAAACTTCTCACCAGAGCGCTTTTTTTATGCTGCTCTTCTTCATTTTGCATGCTCTGAACGTAGGTTTTCGCTTTTTCCTCAGCCTGGCGGACGCTAAGTTTGTATTTCACGATGAAATCGGCGAAGCTCTCCTGATATTCTGGTTCGACGGCCAAAACGCTACGGGCGTGACCGGAGCTAAGAGTTTCTGAAGCCACCAAATGCTTCACCTTTTCAGGCAGTTTCAGCAGCCTGATGCTGTTGGTGATGGTAGCGCGGTCTTTGCTCATGGTTTGCGCAATTTCGGCGTGGGTCAAGGAAAATTCCTCAGCCAGAGCCGCGTAGGCTAAAGCCTCCTCGATGGGGTTCAGGTCTTCCCGCTGGATATTCTCGATGATCGCCAGCTGAAGCTGCTCTTTTTGAGAAACACTGCGGATTACCACGGGAACCTGTTCCAGGCCAGCCAATTTGGCGGCTTCCAATCTCCTTTCTCCGGCGATCAGTTCATATTCGCTGCCGCTGGTTTTGGTTACGATCAAAGGCTGGATAATGCCGTTTTCCCTGATTGATTCAGATAATTCCTGCAGTCTGGCAGGATCGAAGCTTTTGCGCGGCTGATACTTGTTTGGTTTTATGCTGTTTATGGGCAGGGTTCCGATTCCCGGTTGTCTATCGTCCTGAGACTGGCTGTCCGGAATCAGCGCTGAAAGGCCACGACCAAGACGTTCGTGCATCAGTTTTTCTCCTTGCTGCGGGAAACAACTTCATTGGCCAAGGCCAGATAACTCATTGCTCCGGGTGAACGGATGTCATATAAAAAGATGGGTTTACCAAAACTCGGCGCTTCGGTAAGCTTTATATTGCGTGGAATGATGGTGCGGAAAACCTTCTCCTTGAAGTAGCGGTGCACTTCTTTGGCTACCTGCATGGAGAGATTCACTCTCTTGTCAAACATGGTTAGCAACACACCAATGATGCCAAGATTGGGGTTCAGATTCTTTTGGATCAGCCGGATGGTGGTTAAAAGCTGGCTAACTCCCTCCAGTGCATAGTATTCACACTGGATGGGAACCAGCACTTCGGTGCTGGCTGTCATGGCGTTTACAGTCAGCAGCCCCAGTGAAGGCGGACAATCGATGAGGATGAAATCGAAGCTATTCAGGATCGGTTGCAAGGCTTCTTTCAGCTTATGCTCCCGGGCAAACTCGTGTACCAGTTCGATCTCAGCTCCGGTCAGGTTTATGTTTCCCGGAACGCAGAACAGGTTTTCCGTGTTGGTGGGCAGGATAGTTTTTTCGATGGGGACTTTTCCGATCAGGGCATCATACACCTGCAGTTCTGTTTTGTCCTTATCTATTCCCACTCCGCTGGAAGCGTTGCCCTGGGGATCAAAGTCTATCAATAAAGTGCGTTTTTCCAGAACGGCCAGTCCGGCAGCCAGATTTACCGCGGTAGTGGTTTTACCAACCCCGCCTTTTTGGTTTACTATAGTTATTACTTTCGCCATAACTTCCTTAATAATTTCATTGGTTTTTAGCGCATCATCAGGTTCTTCTGCCTGATCCCGATCAGGCGTCTGGTTCCCAAGTCTGGATCAGAGCCTTCCCAGAGAATCTCACACTGCAGCTTTTCCAGGTCGTCCAGTTTTTGAGCTTTATAAAAAATCACCATCCCGCTGGGCTTCAAAAGACGCCGCAAAGGAGGAACATAGCGTTCTTCCAGGGCAACAGCCCGACACAGGATATAGTCGAAACTGGGGCGTCGGGCCAGAAAGGCATAGTCTTCCAGCCGGGATGCTTCCACAGTGGTCTTGGCCAGATTCAATTCACTTACGAATTCCTGAAGCAGACGCGTTTTCTTCTGCACCGAATCCAGCAGGATCAGGTTGAACTGAGGGACTGCAAGTTTCAGGGGAATTCCAGGCAAACCTCCACCTGAACCAAAGTCCAGAACGGTTTTATCCACCAAATCCAAACATTCCAGGGCAAGCAGGCTGTCAAGAAAATGCTGCACCCAATAGCGGTCGGGAGGCAGATTGCGGGAAACCAGATTCACCTTGCGATTGGCAGTGGCCAGCAACTGATGAAAATGCTCGAAGCTGGAAATAAGTTTTGGCGAATCAGGGAAATGTTCGGTAAGATAATCTTCAAAGCGTTGTTTACCGGGATTCATCTTTTCTCCTTGCGCCATTGACGAATGAGGGCTTTTACCAGGAAGGAGCTGTCTCCTGCCATGTCGTTCAGAGCCTTGGCTGCAGAGGGGCTATCGATAGACCTCAGGCTGCGAGCCACCAGATAGCGATATCTTTCGCTGGAATGGAAGGAATACTCGCTGAGCAGCTTTACGCTTTCTTCGCTTTTAATGCTGCCCAATAGTGAGATGCAGGCAGTAATATAGCGCTTCTCTGTCAAATGTGCCTTTATGGGTACGATGAGGGTGCTGTCCCCCACTCCGGCGATCAGTGACATGGCGTTTTTGGCTTTCAGGCTGTCTGGATCATTGGTAAACTGAAACAGT
>CAZGWB010000073.1:0-13705 GCA_964529335.1 uncultured Candidatus Cloacimonas sp.
CTGGTTGCCGTGAACGAAAAAACAAACGCAGACGATATCATTCAAAAAATTCCCGCACTGCTGCACACCGTTAACGATATCGAGAAAATAGGAGATTTTACCGAAGAGATAAACCGGATTTTAAACTACCAGATTCCTTCTCAAAAGATTCCACTCTGTGATTGTTTTTCTACCGTGATCGACGATTTGCATTCCAAATTGATCTTCATGCTTGACCTAAGTATCGATTACCTGGCCGAATTGAAAGAAGAATATACCTACAAGATCATCGAAATGGAAGGACGCATCAACGAGACTCATTGCAACCAGCGACAAAACGTTCTGCTACAAATCCAGAATGGAGAATGTGATGCCGCAGGAGGTTTGAATACGATAGACTATCTGGACATCGTGGAAGTAACAGCAGATAAACTGAAAAATCTGGTAAAAGCCGGAACGCATAACTTTGTCTATAGCCACAATCCCGCCGCTTTGGATGAAGCTGACGAATAATCCTCCCAGGAGCATGTAATGGAATACCCCGTTGCCTTTGTAAATGCCTTTGCCAGCCACCTGTTTGATGGCAATACTGCCGCAGTGGTAATGGTAGAGAACTATCCATCCACTCAACAAATGACATCTCTGGCCAGGCTCTTTGGTTTTTCTGAGACGGCATTTCTGTTGCCCGAAGGAAAAGGCAGATACTATATCCGCTGGTTTACTCCCGAAGTGGAAGTTCCCCTGTGCGGACATGCCACACTGGCCTCAGCCGCCTACCTGTTTTCAGACTGGGAAAAAACTTCCCGGGAACTCCGCTTCAACAGCTTATCAGGTGAGCTTGTAGCTTACAAAATAGATGATGAAGTGCAGCTCGATTTCCCGCTTGACTTACCAAAACAATACAATGCGGAGTATGAGGTGATTGCTGCCCTGGGCGACGTGAAGCCTCTGCAAACCTTGTTTGCTCCAGCCACCCGCAATCTGATTGTTGTTTTGGACAGCCCGGAAGCGGTGCTGGCAGTAAAGCCCGATTTCGATTCATTGATCGCCATAAAAGAAGCACCCTTTTTTGGAATAGCCATTACCGCAGCTGATGATAAGGGCTATATCTGCCGCTATTTTGCCCCTTGGGAAGGGATCAATGAAGATCCGGTAACCGGTTCCGCACAAACCTTCCTGGCTCCCTATTGGGCTGAGATACTGGGGAAAAAAGAACTTAAAGGCTATCAGGCTTCTTCCAGAGGTGGGCACTTTAAGGTAAGCATGGCGGAAAACCGCATCCTGATAAGAGGAAAAGCAGTTATCTATCTTAATGGCATGGTAAGCATCCCCCAAACCCAGATGCATTGAGGCAAAACTCAGTTCCTTGGGCCCCGGACTGCCCAAAAAACCCTATGCATGATCTCAAATCTGAGTTATACTGTTTACAAAAAGACAGAAAAACAAAGAAGAGGATATAATAAATGGCACTGAAAGAACAGCTTTTGAACTCCCTTAAAAAAGCCATGCAAGGCGAAATGGACAGTGTAACTCTTTACCAGAATGCCGCAAATCATGCCAACGACAAAGAAGTAAAGGAATTCTTTCTTTCCCGCCGGGAAGAAGAAAGGCTGCATTACAACTATCTGCTGCAATACTATCAGGAAATATCCAATGATCTTCAACCCAGCGATCTGAGTAATGCAATTGGACAAGACTGGAATAAGCATCCCATGATTTCCGACGCTTTCTTGAAGAGAATCGGCGAGGATCAGGTATTATTTTCTGCCATCTCCACTGCCTTGCTTCTGGAAAAAGACGCAATAGAACATTACCGCAACTGCCTGAACGAAACGGAAAATCTTACCCTGAAATCGTTCTACGAACTTATGATCCGTTGGGAAAGCAAGCATTACGATGATCTGCTCACCGTGCAAAAGGATGCCGAGCAGTATTATTGGCAAAAAAACCAGTTCGAGCCTTTTTAAAACTGAAACTGGCTAAGCAAAGCCAAGCTTTTTAGTCTTAGGGGATGCTTGTGATGCGCCAGCCAGTAGTGCTCGAATACTGAATTGATCTCTCGCACCGTGGCCGGAGTTAGCTTGATGGAGCCAAGGTGATTCCCGATCTCAGGCAGCAGACTTATGATTCTGATGCTTTGCTCAGAGAGCATAATCAGGTCGTCGCTGTGAGCAATATCGCGGCTACAAGTCCGGCAAAGCATGCCTCCCTTGGAGACAAGGTAAGCCGGATACTCAAGAAAAGCGGTATTACATAGACAGCAATTGGAAAAAGGATTGCCAATCCCACTGCTGATCGTTATCCGCAGCATAAACCGCCAGAGAATAAGTACTGCATTGTTGTTTATATTCTGCAGATAAGCCAGAAAACTATGCGCCAGATCAAACGCAGACGATATATCTTCTTGAGCGATAATGATCTGACTTACCAGTTCCATTCCGCATTCCGCAACAGCCCAGGTAGCCGTGGAAGGAAAAACCGAATAGTCCTGCTTGAGGCTTGCTTCCCCAAACAGCCACAGCCCTGGCTCCTTTGGTTCATAGACTCCTAATTCATAATAACATAGCCCTACCAGAGCATCGTTTTTCGTGCGGATTCCTTTTGCCAAAACACCGATCAGACCATGCTCTCTGGTAAAAAACCTGTAGATCAGACTGGAATCGCCATATTCGCTCTGTTTTATCAACAGGGCATTCAGCTTTGCTTTTCGCATAGTATCTCTCTGGCTTTACGGATATCCATGGGGCTGGCATATACACTGTGATGATTGGTGTAAGTAACAAAGCCAGGAGGGCTTTTACGCGGTTTGCGCACGAAGCGGATCTGGGTATAATCCACCGGAACATTGAGGGAATTCTTAGCCTTTGAATAACCTGCAGCCAGATTACAACACAATTCTATCAAGTCTGGAGGCGGAGTTTGCTTTTTGAAGCAACGCAGCAGAACATGTGCGCCATGATAGATACGGCTGTGAAACCAGTAATCATGCGCTTTGGCAAGTTGGGTGGTGATGAAGTCATTCTCTCGCGCTTTCCGGCCGATCACGATTTGATACTCATCGCCCAAGTGCAGATTCAACAATTTGCTTGAAGCGTTTGCCGTGCTGATTAGCTGTCTTACTGATTGAGAACTGGCAACTTCCAGATCCAGTTGCTCTCCCTGCTCGATTCGTCTGAGCAGCGATAAAACCTGATCGATCTCGACCTGTGTTTTGCTGATATTCTCCTGGATGATCTGATAGCCATTTTTGGCTTTATGATACTTCTTAATGTATAGTTGGAGGTTTTCCTTGGGGCTTTTGTCGGGCAGCAAATCCATTTTAATTTCAGACAGGTCGCTGGAGAGGTAGTTTATTGTTTGAAAGCTGGTCTGACCTGGTTTAATGGAACCCAAGTTCGGCTTCAAAGCTTCTGCACAAGCCAGCAGATAATCGGCCTGAGCAGCAAAGCCAAGGTCTTGCTCTTGTGCAGCAAGCTTCTTCTGCAGTTTCTTAAGCTCTTTTAGCAAATAACTTTCTGCCTTACGAGAAGCATCCGTAGCTGTAGGAGTGTGCAAGATCACCTGGTAAGTGTCATAGAAAAAACCATTCCAAGAATCGCAGCTATCAGGAAGCTGGATTTGTTCCTCCTGCGGATTGGGGATAAAGGAGGTCTTTGGAGGCTGATACGGAAGATTTGGCAAAACCTGGCGTTGAGAATTATCTGCGTAAGAATACTTGAAAAGAGCATCCACTATCCTGTTATGCTCACCCAACAGGATCGCATTGGGTTTGGGGGGCATTAATTCCAAGACCAGAGTATGGAGAACGCTTTCCCCATAGATATCCTTGTGTTGCAAGTCCATATATACAATTCGATCGTTGGAGGCAATCCTGATACCCGAAAGAGTGTTGTTTTTCAGTTTCGGCCAGATGTTTCTAGCCCCTTCTTTCACGGTGGATTTTTCAGTAATAAAGGGAAATGAGTTCTTTGCCGATAAGTAAACGCAGAGCTGCCGATTGCCCTTCATTTGTAAAACAAGCAATTCCGGGAGTAAATATACAGTCTCGAGCATAAATGATGTATTCTGCTGTTCACAGGTCCAGAGTTTTAAATAGACGTATTTCACGATGGATTTTCCTTTTGTCTTGACACATAATCGGTCTATGATTTATATGTCAAGTTCAATAATTTCTAAAGGAGTATTGTATGAAAGCTTCCACAGCGATTGTCCTGGCCATTCTCGCCATCCTGACTGTCCTCTTTGGCGTCCTCTGGATGGGCTCCAATGGCAAAACCAAGGCCCTAATGAAGAGTAATGAAGAGCTGAAAGAGCTCTATGATAATTCAACGCAAACGATAGGAGAAATCCAGTCCAGCCTGGAATCGCTCGACCGTGACTTGTCCGGCCAGCTATTTACCAACAAAGAGATTCCGGGAACATCTCCAGAAGACCGCAGAAGCAGGATTATCAGTTCCATTGCCAATATGCGCGATCAGATTGAAGCGGACAAAAAGAAAATCTCCGACCTGGAAAAGCAGCTTGCCTCATCTCGCAGCCAATTGAAAGGTGTGCAGGAAATTGTGAATAAGCTGAAAGCCAGTATAGCCGACAAAGAAGCCATCATGGATGAGCTTCAAAAACGCCTGGGAATTCTGAATGAAACTCTGGAAGAAGAACGCCGTACCAGCCTGGCCGAAATTCAAAAACGTGAACAAACCATCAGCGAAAAGCAGCAGACCATCACTCAGCAAAACATCGATGCCAACACTGTCTATTACATCTTTGGAACGCGCAAAGAACTGATGGACAAAGGCATTGTGGATCGCAAAGGTGGGCTGTTGGGTATCGGCAAAGTGACAACCGTGGCTCATAATCTGATGGTGGAAAAATTTACTCAGATCAACCTGCTGGATACTCAGCAGATCAGTTTCCCCCTCACCAAAAAAGGTTATGCAGTGCTCTCAAACCATGTGGCCACCTCCTACAAAGTGGAGAAACTGGATGGCAGCAATGTTTTAACCGTTACTGATCCTACCAATTTCCGCAAGCAGAAGTTCCTGGTGATCGAGCTGCTGCAATAAGTAAATCCCATAGTAATTATTCAATCTGTAATTACCCCGGTTTGTCCGGGGTTTTTTCTGCCTGGAAAATCATCAAACTGGAAAAGCTGAGATCACAGATGCTGGCTGAGATATGGTAACGCTACACCACAATTCGAGTGGTGAGCAAAGGTCTTTTACTTACGGCCAGATTATCCCTGCGATTCATCTGCACATCTGACCATAGGTTTTTGGTCAGTATAGGAGAAGTTCTCAGCTAGAGAAGTAGTGAAGTGGCTCTTGGTGTGGTGGCCCATAACGAAGTGGAAAGATGGAAAAGTGAAACAAGGCTTGATAATCATTAGCAGAAGTTTAGAAAGGAACCTCCAGTCCATTTTGTCCAATTTGTCCAGATAGTCCACCATGTTCATCTTCTTTATTCACAGTAAAAAACCCCGGATTATCTCCGGGGTTTTTCTTCAACTATTAACGCGTTAACTAGTTAACCTACTTCATGAGGATCATTTTCTTGGTGCTGGTGTATTTTCCGGCATGCATCTTGAAGAAGTATACTCCGCTGGCCACAGGACGGCCATTGTTGTCACGTCCGTTCCAGACAGCACTATGCGTACCGGGCTCCACTTCGCCATTTACCAAGGTGTTTACCTTTTGTCCCAGCATGTTATAAATAACCAGTTGAACCGGTTGTTTTTCACGTACGCTATAGCTGATGGTAGTAGTTGGATTGAAGGGATTGGGATAATTGCCATGCAGAGCGGTAACCACTGGATTAACCAGGTCTTCGTTTGCTACAATACCACCCACACCATGCAAGGGAATAACCGTAGTAAGGGCAAAAGGATCATCGGAAGTGATCGTCAATTCACCGTTGTATTCCATCTGTTGAGTAGGGCTGAAATTCACATCGAAGGTCATGAATTCACCAACTCCCAAAACATATTCCAGAGATTGAACCGGCATATTCAGATCGCCCAAGGAGAAGGGACTGGTGGTGCTAAGAGTTCCCAGCATGGAAGCAGTTCCACTATTGGAAATAGTGACCTGAACAGTGGCGGTGGTATTATATTGCACCAGTTGATAATCGATGGTTGGAGTATCGATCACAAAGGCTGGTGTCCCTGATTGTTCTCCGGTACTGGGGAAAACCACGTCGTCTATCCAGGCGCAATCGCTGCCAGCAGAAGTACCGGAATCCTTCATGTATTCCCATTTGAAGATGTTGTTACCGGCGGTAACGGGATAGGTAACCTGGCTCCACATGTCTGTGGTTCCACTCCATTGATTTTTCAGAACGCCATTGATGTAGAACTTCAGATAGTCGTAATTCTGTTCGGAGGAAACCATTTTCCAGAAGGAGATTTCTCCGTCCTGAGGAGAGGACAGAGCAATACTGATGCTGGTGCTGCCGCTATGGGAAATAGCCGGTGATTTTGCAGCCAGTGAACCGTTGAAGCTGCCTGTGGAAGCAGTCCAGGTTCCACCTTGGAAGGTCCAGGGGAAATTGCCAAAGCCATTGTCGAAGTTTTCCATTACCATGCCTACCACGATATTGTAGGTATGCATTTCCAAGTAATCGCCAAACATCGTCATAGCTGTAAGCTGCACCTGAGTTCCCATCGGAATCTGGGAACTGAAGGTAATGCTATAGATTATCTGTCCGGTAGCGCCAACCGGCAGATAACTGATCTCTGAAATTATGGGGGTTATTAGGTGCGGAACCCCATTCACCACCAAAGTGCTGGTGATATTGGTGGCTTCGCAATGGCCGTTGTTGGACACGTTAAAGGTAACCGTTACGTTTTCGCCAGCATCCACTCGGCCATTATTGTTGCCTTGGCTGTCATCAACCTGCAGATTACCCCAGTTTATGGCTGGAGCATTGCCAGTGAAGCTGCGCTCGTAAGTAAAAGCGTCGCCATCGGTAGTTGTGATAGTAACCGTAAGCGGAACAACATGCTGATCAGGAAAACTATTGGACAGCTGAATATTGAAAACACCACTATTACCCGTTGCTCCGCTGGCGATATCGCCAATAGTGAGGTTGGGATTCAAAATGCTAACGTTGTTATCCAGAGTGCTAAGAGCGACACTGACTCCGGAGGCAATTTCGCTGCCGATGTTTTCCAGATTCATACTCATCTGGATGGTTTCGCCATAACTGAAGATATTATCGTTATTGTCCGAAAAATCGGTGCTGTCAACCACAATATAGGGTCCATCGCTGGGCAAAACCTGAATGGTCTGAATATAGGTCTGCTTGTCGAAAGCCACTATGGTAAGGGTGAGATCGATGGGTTCCAACGGGGCAGGGAAAAGATTGATCACAGCATTTCCTGCTGCATCTGCTACGGCAGTTCCATACACAGTTCCGGCAGCGCTGAGTGTTGCTCTGGCTCCAGGCTCAGTTTGCAGCGTGAAACTGCTCATTCCGATGAACAGGACAGGATTGTAAACAGCGGTAAGTGCGGTGGGATTCTTGGTGCGAACCATTAAGGATGCATCGCCAAAGATTGTCCAGCATTTATATTCGCTGATCCCGCTGGTGCCATATACTTCAATCATTTTGGACGAGCCATTGAAGAAAAGGCTGCCTATTCTATGCTTCAGATTGCCAACCAAGAGGTCGGTTACTTCATCCTGGCCACGCATGGGAGGATTCCAACCCTGATTGATGGTTGATCCATAAAAGGCCACTGCTCCGGCCGGTGCTCCGGTAGTTTCGTTTACCGATCTCAGCCATGCTTCGGCAAAGCAGGTTTGGCTTACGAAATTTCCGTTAACGCACGCCACAGAACAGATGAATGGCAGCATATAGTCGTTGGTGAGAGCATTTACGTTATTATTGCTAAAGCCTGTGGTAACCCAGGTAGTGGCTGAGCCATGACCGGTGTAGTTGGCAAAGCCCCGTCCCCCATTAACGCTGGTGGTAACCATCGCAGCCGTTGCACCCTGAGCTTGATAGATCTGATCAACCTGGGTATAGCCATAGGTTAGCAGATCGGTGCGGATGTTTTCCATGTGCACCTGATCGCTTTCGCCCATGTCTCCCTGGCTTCCACCTCCTTCGTTGGAGGCAATGCCGAATGCTTTCTGGATCCAATCGGCCCCCACGGCTATGTCTCTTTCATAATGAACGCTGCGCAGAACCTGGGTTTCCAGTTCAGCCACAGTTTGAGCTGAGAATCTACCTACGTATATATCGGGATAGCTATCTCCACCAGCCAGAAGAGCAAACGAAGGATCGCTTCCTCCGCCTCCAGAACTGAGGCTGGGAACCTGTGGTGCATCACCAACGATCTGCACGAACATCAGGCCGTTATTCAGGTCGTATTGGCTTTGGATATATGTTTTTATCTGGTTTGCGCTTGGTCCGGCCACAGATACATCAACTACATCCACAGTAAAGCCGATCTGCCGTTTCCAATCCACCCAGGGTTGGATCGCAGTGTCAAACATATTGTTTTTGATAACAAGAATCCGGCCTTCTTCTCCTAAAGAGGGATATTTGGCTTCGGCGAAGTTTAAAAACATATTCTGGTAAATATCTTCAAAATAGCGGGAGTAGCTTGTTTTGGGTGAGCTAATGGCATTGGTGAGGTCAATGCCGTTTGTGCTAACCGACAACATCAGTTTCGTGTACACTCTCAAGGTACCTGTGGAGGGATAATATACGAAGGGTTGGAAACGCACTGTAATCCCACGGTAATCCCTCATGATAAAGGGTTCTGTGAGGTAGGCAGTTTCCATGGGATAGCTGCCAGTGCTTTGGTAGAAACTGGAAAAGCTGTAGGGAACGCTATCCGGGTCTATGTCACGGGTCAGATTGCCTTTTGAGGGAGCTACCGGTAGCGCTAACTCAACATACTCGCTGGCCTGCGTATTGAGTTGCATGGCAGCCGTGCCAGGAATAATCAAGCTGGCAGCCATAACCGGGACTTGCGGCATTCCAGCTTCCAGGGTAAGTCCGGCTTTCTTCTGGCTAAGGTTATACCAGATACTGCCATTGATGTTTACAGGTTGGCGGTCAAAACTGCCAAGTGTAAACTCCAGTTGCATATTATTCGGATTGCTGTTAAGCAGCCTTATCTCGTTTGGATAGGGGCTAACCACAACCTGTTCGGCTGCCAGACCGAGGATGGTCAGCAACAGAAGAGCGGTTATAAACAAGCGTTTCATGGGTTCCTCCTCGAGTTCCATGTTGTATTTTCTTTCTTTATCGTCTTTGGTTCGTAAATATAAAAATCCATTATTCAAGATGAAGGCAGGCATCCAGCAGGATGCCTGCCCTTTAACAAGTCTATTTCATCAGCATCATTTTCTTGGTTGCTGAGTAATTTGTGGCTTCCATCCGGTAGAAATAGATCCCGCTGGAAACGCTGGCTCCGCGGTCGTCTTTTCCATTCCAGATCACTCTGTGATTGCCGGCAGCCTTGCTATCGTTCAGCAGACTGCGGATCATCTGACCTTTGAGGTTGTAGATACTTATTCTCACCTGTCCGGCATCTTTCAATGAGAATCGGATGGTGGTTTCGGGATTGAAGGGATTGGGGAAGTTATTATCCAAAGCGGTAACAACCGGGCTGATTCCTGGGTCATCACCATCAGAACCGCTGGTAAGGCTGATGGGAATATTCAGATTGGGAGTGTGGGGATCATTTGTGGAGATAATCAGCTCAGATGTGAAGCTAACAACTGTATCTCCAGCATTATAGCTAAGGGTATAGAGCATTGTTTGTCCAGCTTCCACCTGGTAGGCATAGTCCATGGGCAGGTTGTTCCCATCCTGGCTAAGCACAAATCCTTCAGGAGTGGAAATGATGCCCTGTAAAGTGGCATTGCCCAGATTACGCAGAGCAAAATCTGCGCTAACGGTGGTATTGGGCATCACGCTTGTATAGTTTAGTTGCGTTGTGCCGGTATAGGCAATTGGGGAATTCAAAACGCCCATGCCAGGGAAAACGATGTCGTCGATCCAGGCACTGTCGCTGCCACCAGTTTGAGACACATCCTTGCTGTAAGTCCATTTGAAAGTCCGAGAGCCGGCACTAACGGGATAGGTCATCTCAGCCCAGGCCTGACTTCCGCTCCATGAACCGAGTTCGGTGCCATCGATGAAGAACTTCAGGAAATCATAGTTGTTTTCGCTGCTTACTTTTCTCCAGAAGCGGATGTTTCCGTCTGCAGGGATATTAAGCGTTATCTGAAGCGTAGTATTTGCATTATTACCAATGGAGCCGGATTTTGCCGCGTAGCTTCCACTATGCACATTGCTGGTTCCAGAAACGATAGTCCAGGGACTGGCGCTGGTGTTTACCCAGGGAATTGCGGTGAAGCCATTGGATTCAAAGCCTTCACCCACTGTACCAATGGGAATCATCAAGTTGAAATTAATCAGTTGCATTCCAGCATCCAGAGCTACTCCCAGAGCAATGATCTCAGAGGCAGGGCAATCAGCAGAGATCATTACATTGAATACGATCGGTATTCCTCCCCCTACCGGCATGGGAGGCAGAGTGAATAGTGAGTTATCTACTGTGGCATATTGGCTGTTCAGCACTACCTGTAAAGAACCACCACCGGAATTCATGTGGCCAGAATTGGAGAGATTAAGAGTAACCGTCACTGTTTCACCAGGCTGGAAAACACCATCTCCGCTGGAATCAAACAGAGAGTAATTGCCGAATTCGATGTTAGGAGCATTTACTACCATGCTGCGCTGGGTTGTCCATTCATTAGTGCCATCGCTAATCATGATGGTAAAAAGAGGGGCATGCTGGTCAGGAACGCTGGCCAGGATATTGCCGTTGAACAAAGAAGGCATGTTGATCGTTTGTCCGGCGGTGATATTTGGCAGGGTTGCATTGGCAGTGCTGAAGTTTATGTAAGGGCTGTCGGTGCTGATGCTGGCGGTAAGATTCGTGGCATCCAACACACCCACGTTGTTGAAATCAAGGCTTATGCTAAAGCTGTCTCCAGCTTCGGCAATGTTGTTGTTACCATCTGCGATCACAAGCTGACCTGCTGTAACGTAGGGTCCTGAGTTTGGAATAACCTGGATATTGGCGATCAGGGGACGGCGCAGCGAACGAGTGATAACCAATTGAGCCGTTCCGGGCTCATTAAAGGGAGTATATACAAGGGTCAGATTACCGGTAGCGTCGGCCAAACCAACCCCGTGAAGCACGTTGTTCATGGATAGTGCCACGTAGCTGTAGGGATCGGCCTGAATATCCAGGGTACTCATGCCCAAAAACATTTGGGCAGGAGCTTGATAGCTGTTTTGCTGAGGTATGCCCATATAGGGAACCAGGGACGGATCACCCATTATGGAATATATTTCCCAGTAATAGTTTATCCGGCTGCTATTCGACTGCACAACTGCCAGATTGCCCATCAAAACTTGTGATCCGGCATTTCCAGCCCAATCTGCCAGGGGTTCGTTGTGATCATGGAATATGGCATCATATGCACCGGTACGATTGGCTATGAAAGGAGAACCTGAGGGATTTACAGGTGGCTTGTAGCCCACACCCCAATAGTAGTCTTCATCCCAGTAGGTGCTGTTGGTTCCACCGATATAGATTATACCGCCTTTGTTTTCAGCACGCAGCCAAGCTTCTGCAAAGCATACAGCACTATCAAACTTACTGGTAAGGCAGCAATTGCCAACCACATAGGAATACTCGTTGGTATTCTGGAGGGAATTCACATTTGAATTAGTGAAACTTGGGTCATACCAGTTCGTTACGTCGCCGTGAGCAGTGTAGTTTATGTAGCCCGCACCGGCTGATGCTTCCTGGACTATGGCCGCATCCTGGCTTCCAGAGCCAGGATAAAGATGAACGAGAGGAGTAATGTTATGTGCGGCATTGAAATAGTTCGTAGTTGCATAGTTTATCTGCCCATTGGCATGGGTGGGGCCAAAGGTGCCATCCACGCCGGCGATCAGGATCGAATTCGCCAGATAGGCATCGTTTGGCATGGTGTATTGTTCGTGCATCAAGGTCTTATTCACTTGGTTGGTCACTTCAGCCACGGTAGTAGCGGAAAAACGGCCGAAATACATTTCAGGCATGAAATCTGTGCCTTGCAGACGCACATAGGTTAGATCGGTTGGGTGGCTTCCTGTGGTTCCGCTATTGCTTGGAATCTGAGCGACGTCACCCACGATAAGCAAATAGGAGGGAGCTGGATTTTCAGGAGTAGCAGAATTCCAAAGGTTTTGCAGATAAGTCTTGATGTTATTGGCAGTAGTGCCGGTCACAGAGGTTGGCGCTACGGTGACGTTGTATCCTTCGCGTTTTTTCCAGTCTATAAAGGGCTGCATGGGGGCTACAAAGTTATCCGGCAGGATGATCAGATAGCCCAGAGGAAAACGGTTCAGGGTCGCTCGGGTTGGTTCATAGTTTATTATCGTATTAGCAAATGCAGTTTCAAAAACCGGCGAGTATGTCTTGGCCTGCAGAGCTTCTGTGGCCACATGATCGCTTCCATTGAAACGTACTTCCACTTCAGCGTTGGCGATTACTTCGATCTTCTTGAGATAGGGGTTGTATTTCACAGGAACGAAGTCCAGAGCAAAAATTCTCATCCCACGCATCATCCCAAGCTCAGTTACGTTGATCGAGGGATCCTGCGTCCAGGTGTTGGAGTTGTAAAACTCACGATTTACCACAAAAGGCAGATTTTTCAGGTCTGCACTTTTGGAAACAGATTCCTGGCGGGGCATCAAAGGATAGCTTACGCCCTTTTCGGCCAGGTTTAAGCTGATCTCTTCCTTGTTTGTAAATCCTATGCTTACCGAAGCACCGAGAGGAACGCTGATCAATTGCCGCATCAAGGGAAGAGCCGGCTGACCCGTTACATTGGTGCTGGTGTATTGGTCGGAAGATAGCTCGGTCCAGATACCTTCCTTGGTGCTGATTTGCTTGGTTTTCAGCTCGCCAAGGCAATAGCGGACGCTGAATCCATCCCGGCTACTTTGTAACAATTGCACCGAGGTTGGTGCGTTTTGCAGAGTTATCATCCCTGGCGCAGCCAGCAGACTGAACGCCAATAACACCAGGGTGAGTATCAAAATACTCTTCTTCATGTTTTCTCCTTGTTGTTTATCATTTCTATTAAACCGCATTAAATCGTGCGCTCATGCGCATTCCTAATAAGATAAGCAAGTTTGATGCCGAACCTATGAAAAAAAACGCGCCAACGGCCTCGAACGGGGCTATTGGGCATACTAAATAGCTATTCATCATATTGTTATGTCATCCAAGGCACATTTTACTTCGCAGGTCGATTTTCTCCTGGGATTGCTGCAAGACACCATAATGTTCGCTTTCGCACAACATCACACACATCTGTTCAGATTCACACAAACGAAAAAATCTAACCCGCCTCCTACCCCACTCGGGGATGCTCCCTGGCGATCATCCCATATACACATCATAAGACTGTTGAATAATCGGAGTTATTTACAACCTCGTTGGTGGTGCAGGCTTTTGACAAAGTAATACTGCAAAGACTGTTGCACATAGTTAGCATCAGTATGTATATGCCTGATGCTGTTCTGTCCCCTGTCACCTGAACCTGAAACCCGTAACCATTTCACTTCTCCGTCGAGATAAGGAAGCTTCCCCTGATCACCCTATCATACCGGAGTCATACCGGATGATCATGCGGTATGACTC
>CAZGWB010000074.1:0-13399 GCA_964529335.1 uncultured Candidatus Cloacimonas sp.
ATACCGGAGTCATACCGCATGCTCATCCGGTATGACTCCGGTATGACTCCAGTATTATAGGATGATCAGATTTGACACATGAAGCATCGATAGTCCAGCAGTGATGGAATTTATGAGCCTGGGATGAAGCGCCTGCGTAACCACAGGTATGCATCCAGCCCAACTTTTCCATTATTGAATATCAACTGCAATATATCCTGTAAAAGATGGTCATTTACACAAGCGACCCACCTAAGCTCCAGACAAAGAAAAAGGGTGAACTGATGTCCACCCTTTTTTGCTAGTATAAAGTAATTCTACTACCATCTCAGATGTGCGAAGGCACGGTTGGCATCGGCCATTTTGTGGGTATCTTCGCGTTTTTTGATGGATGAGCCTTCTTTTTTGTGAGCTGCCATCAATTCTGCGGCCAGCTTTTCGGTCATGGTTTTTTCGCTTCTGCCGCGGGCATAGGAAATAATCCAGCGGAAGGCCAGAGCCCGGCCGTTCTTTTCGTTCACTTCCATGGGAATCTGGTAGTTCGATCCACCTACGCGGCGGGAAACCACTTTCACCAAGGGACGCACATTTTCCAGAGCGCTCTTGAACACTTCCAGGGGTTCCTGCTTGGTTTTGGCGGCGATGATGTCAAAGGCACCATAAACGATCTTTTCGGCGATGCTTTTCTTGCCTTGTTTCATAAGGCAGTTCATAAATTTGGTGAGGACGATGTCGTTATATTTGGGATCCGGAAGCACTTCCCGGACTACAGCTTTGCGTTTTCTTGGCATTGCTCATCTCCTCCCTATTTCTTGGCAGCCGTTTTGGCTTTGGGGCGTTTGGTTCCATACTTGGAACGAGAGTTTTCACGTTTTTCCACGCCGGCGGAATCGAGGGCTCCACGCACGATATGATAGCGGACACCAGGAAGGTCTTTTACGCGGCCACCGCGCACCAGAACGATTGAGTGTTCCTGCAGGTTGTGGCCTTCGCCGGGGATATATGCGGTTACTTCAAATCCGTTCACAAGACGGACACGTGCTACTTTTCTGAGAGCCGAGTTGGGCTTTTTGGGCGTAGTCGTGTAAACACGAGTGCATACTCCGCGCCTTTGCGGACATTCCATAAGCGCCCTGTTCTTTTTCTTTTTCTCAACTTCGGTTCTTCCTTTGCGGATCAGTTGGTTGATGGTTGGCACTGATTTTCT
Organism: uncultured Candidatus Cloacimonas sp.; assembly: GCA_964529335.1. Lineage (GTDB taxonomy): Bacteria > Cloacimonadota > Cloacimonadia > Cloacimonadales > Cloacimonadaceae > Cloacimonas. The sequence goes on from CAZGWB010000074.1 coordinate 1,187, forward strand.
CCTTTTTTATATTAGGGTTATACTGCTAACCCGTATCCATTAGAAATCAAGGTAATCCTCGCTCTCGTCACTGGCGGAAGGATGGCCAAATTCGGTAACGATCTGAGCCACCGTTTTACCTTCGGACACAGCTTTCTTGAGCATGGCGTTGTAAGCTTTGGTACCGGTTCCCACAGGGATTCTATGACCAAGAATAATGCTTTCCTTCAGGCCTTCAAGGCGGTCTACACGGCCTTCGATGGCTGCTTTGGTAAGCACTTTGGTAGTTTCTTGGAACGACGCTGCAGAAAGCCAGCTTTCCGTCAAGAGAGATGTTTTGGTGATGCCCAGCAAGAGCTGTTCAAACTGAGCGGGAGTTTTCCCAAAGCTGAGCGCTTCGCGGTTTTCCTTTTCCACCAATATTTTATCCACAATGTCGCCCTGCAGGAAGCTGGTGCTACCGCTTTCGGTGATCCGGACTTTTTTGAACATCTGACGGATAATCACGCTAACGTGTTTGTCGTCTATCTTCACGCCCTGTTTACGGTAGATTTCCTGCACTTCGTTCAGGATCAGAAGCTGCGCTTCGATCACCCCTTTCACCAGCATGTCGTGCGGATCAAGCGGGCCATCGGACAATGCGTCTCCGCTTTCCACGTAGTCACCCTGGTGCACAATGATGCGTTTTCCGGAAGGAATCACATACTTGCGTCCGGCAATGGGCTGATGGATGGAAACGCTGTCTCCGGCTGCCACAATGCTCTCCTGTTCTTGCGGAACGGCAAAAACCTTGCCGCAGAGAGGTGTTCCAGCCTTTACCGATTCGTCGTTTTTCACGATGACCTGCATCCCTTTGGGGATTTCGTAAACGGTTGGTTTTTGATTACGTTTGGCGATGTGAACGAACTTTTTCTTGTTCTCTTCCACGATGCTCACTTTACCGTCGTTCTCGGCATAAACCGCTTTATCCGAAAGAACTACGACAAACTGGTTCTTATCTTCGTCGGTATAGGTAGTCACTTTGCCATCATAAGGGGCAAAGATGCCATTGGTGGGGGTTACAAAGATGTCACGGCCGGTTTTCTTCAGTCCACCGATGGTTACGGTACCGTCGATATCCGAGATCTTTGCTTTGTCCTTTGGCACTCTGGCTTCAAAGAGGTCTTGCACTCTGGGCAAACCACCTGTGATGTCCCGCTGTTTGATGGTCATACGGGATGTTTGACCCAAGATATCCCCAGTGTGGACGAAAGATCCATCTGCCACCCTGATCACAAGTCCGGTGGGCAGCGGAATCAGACGAACCGTTCCATCATCTCCAACCACTTTAAACTGGGGCTGTTTCTTGCGGTCTTTGGACTCAATGATGGTGATATCACGGGTGAAAGTGATGTCGTTGTATTCTTCTTTGAAAGTAATATCTTTTACAAAGTTCTCATAATGCAGCTTGCCTTTGGCAGTGGAGATCAGAGGATTGTTGAACTGGTCCCAAGACAATAGCTTCGTGTCTTTGGCAATCTTCTGTCCATCCTGCACATGCACGGTGGCGGCATATTCCACTTTGTATTCTTCCAAAACCTTGTTCTCGTCTGTTTCATCCACCACGATGAGTTTTCCCAAGTGGCTAACGGAAACCAACTGGCCTTCGGTATTGGTGACTGTATTCATACGGTCAAACTTGACAATTCCATCCTGATTGGATACCACTTCCGCCAAGTCTGTGGCTGTGGAAGCGGCACCACCGATGTGGAAGGTTCGCAGGGTTAACTGCGTTCCGGGCTCGCCAATGCTCTGAGCGGCGATGATGCCAACCGGATCACCCATGGTGGCGGGCTTCTGAGTGGCAAGATTTCGTCCATAACACTTTGCACAAATTCCCCGATCGGCTTCGCAGGTTAAAACACTGCGGACATGCACAGAAATAAGGCCGTGGTTTTGGAGAGTTTTGGCCATCTTGTTGCTGATTTCCTCACCCATTGCCACTAACACTTTACCGGTGATAGGACTGATGATGTCTTCCACGGCAGTTCGACCCTGAATTCTTTCGGCCAGGGTTTGCACGATCTCGTTGCCTTCTTTCAGAACGGTCATGTGCACGCCACGGGTAGTTCCGCAGTCATCAATTGTGATGATGGCGTTTTGGGCAACATCCACCAGACGACGGGTCAGATATCCGGCGTCGGCTGTTTTAAGAGCAGTGTCGGCCAGTCCTTTACGGGCTCCGTGGGTAGAAACGAAGTATTCCAGCACGGTAAGGCCTTCTTTGAAGTTACTCTTGATGGGGGTTTCGATAACGTCCGCTCCACCGCCGACCCCTATTTTGGTAGGCTTGTCCATCAGACCGCGCATTCCGCCCAGCTGTTTGATCTGGTCTTTGCTACCGCGGGCACCTGATTTATACATCATAAAGATGGAGTTCAGGCCATGACGGGTTTGCGAAAGCTCTTCCATCATTTCATCGGTTACGCGCACCGTGGTCTTTTTCCAGATATCCACCACACGGCCAAAACGTTCGTTTTCGGTGATCCCACCTTTCATATGCAGATCGTTGATCTTTTTTACTTCTTCTTCTGAGTCTTCGATAATCTGCTGTTTACGTTCGGGAACTACGATATCGCCAAAGCTGAAGGTGACCCCGGCGCGCGTCGCATAGCGGAAACCGAGCTGTTTAAGATCATCCAGGATAACGGCAGTACGCCATTGCCCTACTGCATCGAAACACAGCATGGCCAGGTCATTAAGCTTACCCTTGTCGTAGGTGATATTCTGATAGCCAACTTCTGGGGGTATGATCTGATTGAAGATCACTCGTCCCACTGTGGTAGTGATGTATTCGGTGGGGTGTTTCAGCCTGATCCAAGTATGCAGATCGAGCTGGCGGTCTTTCACCTTCTCGCCCTTCACGCTACAAAGCTGCTCTTCATATTCATAAGCGGCTATTACTTCATCCGCAGAATAGAAATGCCGCATAGTTCTGGTATCTTCCGGAGCTGGATTTTCCTCCATGGTAAGGTAATAGCAGCCCAGAACGATATCCTGGTTTGCAGCCATGGCCAAACGCCCATTGGAAGGCAGAAGCAGGTTGCGGGTGGAGAGCATTAACACTCGAGCCTCGATCTGTGCTTCCACAGAAAGCGGTACATATACACCCATCTGGTCTCCATCAAAGTCTGCATTGAAAGGAACGCAGACCATGGGATGCAGCTGAATGGCTTTGTTGTCGGTCAAGACTGGCATGAAAGCCTGAATACCCAACCTGTGCAGAGTGGGAGCACGGTTTAACAGAACCGGATAATCGCGAATCACGTCTTCCAGGATCGACCAAATCTCAGGCTGTTTCTTCTCGATCAGCTTTTTGGCGTTCTTTACCTTGTCCACTTCCCCGATCTTTTGAAGCTTCTCGATCAGATAGGGCTTAAACAGCTCAACTGCCATGTCTTTCGGGATACCGCATTGATATAGCTTCAATTCCGGGCCAACGGTAATAACGCTACGGCCGGAATAGTCCACACGCTTACCCAAAAGGTTTTGGCGGAAACGTCCCTGCTTGCCCTTCAATTGATCGGTAAGGGATTTGAGCGGACGGTTTCCCCGGCCTCGCACCGGACGAGCCTTGCGGCTATTGTCAATCAAAGCGTCCACGGCTTCTTGCAGCATACGCTTTTCGTTGCGAAGGATAACCTCAGGTGCGCGAATTTCCAGCAGGCCTTTCAAGCGGTTGTTGCGGGTTATCACGCGACGGTAGAGGTCGTTAAAGTCTGCAGTGGCAAAACGTCCACCCTCCAGCGGAACCAACGGCCGCAAAGTTGGGGGTAAAACCGGTAAGGCTTCCAGAATCATATGCTCTGGCAGATTACCGCTTTTGATGAAGGCATCTACAATTTTCAGTTTATTGATCAGCTTTTGCTTTCTCAGAGCTGATTCTTCAAATTTGAGGCGGGTTCTGAGGTCAAGAGCCTCGTTTTTTAGGTTTATCCTGGCCAGAAGTTCCTTCACCGCTTCCGCACCCATCAGGGCCAGGAAGTTGTCGCCAACCTTATCGCGGATTTCGTAGTATTCATCCACTTCCAGCAGTTCCATCTTCTCGTAGGGGCTGTCCCCTGGATCGATAACGATGTAGGACTCGTAGTAAAGAACCCGTTCCAGGTCTTTCACGGTCATGTCGAGCAGAGTTCCGATCTTGCTGGGAGCGCTTTTCACAAACCAGATATGGGCGATAGGAACCGCCAGGTCGATATGACCCATGCGGGTTCTGCGTACACGGGAAGTGGTTACAAGAACGCTACAACGATCGCAAACCGTATTCTGGAAGCGTTTCTTTTTATATTTTCCGCAAGCGCATTCATAGTCGCGTTCCGGCCCAAAGATCCGCTCACAAAAGAGACCGTCTTTTTCGGGCTTCAAAGTTCTATAGTTCAGGGTGTCAGGCTTGGTAACCTCGCCATGCGACCATTCGTTGGCGATAGTTTCGGGAGAGGCGATCTTGATGCGCACGGCATCGTATTCACTGGGTCTGATCTCACGTCTTGTATCTTTTAGCACGATTCTCTCTCCTACTTATTCTCTTCGTCTTTGAGGAATTCGATGTCAAAGCCGAGTGATTTTAGCTCACTGGTGAGCACGTTGAAGGATTCCGGCACTCCAGGAGGAGGCGGATTCTCGCCGCGGGTAATGGCTTTGAAGGCATTGTTGCGCCCATCCACGTCGTCGCTCTTGATGGTAAGCATTTCTTCCAACAGATGGGCTGCACCATAGGCTTCCAAAGCCCATACTTCCATTTCTCCCAAACGTTGTCCGCCATGCTGAGCTTTTCCGCCCAGAGGTTGCTGCGTAATCAGGGAATAAGGCCCCGTGGAACGGGCATGCATTTTGTCGGCAACCAGGTGATTCAACTTCATCATATAGATTACACCCACGGTGACGCGTTCTTTGAATGGTTCGCCGGACTTGCCGTCGTAGAGCACGCTTTTTCCATCTTCTGCCAGACCTGCGGTTCGCAGTTCAGCACGGATATCCTCGTTCGTAGCTCCGTCAAAGATTGGAGTCTCCACTTCGAAACCAAGCGCTCTGGCTGCCATTCCCAAGTGAGTTTCCATGATCTGACCGATGTTCATACGGGAAGGCACACCCAGGGGGTTCAGAACTATGTCTACGGGAGTTCCGTCTTCCAAGAAGGGCATATCGGCTATGGGTGCAACGATGGAGATCACACCTTTATTTCCGTGACGGCCGGCCATTTTGTCGCCCACTTCAATTTTCCGTTTCTTGGCTACATAAACCTTCACCATTTTGCGAACTCCATATTGCAGTTCGTCGCCGTGTTTTATACGTTCACGTTGTTTTTTATATACGTTGTCGCTTTGTTCCAGCGAGTGTTTTATCTTTAGAGCGATCTGGGAATATATGTAGTTATTGGTTTCCGGGTCTTCCACCAGTTCCACGTCCAAATCCAATTTCTTGAAGTTGATCCGTTTGATGTCTTCTTTGCTGATCTTCTTTCCGGGCATTATGAAAGGTTGATTGGTCTTTTCATCCCAGATGGTTTTGGCAATCTGGCCGATCAGAATGTTGCTGAGTTTTTCTTCCTTGAATTCTTCAACTTTTTTGCGCCGCAGATTCAAGTCACCTTTCAGCTTTTGAATCTTGTCATCATTCTCGTCTTCCAGATCGGTTCCTTCTTCCAGGCGTGAAAATACTTTCACGTCTATCACAACGCCTTCCATTCCGGGTTTGGCTTTCAGAGAGCTGTTGGTAAAGTCGCCAGCGCGATCTCCAAACAAAGCACGCATCAGATTCTCTTCCGGAGAAGGATCTATTTCGATGCTCTTGGGAGTAACTTTACCAACGATCACATCGCCAGCATGGATTACGCTACCAACGCGGATGATACCGGTTTTATCCAGATTACGCAAGGCATGAGCCGGAACATTGGGAATATCGTAGGCCAGCTCTTCCCTGCCGTTTTTCACATTACGCACCAGAACTTCCATCTCTTCAATATAGATGGAGGTAAGGGTATCTTCACGGGCCACCTTTTCACTAAGAATGATGGCGTCCTCGTAGTTATACCCATACCAGGGCATGAAGGCCACCAGCATATTGGTGCCCAATGCCAGACGGTTGTCTTCCACGCAAGCACCGTCAGAAATCGGCTGTCCTTTTTTCACCGTGTCGCCAATGCGGACTACAGGCCTTTGGTTATTACAGGTGTCCTGGTTGGTGCGAACGAACTTCTTAAGGTAAATTCGGTTGGCAGACGAAAGATAGAATGCTTCGTCCTTTTCGTTTATCGGCTTTAGGTCAACGTAAGCCGAAGTAACGTTTGTTACCAGCGCGTCGTAAGGTGCAACGGCAATGGATGAGGTATCCATGGAAGCGATCTTTTCCATTCCGGTTCCCACCAGCGGAGCTTGAGGGTTGATCAGCGGAACGGCCTGACGTTGCATGTTCGAGCCCATCAGAGCACGGTTGGCATCGTCATGCTCCAAGAACGGAATCATGGCGGCAGACACGGAAACCATCTGCTGGGGTGCCACATCCATGTATTGAACGTCCAGAGGACTCACCTGAATGAAGTCGCCTCTCTGACGTGCGAAAATTATCTCATCGGTTATCTTCCTGCGGTCATCCAAATGCACATCACTTTGTGCAATGGTGTATTTTTCTTCCTGGGCGGCGTCAAAAAACTCGTATTCATCGGTTACATAGCCATCCACAACCTTGCGGTAGGGTGTTTCGATGAATCCCAGATGATTGATCCGTGAATAGATAGCCGGTGAAACGATCAGACCGATGTTCGGGCCTTCTGGCGTTTCGATGGGACAAACTCGTCCATAGTGCGAAGCATGCACATCACGCACTTCAAATCCAGCCCGATCACGCGCCAGACCGCCAGGACCCAAAGCCGAGAGAGCACGTTTATGACGCAAAGCGGCCAGAGGATTGGTCTGCTCCATAAACTGCGACAGCTGACCGGTAAGGAAAAACGACTGCACCACAGAAATAAGGGCATTGCTATTAACGAGGTCATGAACGGTTATCTCATCGATATTTGAAATAGCCATGCGTTCCTGAATAATGCGTGCCACCATGGACAAGCCGGACGTATATTGTTCCTGAAGCAATTCGCCAACTGTGCGAACTCTGCGGTTGGCCAGATTGTCGATATCGTCCACTTCGTCTTCATCATGATATATATTGATAAGGGTCTTAAAGATATGCACGAAATCAGTCACCGTAAGGGTCATAGTGTTTTCGTCAACTTCGATGCCCAGGCGGCTGTTGATTTTGTAACGTCCCACTTCGCCGAGGTTATAGCGCTTTTCGTTGAAGAACATCCGGTCTACGAGCTGCTGAGCTGCTTCCACGGGGGCGTCTTCTCCGGGACGGATCAGACTGTAAATCTTCTTGAGGGCTTCTTCACGATTAGTTGTGGGGTCTTTGGCGAGAGTATTTTCCAGAACTTTGCGGGCAATTTCGAAATCGTAGTCTATCACCTCAACCTTAGTGATGTTCTTCTCGCCCAATTCTTTGATCAGTTTATCGGTTAACTGCTCATTGGCTATGGCAATTGGCTCGGGATTGTCAGCTTCGAAAATATCGGTATAAAGGTGGCGGTTTTTGGCCGCCTTAAGCTCAAGGGTTTCGCTCTGATAAAAGGTTCTGCGCAAGTCTTCATTGGTGGAGATGCCGATGGCGCGCAGCAGAGTGGTAACGGGGAGTTTACGGCGTTTATCGATATGGACGAACATCACGTCGTGGATATCAATGTCAAATTCGAGCCAAGAACCGTTGTAAGGGATCACTTTAGCCGAATAGAGGGTTTTGCCGCTGGGGTGTTTTTCTTCCGAGAAAAATACACCGGGAGAGCGTTGTAATTGCGAAATGATAACCCTTTCAGCTCCATTGATGATGAAGGTTCCCTGTTCGGTTACCAAAGGTATTTCGCCAAGGAAAACGTCCTGCTCCAGAGTGTCTTTGTGTTCACGTTCGCCTTCATTGTTCTCAAAAACGCTGAGGCGCATTTTAGCTTTCAGTGGAGCTTGATAGGACAGATTTCGCTCACGACATTCATCGATGGAGTACTTTTCCTGCAGAACGTTGTATTCGATGAATTCCAAAAGGAAGTTCCCTTTGGTGTCTTCGATCGGAAAGATGTTTTCAAATACGGCCTGCAGGCCTTTCTTGTCTCTGCGCTGAGGGTGGATATCTTTCTGCAAAAACTCATAAAAAGAATCCACTTGCATAGCCAGAAGATTTGGTATCTCTACTTCGGGGATACCTAGTTCAGCGAATCTTCCGGATATTCGGGAATAACTTTTGACCTTTCTCAAAAGCTCTCTCCTTTTAGGTTTTGTAAACCAACTTTTTGGCTCTTATTGTTATCAGGTTCCGCTTTTCACGCCAGTTTGGCGGCACGGCATGTGTTTTGGTGGGAAAGCAGCTATTGCTGCATGGTTGTGGAACGCCTTAGGGTTGAAATTAGTCCAAAAAAAGCCCTTGCGGACTTTTTTTGGACATTCTTCAAGCGTAAAAACGCCTTATTTGACCTCGACAGTTGCACCGGCTTCTTCTAATTTCTTCTTGATAGAATCAGCTTCTTCTTTGCTTACCTTTTCGGAAACCATTTTGGGGGCACCATCTACCAGGTCTTTGGCTTCTTTCAGGCCAAGCTTGGTGATTTCACGGACTACTTTGATCACATTGATCTTCTTGTCGCCGGCATTGGCCAAGATAACGTCAAATTCAGTTTGTTCTTCTTTGGCGGCTTCAGCAGCACCACCACCGGCAGGAGCGGCAAAGGCGGCTACGGGAGCAGCGGCGGATACACCAAATATCTCTTCCATTTCTTTTACTAATTCAGAGAGCTCCAGAACGGTCATCTCTTTGATCAGATCAATTACTTGCTGTTTTTTATCGGACATCTTTCCTCCATCGGATATATGAATAATTTCTTAGCTGGCTTCAGCTTGTTTTTTTACTATGGCATCCACCGCATACACGAATTTGCGGATAATGCCCTGGGTTACACCTACGAAGTTGCTCAGCGGAGCATTCATGCAGCTAAGCACCTTGGCAAGCAGTTCTTCGCGGGACGGGAGTTTCGCCAGGGCAACCAGTTCGGTTGCGCTAAATACGTGTCCTGCCACGTATCCTACTTTGAAACTTGGGAAATTGGCGTCTTCCATCACCTCTTTCAAGAATTTGATAAGTTCACGGGCGGGGGCTACTTCGTCCAGTTGGCAAACTGCCACTGCCGTGGGACCCATCAGATAGTTATCCAGTTCCGAAATACCCATCCCATTCAGGGCGATCTTGATCAGGGTATTCTTTTGGACAAAGTAATCCACTTGGTTAGCTCTGAAGCGGTCGCGCAATTGATTCACTTGCTCGATGTTTATTCCCTTATAATCCACCAGTACGATCGCTTTTGCGCCACTTAATCTCGCTGTCAAGTCCTTTACAATGTCATATTTAACATTTTGAACCATGCTTCTACTCTCCCTTAGCTCTTTGCTTCCAAGGTTGCGCTCGCGACCTGAATCTTGATTCCAGGACCCATGGTGGTGCAGAGGGTAATGCTCTTTATAAACACACCTTTCAGAGTGGCGGGACGTTCTTTGATGATGGCACCGAGAATAGCCTTCAGATTATCTTTCAGCTTGTCTTCCTCGAAGCTCAGCTTCCCAGCCGGAACGTGCAGATTGGCAAACTTATCGACACGATAAGTTACCTTTCCACCCTTGGCTTCTTCCACTGCTTTACCAACATCCATGGTAACTGTCCCCACCTTGGGGTTTGGCATTAATCCTCTGGGACCCAGCACGCGTCCCAGTTTTCCGATACGTCCCATCAAATTGGGAGTTGAAACAACCACGTCGAAATCGAACCAACCGCCCGATATCTTCTCTACGAGGTCGTCCAAACCAACGTAATCGGCGCCAGCCTGTCTGGCTTCATCTGCCTTATCGCCTTCTGCAAAAACCAATACCCGCACTGTTTTTCCCGTTCCATGGGGCAGCACTACGGAATTGCGTATCTGCTGATCGGCTTTACGAGGATCGACACCCAGATTGAAATGGAGCTCCACCGTCTCGTCAAACTTGCTGGCCGGTAAAGACTTCAGCAGTTTGAGAGCTTCGGTGAGGTCGAATCTCTTCTGTCGGTCGAACATCGTGTAGGCAACGTTGTACCTTTTACTATGTTTCATTGACTCTCCTTATGAATACTATCTCCTGCACCCGAAGCATCAGTCATCAATGGTAACGCCCATGCTTCGTGCAGTTCCAGCGATCATACTCATAGCGGATTCAAGGGAATGGCAATTCATGTCCTGAATTTTCTGTTGAGCTATATTCTTTAGCTGTTCTTTGTTTAGCTTGCCAACCTTGTTTTTGTTGGGGTTGGCGCTTCCTGTGGCCAATCCGGCTTCCTTTTTGATGAGCACGGCGGCCGGAGGAGTTTTGATCTCAAATGTAAAAGATTTATTCTTTGCCACATAGATCATTACCGGAAATACCATTCCGGGTTGATCGGCAGTTTTTTCGTTAAACTGACGGCAAAATTCCGGGATATTTACGCCTGCCTGACCAAGGGCGGGACCGACCGGAGGAGCCGGAGTAGCCTTACCGGCTGGGAGTTGCAGCTTGATAACTGCCACGGCATCTTTGGGTTTTGCCATTTCTATTACCTCTGTATATGTTATTATTTCTTGATCAGTTCCACCTGGTTGGCATTAAGCTCCACAGGCGTTCTGCGTCCGAAAACGGTTACTTCTATTGTAAGTTTGGCACCGTCTTCAGCGGTTTTTTGGACTATGCCTTCAAAATCGGAAAAAGGCCCGGAACTAACTTTAACCATATCTCCAGGCATAAAGGAGAAGGTCTTCAGGTCGCGTTCCGGATCAGTGATTCCCAAAAGGCGGTCAACCTCATCCTGAGACAGGGCTACCGGTTCCTTGTGGTCTTTACTGATCCCCAGGAAACTGGTTACCCCAGCTATGTTCAGGCAATAGGTTTTCAGTTCGGGAGTCATTTCAGCTTCCAGGATCACATAGGATGTGAAGAGCTTCTTCTCCCGCTCTATTTTTTTGCCTTCGCGGATTACAAAAGTTTTACGGACTGGAACCAGCAGGCGTCCCACCAGCTTTTCCAGTTCTGTTCCTGCCAAACCCTTTTCAATAGTGGTCTTTACCTTGTTTTCGTGGCCGGAGTAGGTATGGAGCACATACCATTTCATTGCTTCGTCCCCTGCCCTTAGAATACAAGCTCGATTATCTTGCTGAAACCAAAATCTACCAGGGACAAAAATACCGCCACAATTGTGGACATCACCAGCACTACTATCGTGCCTTCCTTCAAATCGGCCTTGTTTGGCCAGCTAACTGATTTCATTTCAGCGCGAACATCGCGGAAAAAGTGCTTTACGTTTTCGAATTTCATTCTATTTGTCCCTTCCCGGCCAGAGTGAATCATCCTCTGTAAGCCAGGCAGCTGCAGCTTCTACTATTGCGTTGGCATAAAATGTGGCAGGACAGGCAGGAATCGAACCCGCAACCCCCGGTTTTGGAGACCGGTGCTCTACCAGTTGAACTACTGTCCTGCGCAACATCTATTTAGCTTTTCAGCTTAACGCTGTTTGTGAACTGTGTGTTTCCGGCAGGTGGGGCAGAATTTCTTCAGCTCCATCCGGTTCGGATGCTTGCGTTTATTGCGTGTAGTGGTGTAGTTTCTGTTTTTGCAATCTTCACAAGCCAGGATAATGATGTCTCTCATTGTAGTTTCTTATCCGTTTCTTAGTCGATCACAGAAGATACCACACCGCTGCCGATGGTGTGTCCACCTTCGCGGATGGCGAAGCGCAGACCCTGTTCCATGGCGATGGGGGTGATAAGTTCGGCCTGAATCTGAACGTTGTCGCCGGGCATAACCATTTTCACGCCTTCGGGAAGGGTGAGGCTGCCGGTAACGTCAGTGGTACGGAAATAGAACTGGGGACGATAACCGGTTTGGAAGGGTTTGTGACGTCCGCCTTCATCTTTGGTAAGCACGTAGGTCTGACCGATAAACTTGGTGTGAGGTTTGATGGATTTCGGTTTGGCAAGCACCTGGCCGCGTTCCACATCAGTCTTGGCAAAGCCGCGCAGCAAGACACCGATATTGTCTCCGGCCTGGGCTTCGTCCAGAAGTTTGCGGAACATTTCCACACCTGTGCAAGTGGTTTCCACGGTTTCTT
>CAZGWB010000075.1:0-13355 GCA_964529335.1 uncultured Candidatus Cloacimonas sp.
TGTAATAGAGGTCTTTGCGGAAGCGTCCTTCCCGCACTTCGGCTTCGATATCCCGGTTAGTGGCGGCGATAAACCTTATGTCCACAGGCACCTCGATATTCGTCCCGATTTTCATATATTTCTTTTCTTCCAGAACGCGCAACAGCTTTGCTTGCAGCATCAATGGCATATCGCCGATTTCATCCAGAAAGAGGGTTCCGCCTTTGCTCATTTCCAAATAGCCTTTTTTATCCTGCAGGGCTCCGGTAAAAGTACCGCGGGTATATCCAAAAAACTCGCTTTCCAGGAGCGATTCAGGAAGGGCAGCGCAATTAATGGGACAGAAGCTCTTGTCTTTGCGTGGACTGGCATAATGAATCAGCCGGGCGATAATCTCTTTTCCCGTGCCGCTTTCACCGCTTATAATCAGCGGGGTATCGGCGAAAGAAGCCAGTCGCAAAGTGTCTTCCAACAGTTTTCTGCTGGTCGGGCTATCGCCGATGAAGTCTTTTTCCACCTTTCGTTCCAGTTCTTTGCTGATCAGAGACTTATCGTTGTCGAGTTGGGTTATCTTGCGTTGCAGTCCGATAAACCTGGCTGTCCGCTCGATAGCGATCATGATCTCAGTTTGGCGGAAGGGTTTTTTCAGGTAATCGCTGGCCCCTTGGCGCAGAGCTTCGATCACCGTATCCATGTCGCCATGTCCGGAGATAAGCAGCACTTCCATGGCCGGATAAGCTTCTTTAACCTGTTTCAAAACCTGCAGACCATCCATTTCAGGCAAGCGGATATCCAGGATCATAATGTCGAAGAGGTTGTTCTCCAGTATCTTGAAAGCTTCAGAAGGCCGGGAGGCGGTTTTTACCTTGAATCCTTTGCGGAGCAGATATTCACTCAGCTCCAAGGTTATCCTTTCTTCGTCGTCCAGAATCAATACTTTAAAATCCATTTTTACCTCCTTGCTTCTCTATGCTTTTTCCGGTGAAGGCACCGGTATGCTGATGCGAACCGTGGTTCCTGCGGGTGGATCAGATTCCAGGCTCAGGCTGGCATGCATGCCATGGATAATCCCAGCCGAAATGGCAAGTCCCAGCCCTGTGCCTTTGTCCAGGCTTTTGGTGCTGAAAAAGATATCAAACACTTTGTCCTGTATTTCAGGTTCTATTCCACAGCCGTTGTCCTTTACCCAGATCACAATTTTGTCGGCTTCCAGGTCTGCGCTTATTTCGATAAGGCCAACCGTTATCCTGCCATGCTGCAAATTTTCCAGAATGGCGTCTCTGGCATTGGTTAGCAGATTAAGGATAACGTGCTCAAACTTATACTGATTGCCGCTAATCTCCGGAAGGTTATCGGCGATTGAGAGCCTGAAGTTTATGCCCTGCAGCTCAAATCTGTCTTTAACCATAGAGCAGGCATTCTGGATGCTTGTATAGAGCTGGAAACTACCGCTCTCGCTTTCCTCGGAGCTACGTGAGAAGCGGCGGATATGCTCGATTACTGACTGCATTCTGCCAATATCCTGGAATAAATACTTCATCTTTCGCTTCAGATATTCATCGTCCATCTTATCATCTGCAATGGCCAGCATGATATTTTCCAGGGTAAGGGACAGGGTTTGCATCGGTTGATTTAGTTCGTGGGCAATTCCGGCAGCCAATTCGCCCAAAAGAGCAAGCCTTGATTGACGCAAAGCTTTCTGCTCCTGTTCTCTACGGTGTTCCACTTCGGATTCCACGCGTTTTTCCAGTTCCTGATTCAACCGGTTCAGTTCTTCGCGGCTCGCCATAACGCTGCGATTCAGCTTTAGAATGCTAAGATAACGCCAGATGAGGATAACTGCAGAAAGCAGAATCAGCGCGATGATCAGCATAAGGGAGTTTTTTAGTTGGGTGCTCTTTTTCAGGTCTTGTTGGGTAAGCTCGTTGTTTCTGGTTAGGAGTTCGATGTGTTTTTCCTTTTCTCGAACTTCGTATTTTATCTCCAGTTCGCTAAGCTGGCTCATTTTTTCCACGTTGGAAAGGCTGTCGCTGATTGTCCAGAAGCGTTTGTAATAATCCAGGGCTTTCCGGTAATTACCGGTTTTTTCATAGTAATCGGCATTTGCCTTTGTAATACTGCGGGTAAGCTCATAAAGCTGAGTTCCATCCAACAGGGAGTTTGCCCTGTCCAGATAGGATTTTGCTTCTTTGAGTCGATTCTGCTGGATCGAGATTTCAGCCAGATTGTGCAGCGAACTGAGCACGCTTTGATTGTCTGGAGAATCCTTTTTCAGTTCATAGGATTTCAGATAGGCTTCCTTGGCTTTGGCTAGATCCCCGGTTGTATAATACAGCACACCCAGATTGTTGTAATAGCTGGCTATCTTGGCAGGATTATTCAGTTCTTTGGCCAGATCTAGAGCTTGCTGGTTGTATTCAAAGGCTTTGGGGTAATTTTTCAGGTGCCGGTAGGTGATTGAGATGGAACTGAGGGTAGCGGCCATCAAGCTTTTGTCGCCAATTCTGCGACGCAGATCCAGGGCTTGTAGCTGGTATTCCAGAGTTTTTTCGTAGTTGCCGGTTTTAAGATAATAGATACTTAGGTTTAGCAGCACGTTTGCCAGACCTGGAAGATCGTCCTTTTGGCGTTTGATTTCCAGGGCTTGTTGATAATGCTGCAAGCTTTTGGAAAAAGAACCTATTTTCAGGTAGAGGTTTCCCAGATTAACATGAATATTGGAGAGATTTGCTGTTTCACCGCTTTGCAGGGCTGTGTTTTGGGCTTGTTTATACCACTGCAGGGCTTCGGTAAGCTTGCCCATCAGATCGAAGGTGTTTCCTAGCTGGGCGGCCACGAAGATCTGATCATCGCTGTTATGCCGTTGCAGAGCCAATTGATACGCTTCGCGATAGGCTTTCAGAGCTCCTTGATAGTCTCCTGCAGAGCTATGTATGTCCCCTTGCTTGATAAGTAAAGTTGTAAGTTGAATGCGGTTTTTGGCTTCTCTGGCCGCTTCTATCTGAGCTGCCAATGATTGGGTAGGCTGGGCTTGCAGAATATAATTAAGATTGAAAAAACCAAAACACAACAGCAGGCTGAGGATCACCTTGGAGGTTAGCAACCTTTCTGGTAAGTTCTGTGCCGCTCGTGAGGGCTTATCTGCTCTGCTAAACCAGTCCATACTCAATTCCTTTTTTTCGCTGGCAAGGCTAATGCATAGTATCTGCCATGAATAAAGCCAGATGCTGCTCAGAAACCATGCCTTTTATGTGGTGCAGGATATAAAGCGTTCCAGAAATAGGCAAGGATTTTTTTATCACTAGGAAACGCAGAGGAATTCTTTTCAACACAGAGAAAAGCAGAGGGATTCTGTGATAAACACAGAAGAAATGAGATAAGAAGTGGGATGGGGAGCTGAACCGCTCAGTTCGCGGGTTTTGCTGCGAAGAATAGTGCTAAAGCAGAGCTTTTTTTTATTAAAACCACAGAGAAAAGCAGAGAAAAGCAGAGGAATTCTTTTCAACACAGAGAAAAGCAGAGGTTGACGGAGAAAAGCAGAGACCAACAGAGAAAACAAGAGGAAAGGCTAAAAATACAGAGGAAAAGAGTTTATGAAAAGATATATCCGTGAAAATCCGTGTAATCCGTGCAAATCTGTGTTCCAATTATCATGTTCCAGGGTTCAGGAGTTCAAGAGTAGATGGAGTTCGGTGGGTTCAGTGTCGTCGTTGGTTAAAATTCTTGGGGACTTTAGGCGTTCTCTATGGTGAAAACACCAAAACCCGTGCAAATCAGTGTTCCTATTATTAGGTTCCAGGGCTATGGGGCAGTTACATAGAAGAAGCCAGGATTGGGAATGGTGCAGATGAAGCAATTACCCACTCGCACACTCTCATTGGCATAGTTTGCGCTGAATTGCTGCACCACGTTCAGTTCAGTAGTGGTTCCGGCCAGATTTCGGTAGAAGACTCTGGCATCGCTTAAGGCTGATGTGTTTTCCACCGGAATATAGGCATAGGGCATGCGGGGTGCACCAACTATGTTGTAGAATCCTGGATTCAAATTGCTTCCTCCCGGACCGTTTAGGGTAAGTAAATATGCAGAGAGCAAGTTTGAAGTTCCGGGAAGTGAAGTGAGCTTCTGCAATCCCAGGCTGGATCCTGTAGGCAAGACGCTGCCCGCAAAGAACTGCGGAACATTTACCTGAGCTTGATACAAAGACAGCACGGTGTCTGAAGTGCCGCTTATGGCTACCGTGCGCGAATTGTCTGAAGTATTTTCCACAAAGGATTGATATCCTCCGTTATACAGCAGAGAAAGGCCGTTGTAGCCGCCATCTATGTAAAAATGCCAGGGATCAAAGCTGGAGCTCTCTGTGTAGGAATACAGACGGTAATCAGTCTGGGGCAGACTTTCATAGAAAAGCAGATTGGTCTGACGGGTTTGCCTTTTGAAGAAGATCATGGGTTGAAACACCTGCAAGGCCGCCTCAGGTTCAGTGGAGATCAGAAAGGCAGAAGAACTGGCGCTTAACTCATACTGATTGGCCAGAACGTCATAAGAATCCGGGAGCGTAGCATACCGGCCGATATGAAGCACGATACTGCTGTCGGCCTCCGCCGTTCCATAGGTATAGAGCCGGAAATCGCCAAGCACAAAGGTTTGTTTGGCAAAAACACGCAAGTCGAAGGGATTGGCATAGCTAAGCTGAGCCGAGATCAGGGTGCCTGGAAATTCGGGCATAAATCCGCATCCTTCAGAATCTGGAACGTAGCTTTCGCCATTAAAACTGCTGTCGCTGTGGTAAACTTTCAGACGGGGGTAGCTGTAGTTATTGAAGAGCAGCACAGATTGGTCTATCTCTCTGGGCAAATGGAGATATAAACCTGTAGGCAAAGTCTGGGCAAGCTCCGACCCATTGTAGGCCTTCAGTTCTGCCAAAGCGCTTTGTCCGCTTAGCGTGAAAGGTTCCCCGGAAAGCCAGCTATGCTGAACTAAAGCCGGTTGCAGATCGAGGCTGAGGTAGCTGAAGCTGCGCTTTGTGCTGTCATTCCAGCTTAGTTTGGCCTGTTCGAACTGGAAGTATTGCTTGCTTTTGTAGTAAGGGAGGGTTAGCTGATTGCCTTGGGCTGAAGAAGCTCCGAAAAGATAGGTGGCCGACGAGTTAATCCCGCTGTAAATGTAGTTGCCGTTGCGGCTGTAGTGGCTGGCGTCGTAGCTAAGGGCAGAGCTTTTGTAGCTAATAATGTCTTCTTGGGCAGAGCGGTAAACTCGGTAAAGCAAGTTATTCTGCGCATCAGGTATAGAGGTTCGGAAGCCAAATTCGATCCAGGCGTCGTTTGGTAAAACAGCCAGCGGTGTAGAATCCTGAGAGAAGCGAAGCTCATATGCTTGCACTACCCCGTTAAAACGATAAGGATTGGAATTGAAGTAGTCCGAAACAAGCTCTTGGACATCTGGATCCGGATTTACCTGTAGCAAGGCTCCAGATAACTCCAGTGAGTTAAAATCAAACCATAGGTCTTGCAGATAGGCCTGGTCTATGCTACCATCCAAGGGAAGGCTGATAGCAGTCTGAGCTTCCAGGGGGCTGAGCAAAAAATATGATCCCTTGCCTTTCAGAAAGCCATAGAAGGTATTCTCATCCTGCCACCAGTTGGGGGTTCCGCTAGCAGGATCGCTTTCCGGCCAACTGAATAGTTCCGAATTGCTTAGCTGCGTCCACTGCTTTTGCAGTATTCCCTTGCGAGTGTTTACGATGCGCAGAATCGCCACTTCTGAGTTTACTGCTGTCTGGGTTTGCAGTTTAACGACCGGTTCACTGATTGCCGCATTGGGATAAATCTGTCCCAGCAGATTCTGCTGTCCCTGGCTAAGAGAGCTCGAAAGCGAAACGCTTATTTCTCCTGCCAGGGCAGTGTATGTGGAGGGGAAATTCAAGTTTACCTGGTTGCCATCGCTGTCCAGCAGCAAGGCTTGCCAGGCTTGCGAACCGCTGTGGCTGAGCTGAGGGTTGGCAGCACTGGAAAAACTGTAAACTGCAAACTCACCGGTTTCACGGAGCGGAAAATGAGCGCGCACCTCGTTATAGAAACTCGGCTGCAGCACTGTGGCATTCAGATAGTAGGACAGAGAAACCAGATGCAGATTTGCAGCCGGGCTTACGGCAGTATACACCTCGGCCAGATCGATGCGGGCTTTGAGGCTTATCGTTTGTCCAGCTCTCAACACAGAAAATCTATAGGTATCGCTGCATTGCTGCGCATTATCCTGGATTCCCAGGCTGTCGCGGCTGGAAAAGCTTTCGGCTCTGTAAAACACAATCTCATCACCCAGGCTTAGCAGCGAATCTGCAATCGCTTCTTTGTGGATTAACAGATAGCTGTCGTCGTTGGCGGATTTTACCAGGTAGTTTGAATATGTTAAAATAAAGTTGCCTTCGAGATAATCTGCCGGAGATAGATCGGCTGGCAGTATAAGGCTTTCCCGGTTGTTACAGCCAAAGAGGACTATCAGAAGGAGGATAAAAGCCAAGATGTTTTTCATCAATAGAATCCCTTAACTGAAAAAAACAGTAGCTGGTCGCTTTTCCATTTCTGCCAGTAAGCAGTTAGCAGCACTTGCTTGCCAATAAGCTTGCTTATCGATGCCCCATAATAGTCTCCAGCCTGATTGAACGTATCAATCACGTTTCCGCTGGCGTCCAACGCCCAAGTATCGTTGCCCAACCCAGCCTGCAGAGAGCCATGCATGCCCCAGGGCAATTTCTTGCCAAGGCTAAGCTGATAAGAAATATGCAGGCTATCCGCATCCACCGCCTCGTGATCCAGCCAAACTGCCTGAAGTGAATAGCCAAGGTCATAGTCGCGCAGCAGAACAAGCGGCGAGAAGCTTAGCTGTTGGGCGTCAAAACGCGGATAATGGCTGTAAGATAATGACAGCTCAGGCCGCAGAACAAGGCTGTTCAGATAGACCTTGGGGCTTAGTTTTGTGCCTATCTGTCTGGCGGGGTAAACTCGTTCGTCCTCGCCTTCCAGCGCTCTGGCTTGAAGCTGCAAATCAATGGGCTGCAGTTGTTTGCCCAGCTCCATTGAATAAACCTGACGATAGGCTTTGCGCTCCAGCAGGAAGTTCTCATAAGCAGCGGATAAACTCCAAGAACGGTAGGCTGAGCTTTGTTTAAAGCTAAAGGTCTGCTTATCTTTGCCAGGCACTTTATAAGCCAGGCTTGTGCTGAAGGAGAGATCGTCCAGCTTGTTCGCTCCTCCTGCCATAAGCTGGTATTTGCGGTAGGCCGGATAATCTCCCAAAGCTTTGTAGGTATAGGCCAGGCCCTGCCAGGAAACACTTGGGAAGGCCAGACCCTTTATCGTGGGATCCAAGGCCTTGTGGTAAAAACTTCGGGCTTCGGGAAGGCGTCCCAGGTTCAGCAGCGCCCAGGCGCGGTAGTTATTGGTATTGAAATTCAGCCGTAGTTTGTCGATAGCCCGGGTTTCCTGCAGAACCTTGCCATATTTGCCTTGGGCCAGGAAGGCATCCAGTAATCCTTCGCGGGCTTCCAGAGAAAAGGGTGTTAGCCTGCTGAGAGACAGAAACTGGCTTTCTGCCATAGTGTAATTACCCTCAGCCAGGCTTTGTTTTGCCTGACTGAGCAACTCATTGTCCGGAGGGGGCGGATCAACTGAATTGGGAACTAACTCCATCGGGCTTAGCTGAGCAAAAACCCCCGCTCCGGCCAGGGCCAGGAACAGCAAACACAGGTAAAGGCGCATTATTTATCCAACAGCTTGGCGTATTCCTTTACCATAGAGGATTCAGGGTAGTATTTCTTCAAAAGCTGATATTGTTTCTTTGCCGCTTCAATATCCTTGGCCAGATACAGGTTGTTCAGCAGGTAGCCTCTGGCTTCCATATCCCAGGGGGTTATTTTCAGCAAGCTGAGATAGTAATCGGCTACAGCCCGGTATTCCTGTTTCATAAAGGCTGCATAAGCAGCTTTGCTTAGGATTACGGGATTTTGGGGATGGCTTTTGAGGATTTGGTCGGCCAAGGCTCTGGCTTCATCCCACTTTCCCAGGGCAAGCTGGCAATTCAGAATCCCGGTTTGAGCATCCAGGTTGATCAGGATGCTGTTTGATTTCTGATAGTTTTTGATAGCTTCGTTGTAGCGTCCCAAAAGGTATTGCAGCCAGGCGATCCGCAGCAGGTAAAAGCTATCGTCGGGATCTGTTTTAATTAGCTCTTCCATAATCTGCAAGGCGCGCGTGTAATTCTTGGCGGTCTCGGCGTTGTAAGAATCTGTAATGCTAACCGGTCCCTGAGCCAGGGACATACCTGCCAGCCAGAGCAGCAGAGCCATGATCAGTATTTTTTTCATATGTCAGTTTCTCCTATAGTTTTCCTTTCTGCTTTCAGAACCATCCTGCCCTTGCGAAACAGGCTAAGCTCGGTAAGGCCTTCGTATTTGCCTATTACCACTTTTCCACTTTCTTCATGCAGGGTAATTCCCAATAGGCGATAGCGATTTGTGGTTTCCACGGTTATGGTGTTTTTGTCGTCTCGAATGCTGCTATCTGAGGAAGCGTTAAAGATGCTGAAGACAGGCATCATAAGGAGCAGCAGATGCCGGAGGGCCGGATGGGTGATGATCGACAAGGCCGGTTCATCTTTCAGGGATATAGCCTGCTTCTCCGCATAAGGCAATCGAGAGATCAAACGGGCAAAGGCGGCCAGAGCTGTTTTGCGCTTTCCATTATATGACAAAGCATTGTAGATTCCGGCATAAACACTGAAACCCAGTTCTCCGCCCCGATCGGATGCAAGGTGCCAGTTTCCCCACAGATCCAGATTTACCTTCCAGGTTTCCTGGCTTCTCGTTTTACCTCGGCTAACCATTAGTTGCTGTTCATTCAGATTCTGCAAGCCCAACATGTTTTGCAGGTGAAGCTCGGGCACTAGAGCTGAGATCTTTTGTCCCTGAAGAGGAACGTTACTACCTATGAATTCCTGGCTGCCATCCGAGTGGTGAAGCTTGTAGCTAACCAGATGCGACAGTCTGGTCTTGCTACCTGGTTCAGCACCGAGCTGAATCTGAAAATGCAGATGCGGAAGAGGCGACCGTCCAGAGTTTCCCAATTGGCCTATTCTGTCACCCTGCTTTAGGTAGTCGCCGGGTTTTACGTTTATGCTGCCCTTCTTCAGATGGGCATAGAAGCTGTATAGACCATAGCTGTGGGCGATGCAAACATAGTTCCCCCAATTCTCGCGGGTATTGATCTGCCCGATGGGATTGTCGGGGATGCCTTCCAAAATGGCTGCCACGGTTCCGGCCGCAGAGGCGAAAACAGGTTTGCCAAAACTGAGGTAATCGCTTAACTGTTCTTCATTTCCGGCGTAGGGTAGGCCATCTTTGTCCTGCATTTCAAAATCCCAGGCATAAGCCCAATCCAGACGGTGGGTGTGTTCTCCCTTGTGACCCTGGGTTATTAGCCATTGACCTTGCAAGGGCAGCGTAAACTGGGGAATACCAAGGTTGTAAAAGCGCTTGTAGCGCTCCTGATATACTTGTAGAGCTTTTTCAGGATTAAAGATGCCCAGGTCGTTCAAGATTGGCTTGCCGGTTTTTATCCGAAGACGCAAACTAAAGATCATCAGCGGAATCACCAGGTTCAGAGGTAAAGCAAAAACGGGCATCTTGAGCGGAGTATAGAGTCCCGTGAAGCTATTATAATGGTGATAAGTAATATTTAGCAGCAGAGTAAGCAAGAACCCCAAAGCCGTGGCCAGGGCTCCCACCAGCCAAGAGCTTTTCCCTGGCAACAAAAAGATACCGCCTATGGCCAGCATGATTAAAATACCGTTGAAGCCAGGATAAAACATACCACCAACCACATTTAGGCCGCTGAAATGCATTAACAGGTAGCTGATGCCCCAGCCTAAAACCGCCAGCAGGAAACCGATGCGGGTTATGATCAGCAGAGCAAAAGCCACCAGGATTCCGGCTATAACTTCCGGGGTGAAAAAGATGGAGCCCAGGCTGATAAAAAACAAACGCCAGAACTCCGGCATTGCTGGTTCGCAGCAGATCAACTGTGGCTTGTCGAAAGGGTAATTGGATAGATAACCGATCCTGGCAAAATAAAACCACAGCAGCAGTGCGACTATCGTGAAGGGCATGCTCATGGCCGGCATCCGGAAATAAGTGTAGCTTACGTGGCTAATCAGCAAATACAAGAGAAGCGTAGCCATCGAAATCAGGCACAGAAAACCCAGATAATACAGCGGAGACAGGGAAATCATCAGCAAAGGATAGTAATATCCCAGAGTCATTCCTGTTAAAAGGCTGTTAAAAGCGGTAATGCCGCTGCGTGATTCCCAGCTTTCAAAACCGAGCAATCTGGACATCAGGATTGCCACGATCAGGCTGATCAAGCCCGAAACTCCCACAATCGGGGAAAGCAGGGTAACCAGGAGAAGCATCAGCCCCAATAGCACCGAATCGGAAAAAAGGATCGATGCATAGCTGTGGGGGATGGCCAGAATCACCGAGCCAATGGACTTAAATGTTTCTCCTGCCTTCATATCTGGCGCAGATGCTCCGGTATGAACTCCCGGTTCGTGATATCCGTGATATCTTCTTTCTCTCTGATCAGTTCAACGTTTCCGGTTTCGCTGATCAAACATACGTTGGGGCGGTATTCGATAAATTGCATCCATTGGGTTACATTATATGCCCCCACCGGAGAAATCAACACCGTATCACCATAATAGAGATCAGGGAAGGGCATGGCGCTGCGGATCACATCGATATTCATGCATAGAGGGCCATAGAAAACAGTGTTCTGATAGCTTCCCGGAAAAGGTTTGGTAGGCATAACGCGCTGCTTGTACCACCAAGCGGTGATATTGATGTTCACACCCCCATCCAGGATAACGGCCCTTTCTCCGGTAGGCAGGTTTTTTTTGCCGATTACGCTGGCGATCAGATAACCGGCTTCATCAACCAGCACCCTGCCCGTTTCCAGAACCAGTCTTGGATGGTGCTCTTTTACGTAATAGGAGGCGTTGAAGGCATTACCGATGGCTTCAGCATATTGCTCAAAAGATGGGGAGGCAATCTCTCCGGGAGTATATTGGTCTATTAGTGTGTTCGATGAGGCAAAACCTCCACCCAAGTCTATGTAATCAAGGATTATCCCAAAGCTGTCCTTGATGATTTGGGCAAAGGTCAGCAGTTTTGTGGCAGCCCAAAAATAGGCGTTGGGGTCCAGGATAAAGGTTCCTATATGGGTGTGCAAGCCAACCAGATGAAGTTTTCCGCCGGATATCAGTCTTTGCACGGCGCGATATGCCTCGCCATTCTCGTAGTTAAAGCCAAACCGCGTCCACAAGGGGCTGATTCCGGTATCCATGTTCAGACGAAGAGCTACCTTTGGTTTCAGGCTAAGTTCATCGGATATTTTTTCGATCAGATACAGCTCTTCCAGGTGGTCGATATGGATAAACGCTCCTTCGCTGATGGCTCGCTGTAGATCGGCAGTGCGTTTGGAGGGGCCATTGAAATAGATTCTTTCTCCGGGAATGCCTTTGCGGCGAGCCATGTCGTATTCCATGCCCGACACCACCTCCGCAGCGGCACCTTCCTGATGGAAGATATTGCAGATTGCGCCAAGGTAATTTGTCTTGTAGCTCCAGGTGATTTCTGCCAAGGGGTAATGAATCCTGATGGTATCCTGCAGACGGCGATAGGTTCGGCGAATGTTGCGTTCGGAGAATACGAAAAGTGGGCTGCCATGAGCTTCCACCAGGCTTTTAATGGGAATGTTGTCAATATTGTCCTGATGACGGACTACCGTAGTATGAGCGTATTTATTCAGATTGCCGGCGCTATTGCGCTCGATGTAGGGTGCTGTGTAGTTCTTTTTCATGTTCTATATTCCTGCGTTGTTAAGTTCCTAGTCTTTTTTGTGATTACAGGCCAAGGGGGAGCCATTTTAGCTCTTGGTTGTGGCGATGGATTCCCTAAGCATTTCTCCATTTACAGATATCTCCCCCAAAACTGAGATGTCACTGATGATATCCTCGGCATGCCTGATGAAAAGGGTCCCGGGTCTGAAGGGAGGCAAGCTGCCGAGTTTTTCACCCATGGCCAGCAGCACAGTTGCGGCGGGCTGGTTCTGTCCACTGCCTTCTGCAAGGCGAACCCAGGCTGGAAAACGGGGATTAATCTCGATCAGGTAGAAAACACCTTCTTCACTTTTAATGATCTCCAGTTCACATGGCCCCCGCCAAGACAGCGCTTCAATCACTTTATTGGCATAGCTTTCAAGGCCGGGGTTTTTTACCACGACCCCACCAAAACCCTTTCCTTTGTCTGTGATAACCAGTTTGCGCTGCGGAACCATGCCTAAGCAGCGCCCTTTGCCGTCGCCTACAATTACCACATTGAATTCGTCTCCGGGGATGATCTCCTGCAGAATAATCGGCAGTCCCCATTTGGCCTGAAGTTCGTAAAAGTATTTCTGCGCTTCAAAGAGGTTCAGGGCTTTGTAGGCTTCGTATAATCGGCCTTTTATTATTACAGGAAAATCAAGCTCGTCCTTCAGCTTGTAGATGTCGTCCGCACTTTGTAAAAGATGGGTTTTGGGAATGTCCACACCTTTGGGGGGAAAGAACTGAGCCAGCTTAATTTTGTCTCGCAGATTAAACTGCTCTTCGGTGGGTAGGAAAGTTTTTATCCCACGCTGCATCAGCTCTTTCTCGAGACGGATGTAAAGGGGGATTTCCGAATCAAGGGTGGGAATCACCACATGTATCTTGCTGCGGGAGAGAATATAATCCAAGCGGGTCATGAAAGATTCCGCTCCGGTGGAAGGATAGGGCATTTGATACACTTCATCCACCAAACCGTCCAGATAGATTCCAGATTCCATCGCATCATAAACCAGACCGATGATCTTGCCCCTAAAACCCGCAGCGCGGATACTCCGGATTACTGGAACACCGGGCTGAGGATTGTCGCCGGTTTTTAGCCCAGAAACGGCAACCGTTATATCCAAATGACTCAGATTTAGGTTGGTCATCATTCTTCCACCAGGCTCAGAGCTTTCAGCATGGCTACAAAATGCTCATAGTCGCTGCGTGCCTGATCATTTTCCACATCGAACTCACCACACACAGCTTCTATGATCTCAGTGCTTGGCAATCCGTTTTGCATCTTTTGCAGAATGAACAATCCTGTTTCATTCACCGTGTAGCTGATCCCATTCTCGGGATCGAAGATAAATCCGTTCTTGTTTACGGCTAGCGTTGTAAGTTGGCTTGTATTCACATTCACCTCTCAATCATAAGCTAATGAAAAACTGTTGAGTCCCAAATGTTGGTGTAAATTCCCA
>CAZGWB010000076.1:0-13355 GCA_964529335.1 uncultured Candidatus Cloacimonas sp.
TAAAGCACCACGGACGCTGCTTATTCGGAGGGCATGACAACATTGTGGAATGTAAAGTTTTTCCCATTTTATTCTCCAATATTGCATACTATGCTGGATTGGATAATCGCTCCTTATCCAATCCTTTATGTTCATAAACCTGAAGATTCTTGGGGGTCTTCTTCCAACACAATTTATATCTCGCTTTGCCCATATAACAAGGACTCCACCTTTTTTTTGATGTTTGCATAAGTGTATTGCGGAATGAGTGTTTTCTTGATCTTATAATAATCCACAGTCGGCTGCAACGCAAATAATTCTCAAAATTTACCCTATGGGATGTTTCTGTAGAGGTATTGTATTAATTCATACTATCCGGAGCCAATAACTAATTGAATAAGATATCGGTTGCATCGACACTTTATGTTGATAAACTTCCTTATTACCAACTGCGAAGAGTTTAAATATCAGAACATCCTTTGAAACCTGATACCTCTCCGTCGAGACCACGGAGCTACCCCTGATCACCCTATCATACCGGAGTCATACCGGATGAGCATGCGGTATGACTCCGGTATGATAGGGTGAAAAATCCTGGAATCAAAGCTATTATTCCTTGTGGTTTAAACACGATGAAGCATGTTATGTGCAGGCTGTTGACAAAGCCCGCAGGGCGACAGAGCATAGCGATGGGTTCGTAGCGAAGCGAAGACCCTCGATAAACGAACCCTGGTTTGATTAAGCCCGGAGGGCGACAGAGGAACATCGGCAAGCGATTATTCAATTTCTGTCGCCCTTCTGGGCTTGGGAACTACACACTAAACTCTGACAAGGGGTTCCGCCTGCGGCTTCACCACCATCGCTATGCTCTGTCGCCCTGTGGGCTCAGGCTGGTAGCATGGTTCTATAGGACTTTGTCAACAGTCTATGCTTAGTTTATGACCAGACTCAATAAAAAAAAGGGATTGTTAGCCAAGAAAGTGATTGACAGGATTGGGCCTATCAAAAAGCTGGCTTATATGAAAAGAAGCCGCATGCTTCTGCCTTAGAGCGCAAAGCTACTAAGGCCATTGAATATAAATTAATGAAGAGTAAACTCTTTACTGTGAAGAATGCGGAACCTGGTTTCCGCTTTTTTCATTTCCGGTAAGAAGGAGGTTCTTATAATCCGGATTAAACGTGGTAAGGCAAAGACCAAGGAAGTGGTGCCAAAAGAGCGCATTAATAACCAGATCGACGCAGATAAAGTGCGTTTGATCGGTAGTGATGGAAAACAGATTGGAGTGGTTTCCCTGCGTGAAGCTTTGCGTCGCGCCGAAGAAGCCGATCTTGATCTGGTGGAGATATCTCCAAATGTGGAGCCACCGGTCTGCCGCATATTGGATTTTAGCAAATACTACTTCGAGAAAGAGAAAAAAGCCAAAGAAGCCCGTAAAAAACAGCATGAAGTGGAAGTGAAAGAAATCAAATTCGGCCCCAATACCGAAGAGCATGATTTTAACTTCAAGAAAAACAATGCCGTTAAATTTCTGAAACAGCACAACAAGGTGAAATTCACCGTCCGTTTCAGAGGTCGCCAGATGGCACACAAAGAGCTGGGCTACAGGGTACTGGACAAGCTGAAAGCCGAACTGGCACATATTGCCGACGTGGATAGCGAACCCGTTGCCGATCGCAACCTGCTTTCCATGGTCGTTACCCCGAAAAAGGACATCGACAAGATTCTGGCCAAGGAAGCCAAACCTGCAGAAAGCGCTGCCCCCGAAGCTTTGAATAGCGCTCCTGTGGTGGAAGCTGTGCCGGAAACTGACCAGGAAAAAGAAAGCTAAACCAGACCAGACCATCCATGCCGGCTTGATTACAAGTCCTGGCAGCGGAACACAGAATACTTTAGCCTCCGGTTCATCGCGACCGGAGCAACATAGATTAATAGATAAGGAGATAAAAATGCCTAAGATCAAAACCAACCGATCGGCCGCCAAACGCTTCAAAGTTACCGGCACCGGAAAGATTGTGCGCCATCACGCCAAAAGCGCACATATCAAAACCAAGAAATCACCCAAACTGAAACGCAACCTGCGTACCAGCGCCATCGTCGTGAAAGCTGACGAAAAAAGAATTTACCGGATGCTGGGTATCTAAAACAGGAGGAATGACAAATGCCAAGAGTAACTAATAACGTAGCAGCCCACCGCAGAAGAAAAGCTTATATGCTGAAAGCCCGTGGCTATTTTGGCCGCCGGAGTAAAACTTATCGCGTAGCACGGCAAACCGTTGAACGCGCCATGGCCTTCGCTTTTGCGCATCGCAAACTAAAAAAACGCCAGTTTCGCAGCCTCTGGATCACCCGCATCAATGCTGCCTGCCGCCTGAACGACATGAGCTACAGCCGCTTTATAAACGGCCTGCATAAAGCTAATATAGATATCAACCGCAAAACTCTGGCTCACCTTGCCTGGCATGATGCCCCCGCTTTTGCCAAGCTGGTTGAGATCGCTAAAGGGTAATAGTTACACGGATTTTACGGGTTAAACGGATCAACACGGATTTATGTTAAACACCAAAGTAGATAATGAGCTCTCCGAGAAAGTAATCGGAGCTTTCTACAAAACATATAATACTTTGGGATTCGGCTATCTGGAAAAAGTGTATCAAAACGCCCTGAGGTATGAGCTTACAAAGCTGGGATTGAAGGTTGAAGTTCAAAAACCCATTAAAGTATTCTACGAAGGAATTGTGATCGGCGAATACTTCGCAGATTTAATGGTGAACAACATATTGTTAGTAGAACTAAAAGCAACTGCATCGATAACCTTGGAACACGAATCCCAGTTATTCAATTATTTAAAAGCGACAAACACCGAATTAGGCTTGTTGCTGAACTACGGACCAAAACCGGAAGTAAGACGCAAGATATGGACAGAGATTAGAAAATGAATCCGTGTTGATCCGTTTTATCCGTTTAATCCGTGTGACCATTAAGAATCATATCAGAGGATAAGTTGCAAGAACAGCTGAAGGAATTGGTAGAGCAGGCGGAGAAAGACATTGCAGCCTGCCAAACAGCAAACGACCTGATGAACGTAAAGGCTCAGTATCTGGGAAAAAAGAGCGTGCTAAACGGTCTTTTTGCCAGGATGAAAGAGCTGCCGGCGGAAGAGCGTCCTGCTTTTGGAAACCTGATAAACCAGAGCCGGACAAAGATGGAAGCCTTGCTTGAGACAAGAAACAAAGAGATCAGGGAACAAGCTTGGTCGAACGTTGGCAAAGCCAATGCTTATGATCTGTCCATGCCAGGCATCGAAAGCTCAAGAGGTGGATTTCACCCCTTGACCATAGTGCGGCGTGAGATTGATGAGGTATTCTTGAGCATGGGTTTTGAGATTGCCGAAGGCCCGGATGTGGATGATGATTTTCACAACTTCGATGCCCTGAATACCCCGGCGGATCATCCTTCCCGCAATCTGGCCGATACTTTTTATCTGGAAAATGGCGGACTGCTGAGAACTCAAACTTCCACCGTCCAGATCCGCACCATGGAACGCTTCACTCCTCCGATCAGGATCATATCACCCGGACGCTGTTATCGCAACGATAAGCCCGATCCCTCTCACTCTCCGGTTTTCCATCAGGTGGAAGCCTTGGTGGTGGACAAAGGCATTAGTTTGGCTGATCTTACCGATACCCTGCAACAATTTGCCTCCATTATGTTTGGCAGCAAGGTTGGCAGCAGGATACGCCCACACTTCTTCCCCTTCACCGAACCAAGCGCAGAAATGGACATTTCCTGCGTGGTTTGTGGCGGTTCCGGTTGCCGGGTATGCAAGTATTCCGGTTGGCTGGAAATGGGAGGAGCCGGAATGGTGGATCCCAATGTATTCGACATTCTGGGAATCGATTCCGAGCTTTACACCGGTTTTGCCTTTGGCTTGGGAATCGAAAGGATCGCCATGCTGAAATATAACATCCCCGACATGCGCATCCTCTTTGAGAACGACCTGCGAATGCTGCGTCAGTTCAAAGGAGAGCTGAGATGATTATCTCTCTGAATTGGCTGAAGAAATACATTGAGCTACATGAAAACACCGCAGAGCTGGAAAAACTGCTCACCTTTGCCGGCATCGAAGTGGAGGCGGTGAAGGAACTGCCAGCCCTTCCCCAAAGCGTGATCAGCGCCAGAGTAATCTCGGCAGAACCGGTTCCCAAAACTGATCATTTGCAGCAATGTCTGGTAGATATTGGCAGCCACCCATATCCTGAAAAAACACTAGAGGGTTATGTTCAGGTTATCTGTGGAGCTCCCAACTGTCGCGCTGGAATGATGGCCGTCATAGCCCTTCCCGGAAGCGCTCTTCCAGAATTTACCATTGCCAAGGCAAAGATCAGAGGCGTGGAATCGCATGGAATGCTGTGCTCTGAAAAAGAACTGGGTATTTCGGATAATCATGCCGGTATAATCGAGCTTCCTTCCGATACCGCCATTGGGCTTAGCATTAATGAGCTTTATGAACTGCCTGATACCATCTTTGAATTAGAGATCACTCCCAACCGGCCCGATCTGCTTGGTTATTTGGGGATCGCCAGAGACCTATCAGCAAAGCTATCCCGGCCTTTGATCAAGCCGGATTGCGAGATCGATCCAAAGCATTTTGACGCACAAGACCTGGAACTGAAACTGGTCGTAAATGACACTGATAAGTGCCCCCGCTATACAGCCAGACTTCTTCGTGAAGTTAAAATAGGTCAATCTCCTTTCTGGATGAAGACCGCTTTGATCAAATCCGGGCTTCGGCCAATCAGTAATCTGGTGGATATTACAAACTATGTGATGCTGGAATATGGCCACCCTCTGCATGCCTTTGACTATTCGAAACTACGCAGCATTCCCGGCGAAGAAATCCCTGCCATTGTGGTGCGCAGGGCTTATGATAATGAATCCTTCACTGCCCTGGATGGAAAAACTTATATCCTGAACAGCGACGACTTAGTGATTGGTGATGGAGTAGAGCCCTCCGCTCTGGCTGGAGTGATGGGTTCGGAACAATCGGGGATTAACCCTAGCACTTCTGAAGTAGTTCTGGAAAGCGCTGCCTTTCATCCTGGCTCGATCCGCAAAACTTCCTATAAGCTGAAGCTTAGCACCGATTCGTCCTACCGGTTTGAGCGGCACCTTAGCGATCATGCCACAGATACAGCTTCTTTGCGCGCTGCCAAGCTCATCTGCGAACTGGCTGGTGGAATTCTCTGCCCACACGTGCATGATAACTGGCCAAAGCCTACCAAACCCCTGGTACTTGGCATCCGGCCTTGCAGATACAAACAGGTGATCGGTTATGAGCTTGGCGAGCAGGCCATCAAGGATTATCTGAAGAAACTGGGATTGAAGTTTTTGCAATACGGAAGCTGGGTTCCTGGGAAAATATCAGACATCTCCAAGCTGTATTGCCATCACACTGAAGAGATGAAACAGGGAAAAACAGAATTTACCGAGCTACCCGATTGCATTCACACCCATTATTATGAGATCCCCTCTTTCAGAGTTGATCTCGAACGGGAAATTGACCTGATCGAAGAACTGGCCAGATTGGACGGATATGACAAGGTTCCTGTAAAAACCGCTCCCAAACAGGTGATGGATCGCCACGGATACCGGGTAAGAAAAGTGGCTGCGGATTTCGTTGTATCCCGTGGATTCTTTGAGACTCTGAATTACAGCTTTTCTGAACCTGCTCTAATGATGAAGTTGGGATATTCGGAAAACGATCCTAAACTGGATATGCTGAGGTTAAAGAACCCTCAAAGCAGCAATCAATGCGCTATGCGCACTTCTCTGATCCCGCAACTGCTGCAAAACCTGGTGTATAACCTGAATCGCGGTGAACGCAATATTAAGCTGTTTGAACTGGGAAAAACCTATCACAAATCAGAAGGTCTCAGCTATGAACCTTATCACCTTGCCGCAGTGCTCAGTGGGAAGAACCATAATGAAAACTGGCAGCAGAAAACAGCTCTGGTAAATGCCTCTTATCCCAAGGGTGTGGTTGAGGAGTTGCTCGAACTGCTTGGATTGCAACAATTCGCCTGTGAAGCAACCCAGGAGCCTTTCCTACACGCTAATGAGGCTATCAGGTATCTGTATGATGGACATCAAATTGCTTATTATGGCAAGTTGAGAGCAGACATAGCTCGGAACTTCGGAATAGACACCTTGGAACTGAAACAAGATGTCTGGATTCTGGAACTTCATCTGGAAGAGATCATCGAGGCAACCCGCAATCTGAACAGGATGTATCAGGAGCTTTCACGCTATCCAGCGGTTGTGAGGGACATATCATTCCTGATCAACGAAACGATTGGTTGGCATGAAATTCACAGTGAGATTTTGTCCTTGAATCCAGAGCTGATCTGCGAACTAACTCCGTTTGACGAATATCGTGGGAAACAGGTTCCCCCTGGTTTCCGTAGCTTGTCTCTTCATATGAAAATTCAGGACAAAGAAAAAACATTGACAGATGAACGAGTGGATCAACTTGTTGAATTTGTGATTAAAACACTGCAAGACAAATGGCAGATAACAATGAGGTAAAAAATGGAAAGCCATGTAGTAAACCTACAAGACAAGATACAAAAATTGATAGACCAGTATACACTGGATAAACAGAAACTGGAAGACCTGGAAAACAAAGTGGCACAGCTAACCGAGGAAAACTCGCAGCTTTTCGCCCAAATCGAAGCAAGTGGCAGCCAGAATGAACTGCAGGAAAACAAATATAAAACTCTGCAGGATGAATTTAACACACTGGAATCCCGTTACAACGAACTACAGAAAATCTTGGCCGGGTTTGAAACTCTGGCCGAAGGCGCAATAAAGAAAATAGACAGCATCATCCCCCTGCCGGAATTTGGGGAATAGTAGATGCAGGCTGTTGAAGTAGAGATTTTCGGACGCCGCTTCCGCTTACGAAGCGACGATCCCGAAAAAACAACTCGTGTAGCAGATGAGATTAATCGTCAGATAAACGAGCTTAGCAGTCAATATGACAATCTTGATTTTACCAAACTGCTACTTCTCCTCTGCCTTCAACAGCAAGAGCAGGTCATCGATCTTGGCGACAGGAATCTGGAGCTGGGAACTGAGCTTGAACGCTTGAACCAGATGATCTCCAAAATAATCTCATAATTCGCTTTAGCCTGCAGAATTCGTGATATGAATTGCATAAAAGCTACTTTTGATTGGGGAGCCAAGCCATGAGCGGCATGCGTGCCGGCCAGTTCCGGATACATAAAGCTCAAAAGGTAGGCGCCCACTTTATGCTTGGCTTTGAAATGACAAGCTTACACGGTTCATGCGGGCTTTTCAATTCGCTTTGGTCAGTCCAAAGTTATATAGATTATAGAAAAGGAAAATATCTATGCAGACCATAAATCCCTTACTTGCCATAGGCATAGGCGCAGTTATCGGCTTTTTTGTAGCTCTGATAATCTACATTTCAAAACGTAATACCACTTTCAAACTAATCTCGCAGGCTACCAAGATCGCCGAGGATATGAAGAAAGAAGCCAAGCAAGAGGCTGAAAACGCCAAAAAAGCAGCTCTGCTGGAAGCCAGAGATGAGTGGTTCAAACAGAAACGCATTCTGGACGAAGAAGTAAAAGAACGCCAGAAAGAGCTGCGGGCTCAGGAAAAGAAATACAACGAACGACTAAGCAGTTTGGATAAACGCCTTGATTCCCTCGACAAGAAAGAAAGCAATCTGACCGAACAGGAAAAGAAGCTGAAGACCAAAGAAGATGAGTTGAATCAACGTAAACAAGATCTGGAAAATACCATAACCGACCAGAAAAACAAATTGGCAGAAATAGCAGGTTTATCCCGCGAGGAAGCAGTATCCAGACTTCGCGAAGAGCTGATCACCCAAGCCCGGCAAGTAGCCGCCAATGACGTCCGTCTTACCGTGGAACAGCTCAAGCTTGATGCCAGCAAAAAAGCTGCAGAAATCCTCTCAACCGCCATTCAGCGTATGGCTGTTGATCATGTATCGGAAACCACAGTTTCGGTAGTCTCTCTGCCCTCAGATGAAATGAAGGGACGTATCATTGGCCGCGAAGGAAGAAACATCCGCACTTTCGAAAAAGCCAGCGGAGTTGACCTGATAATTGATGATACTCCTGAAGCAGTGGTGCTAAGCTGTTTCGATCCCGTGCGCCGTGAGATCGCCAGACTGGCTCTGGAAAAACTGATTTCCGATGGCCGGATTCATCCGGGACGCATTGAGGAAGTGATCTCCAAGACCACCAAGGAAATGGAGGAAACGCTGGTTAAGATAGGTGAAAAAGCCGTTCTGGAAACCAATATTCACAATATCTCACCCAATCTGATCAAAATCCTGGGACGTCTGCATTACCGCACCAGTTATGGTCAAAACGTGCTACAGCACTCCATTGAAGCTGCCTGGATTTGCGGAATCCTGGCTGCAGAACTAAACCTGGATCAAGAAATTGCCCGTCGTGCTGGCTTGCTGCATGATATCGGCAAAGCTGTGGATCACGAGTTTGACGGCACCCATGCCATCATTGGAGCGAATCTGGCCAGGAAAAATGGTGAGGGCAAGCTGATCGTTAATGCCATAGAAGCCCATCATGAGGAAGTGGAAGCCCTTTCTGTTTATGCAGCGTTAGCCCAAGCCTCAGATGCCATTTCGGGAGCACGTCCCGGAGCCCGGCGCGAAATGCTGGAAACTTACATGCAACGCTTGGCAAAACTGGAAGAGATCGCCAATGGTGTGGAAGGTGTAAATAAATCTTATGCCATCCAGGCTGGACGCGAACTTCGCATTATAGTGGAGCCCAGTGTGATCGATGAGAACCAAACCACTCTGTTGGCCACAGAAATTGCAGCCTCAATAGAAAAACAGGTGCAATATCCAGGCCAGATAAAGGTAACTGTAATTAGAGAAACCCGGCAGATAGCCATGGCTAAATAATGCGGATAATCTTTTTTGGCGATGTTTATGGCAAAGCCGGAAGAGAAGCGTTGCTGACCTCTTTACCCGGCCTGAAAGAAGAATTCAGGCCGGATTTTATTATTGCCAATGCTGAGAACTTGGCCGATGGTAAGGGGCTAACTGAAAAGACGCTGTATCCTCTTTTACAAGCCGGAGTTCATGCGGTAACCGGGGGGAATCACCTGTGGGACAGAGCTGAATCGCTTAGCTACATAACTACTCAGCCTAGAATAGTAAAACCCCTCAACTACCCACAGATTACTCCCGGCAATCCATTCGGAGTTTTGGAAGAGAATGGTTTAAAGCTCGGTCTGATCAGCCTTTGCGGGCAGATATACATGCCTCCCTGCAACAATCCTTTTACTGCGTTACAGGATTTCTGGCAACAGCAGGAAGGCAAGGAAGAGATACCCGTGATTTTAGATATTCATGCTGAATCTACCAGCGAAAAAAGGGCTTTGGGATGGTTTGCCGATGGCAAACTGGCAGCGGTTTTAGGCACACATACCCACATTCAGACTGCGGACGAGGAAATTCTGCCCCTGGGAACAGCCTATCTAACCGATATAGGGATGACTGGTTCGCACGACAGTGTGATCGGAGTTCGCAAAGAAATAATTGTGAATAAGCTAGTTAGCTGTATTCCATCCAGATATGAATCCTCACATCTAGGCTTGCAAATCAACGCCGTATATTTGGAGCTTGACAACCAGGGCAAGGCCCTACAAATTGTTCGAATTCGCAGAATGATAGAAGGTGAAGCAAATGCCGAATGAACTGAGTGGCAAACCGGTTTCTTTGGAACTGAATAGAGCTTGCAAAGCTCTGATTGCCGAATACCAGCTAAAACCCAAAATGCTCCTAATCCAGGTAGGAGAAGATCCTGCCTCCAGTTATTACGTGCAAAGCATTATCGCGAGCGGAGCAAAACTGGGATGCGAGTGCATACTATACACCCTTCCTGCTGACACCTCTGAGGAAGCATTGCTGGAACTGATCGAAAGTGCCAATAAAAACCCCGCCATAAACGGCATAATGATCCAAAAACCCCTACCACGTCAGATCAGCGACAGCAGGATCAACCAGGCTGTATCACCAGATAAAGACCTGGATTGTTTGCATCCCCTGAACCTGGGGAAAATAATGATGGAGCTGGAAGGTTTTTTACCCTGCACTCCGGCCGCAGTTTACTATTGCATGCAATATTACGGCATTGATCCGCTAGGAAAGAAACTTGTGATCCTCGGACGCAGCAACGTGGTTGGCAAACCCCTTGCCAATATGCTGCTTTGGAAGAAAGCCTTTGCCAATGCAACGGTAACTGTTTGCCATAGCCAGACCAAGAATCTGGCTGAAACCACCTCGCAAGCCGATATCCTGATCTCTGCCATAGGAAAACCCAACTTCGTGAAAGCGGAGATGGTAAAAGAAAATTCGGTGATCCTGGACGTTGGGATTAACGAACTTAAAGATGACAGCGGAGCTAGTAACTATGTGGGAGACGTGGATTTTAATTCTTGCCGTGATAAAGCGTTAGCCATTACACCCGTCCCAGGGGGCATCGGCCGCATTACCACATCGGTACTCTATCTCAATTTGGTAAAAGCAGCCCTTTTACAGCAAGGGCAAAACAAAAGTATTGACGAATATATCGCATTGATTTTCAGTGCCAAAAGAAAGGAATATTAAACAAGATGTTTGGGAGGAATGATGCAAGTTAAGAGTGTTAAACTCTTGTCCATCATTGTGATGACTCTGATATTAATGTTGATGGTTGCCGGCTGTGGCAAGTCTGGTTCGCGCTTTGCCAATGTAGCTCCGACCATCAAAATAACCTCATTTGAAGGCTGGGATGACAGCTATGTAGATGCCGGTTATGACACAACAGCTACCTATTCGTTCCAGCAGCGCATATACTGGCATGCCACAGATCCTGACGGAATTATCGCCGGCTATGCCTTCAGAATTTTGGATGATAACGGCAACCCTGTAGCAACACCTGGCTACCAGTATATCGACACCAGTGCAGCCTTGACCCCCGCCAGTCTTCTAGCCTTGGGAACCGGCTGGGTGATCCATTACCTGCCAGGTGCGGATCAAACCCTAGCCTTGGACGATCCTGAGGCAAAACGCACGATCTGGACATCCCAGAAGTATGCCGTGATAAACTTCCCCTCTGCAGATGCACAGGGAAATCCGATCATCAATATGAGCAGATTTGAAGTAGTGGCCATCGACAACCGTGGCGCAATTACTGCCCAGCCTGCCTGGCGCAACTTTAAAACAACTTCACCGCGCCCCACATGCACCATTTCCACCACCAAGGGAAACCCGGATGGAAAAATGGTGGGAGCAGGGCTGAAGCTGGCTTTCTCGATGCAAGATACAGACCCCTTCATTCCTCATATTCCCTACAAATATGAATTCCAGATCATGAAAACCAATACCGCTGGCGTGGTTATTCCCGGTTCTCAAAGCGAATGGTTCTCAACGACCAGTGTTTCCAACGAAACAGGGAAGATTAATGAATACCTGCTTACCCGCTACACCACTCCATTTCTGGAATACGACTATGATCCCGATACTGGCGCATATCTTAACCGCATTACCCGTATAACCGCCAGAGTGACCGACATGGCTGGGGTTGTATCCATTCCTGATACAAATACAGTGATCAATTTTATGGTGAAACCTGGTTTCAAGCCCAGATCCGTGATTTATCCCACCAAAACTTACGCCATGGGAACTCACCACTACGAAGACTACGGCGATGACTCCACCGAAGAAGTTTTACCCTCCAGCACAACCCAGGGAGTCCTGCGTTATGCCACTCCTATGTTCAAAGACATGGAAGGAAAGCATTCCGTGGTTCATTCCAGCAATCTGAAGGTTTGGATCCGTTGGGGCTGGTGGGGTGAATACGGCAACACGGCTGGAGAAACCACAATTTACGCCGAAGACCCCTACACCAAAAAAGTGGATGTGGTGCTAGACCGCGTAACAAATGAAAACTACTTTAGCGAAATCACTCATTTCGATCTGCGTTATGATGGCGAACCTTACAATTTCCCGCCCTACGCCAATTCAATCACCCCTCCTGATGCAAATGGAAAACGCTGGTTGCGAATCCCGGTTAATTCACCTTTGGGACAAACCGTGGTGCTTACAGGCGGGCAATTGCCTGCTCCCAGTAATTCCACTCCCGGCGAGCATACCTTTGAAATTCGCGTAGTTGACCTTCAAGGCGAAGCAGATCCGAATCCTGCCACTTTCAGATTCTATTTGCATAACTACATTGAACCGGCCAACCGACAAGGTATCCTGGTTATCGATGACGACATCCATCAGGCTACCCAAGCCCCAGATGAGATTGTGGACGGAAAATATACCAACATGCTGGCTGGCTACAGCGGCAATGTAACCGTCTATTCCCGTCCTCCAGACCCAACCGAGCCCGGAGTTCCCAATCCTGCCGAAGACACACGTGGCAGAGCAGTATCTTTCACAGACCTGCAGAAATACAAGATGGTGATTTATCACAACGATAACTCTCAAGACCCGGGGAATCTGGTAAACGATGTGGATGCTTATGCCTTATACATGATAAAGGGCGGAAATCTGTTGATCTCGCATACTCACCTGTTGTCTTCAGTATTGGATAACCTATCCAAGGATGGAGCCCGTACTACCTTCCTCAGATACCTTGGTTTGTATGACCCGATCCCCAATTTACCATATCCCAACAAACCAAACCCGGCAAACTGGTATTTCTTCCAGAAAGCTGTGGCTGCCAGCACAGGTTACAGTGATGTAAACCTCCAGTTTGGCACACCTGCTTCTTTCAACACCATCGTGAATGCCAGGCATGGCCTTTCTACCCTAACCTACTTCCCCACCTCGAGTTTCATGGGCGATACTCTCTATCGTTTTGGCTGTAAACCAACCACCTATGCAACCTTCCCGCCCAGCCAAACTCAATTTGACCAAGTAAACAACCAGGTAGTATCCTATCGTCGCACCAACGACAATAACAGCAGAGCTTATGTATTTGGATTCCCCCTGTCCTATATGGTAGAATCCGATGCCCAAGCAATGATGAACAGGATTATCAGCGAGATAATGTAATAAGATACAACCCTCATATATCACAAAGCCGGCTGTCGATCCAGCCGGCTTTATATTTTATTCGCGAATTCATAACGCAGCATCGATTAATCAGGTTAAAGAACGGTTAATCCTGGTCTTTTTATTGTGATTCAAGGAGTTATTGTCCATCGCTGAACCAGCAGGAGTATGCCAACCTGACTTAGCCATTAATTACGATCGATCAGGAAATGTTCACCCTATCATACCGGAGTCATACCGCATGCT
>CAZGWB010000077.1:0-13287 GCA_964529335.1 uncultured Candidatus Cloacimonas sp.
TGCGGATGCATTGCGCATGAAATACGCATCGCATCCGCAGTTCATCCGCATTGCTTAGGCGATTTGCGGTGGGCAGGGTTATAAAATATATCAAAGTTGAGAGATTATAAGAAGTTAAGGATAACCGAGACAGCACATAATTAGCTGTCTAAAAAGTATATATTCGTGAGGAGAATCCCATGAGACATGGAATCCAGTTGTATCGTTCAGTCTTTATGATTGTGTTTTTTACCGGTATGCTGCTTAGCCTTTGCTATGGTCAGTTTGCCGGTGGATTGGGAACTGAGGCTGATCCCTATCAGGTGAATAGCGCTGTTTATCTGAACAATGTGCGCCTTTACCCGGATAAATATTTCGTCCAAACAGCGGACATTAATCTGAATGTATCTCCCTTCAACTCTGGAACTGGCTGGCAGCCTATTGGCAGTCTCGAACTGCCTTTTTCCGGCAGTTACCACGGTGGAGGGTATAAGATACTGGGTTTATATATAAACAATCCAACTGCTTATTATCAGGGTTTGTTCGGATATGCCAATTCTGCTGAGTTTTCTGAGATATATTTGGAGGGTGCCAACCTAACAGGCTTGGATTTTAGCGGCGCATTGATTGGTTGTGCAGAACAGACGGTAATCTCCAATTGTAAAGCACACGGCAGCATTAATGGTGGCTCAGTGGTAGGAGGCTTGGTTGGATCCTTGGAAAGCGGGTCTTCATTATTCCAATGTATGGCAAACGCCACAGTGCAGGGGGTTTGGAGCGTTGGCGGCCTTTGCGGATATAACAAAGGTGGGGGAACGGTTTACCAGTGCAAGAGCTTGGGACAGGTGTTTGGCAATAACGCTGTGGGCGGCCTGCTGGGAACCCAGCAGGGAAGCCAGACCACTGCCTGTTATTCCCGTGCATCGGTTAATGGAGTATGGGGTTTGGGTGGCCTGGTAGGCGTAAATGATTTTCAGGGAAGCATTACTGGCTGCTTTTCCACTGGCTTGGTCAGCGGTTCAAACACCTTGGGCGGCTTGGTGGGAAGGGCTATTTTAGCCAACACCGTTTCCAGCTACTGGGATTTGCAAACCAGCGGCCAGGCTACTTCAGTTGGAGGATTGGGCAGAACTACCGATCAGCTTAGTTACCCTTATGATTCAGACGCCTTTGTGGGCTGGGGTATAGGGAGCATCTGGTCGGAAGATACCACTATGTCTATAAATGATGGCTATCCATATCTTAGCTGGGAATATACTCCGCCTGAAGTGTTCGATCTGGGAATTACAGGCATCAATCTTCCCGCTGTGGGGCACATCGATATCCCGCTCAGCTACAAAGTAGATGTAGCAAACTATGGCTCAAACCCGGTGGAAAGCGATGCTTATCAAATCCTGCTGAAAGATGGATTTGGAAACCTGTTGCACAGCCAAGCCGGAAGTTTTATAAATCCTGGCGAAACGCGAGAGATAAGCGGTTTTTGGACACCCCTGGCAGCAGGGATAATCTCGGTATATGCCCAAGTTGATTTTATGGGCGATCAGAATCCGGCTAACGACAGTTCGGATACCCTATCCTGCACGATTTTCTACCCACCTGCTCCTGCGCTATGGGGTTATCCTGAGCCAGGTTCGATAGTCGAAGACCTGCAACCGCTGTTCAGTTGGCAGCCGGATACAGGCACAGCTTTTTATCCTGAGCCCGACGGCTATCTGCTGAACCTGTGGGATGCAGATTCTTATCCAGTTTTTAGCGCTGCGATAGGCTCGGAGCCCAGCTACGCCTGTCCCTTCCCCTTAGCCTGGAATACGGGATATCAATGGCAGGTGATTCCTTATATCAATCTTCCGGATGGAGGGCAGCTTTATGCCTCGGAATGCCCGGTCTGGTTGTTTACTGTGGCCGAATCCACTGGCCATCCTGTGAACCTTGGCGCTACAGTGCAAAACTGGCGGGATGTGCTTTTAACTTGGGATCTGGAAGATTACGAAAGGCAGGCCTCAGGCTTGGATAAAGCAATAAATACTGATCGAGGTTTGCAGCATTACAATGTGTATCGAAATGGCGTACAGATTGATTCCTGCCATATAAACAGCTACCTGGATGCAGGCCTGAATGATGGCAATTACAGCTACTACGTGGAGGCTGTTTTCCTTAGCCAGGTAAGCGAGCCCTCGAATACTGCCAATGTAAACATCAATACCGTGTATCCGGTTCAGAATGTGATGGCGGAAGAAATATCGGGTGAACTGCAACTTGGCTGGACGGATTCCGAACCAGGCCTGGAAACCGGCTATCAGGTTTGGCGGTTGCCTGAAGGCATGGAAAGCGATGAAGCATCCTGGACCCTGGTTTGGGGTAATGTATCCGAAAACCAATGCAGTGATCCGCAATGGCTTTATCTGGCCGATGGTAGTTATCTTTGGGCCGTAAAAGCAGTTTAT
Organism: uncultured Candidatus Cloacimonas sp.; assembly: GCA_964529335.1. Classification (GTDB taxonomy): domain Bacteria; phylum Cloacimonadota; class Cloacimonadia; order Cloacimonadales; family Cloacimonadaceae; genus Cloacimonas. Next base: position 2,424 of record CAZGWB010000077.1, read on the forward strand.
GACGGTGTTGTGTTTTCTGAAGCAGCTTTTTCCAATGTGCTGGTGAAAGTGAATCCCTTTGCCGACATTGCAGTAAACACCAGCAGCATATACTACGAACTAAGCCTAAGCGATAGCAGCCAAACAGAGCTGATTATCAGTAATAATGGCACAGTTCCCCTGTTCTGGAATGCCCAGGTAAATTCTCTGCGGGAAGCTGGGCTTAGCATTTCTCCTTCTGAAGGAACGATTCAGCCATCTTCCAATCAAAGCTGTATATTGAGCTTTGTCCCTGCAGATACTACGGGAACCTACGTATATGAGATACAGATCAGCTCAAACGATCCCGATACTCCAATCTTGTTGATCCCGGCTACCTACCAGGTTTATAGCCCCATAGCCTATATACCGGATGATAATTTCAGGATGGCAATTAATGAGGCTCTAGGACAGAGTGATGATTATCAGCCAACGATAGCGGATTTGAATGGGATGAGCGGAATGCTGGAAGCTTACGATAGAGGCATTAGTAGTATCGAAGGTGCTCAATACTTAACCAATATAGAAGGATTACAAATAGATTCCAACCAGATTAGCAACCTATCTGTTTTGGGTAACTTGAGTAATCTATCCTATCTCAGTTTATCAGACAACCAGATTATTGATATAAGTCCATTAGCAAACTTGCATAACCTTACTACTCTGCAATTTTCTATTAATCAAGTGGTTGATATTATGCCCTTAACCCAATTAACTGCTCTAAATACACTCAACATCGGTCAGAACCAGATTAGCGACCTTAGCCCTCTATCTGGATTAGTTAACCTGCAATCACTTGATTTAAGCTTCAATATAATCAGCGACATCAGCGCTATAAGCAATATGGGAAACCTTACGAGTTTTTCTGCTGTCAATAATCAGATTAGCAATGTAAACCCATTAGCGCTTCTCTTAAATCTACAGCATGTTCAATTAAACCTGAATCAGATAAGTGACATAAGTGCTCTAAATGGCTTGGTAAACCTTCTTTCCCTAGATTTGAACTACAACCCAGTTATTAATATTGCTCCACTCACCAATCTGGTAAATCTGCAGAGCCTGTATTTGAAAAGCAGCCAGGTATCTGACCTTAGTCCTTTGAGTGGATTGCAAAATTTGGGCACGCTGTACTTAGGCTTCAGCCAAATCAACAACATCCGTCCCTTATCTTCTTTAGTGAATCTAGCTTATCTTGATTTAGAATACAATCAAATCAGTGATCTTAACGCCTTGGCAAACCTCAATAATGTAGAATATCTAACACTTGATGGCAACCCCCTCTCCAAGGAGTCCATGCTTCTTACCCAGAGTTGGTCTTTACCATATGTTGCCTACGAATACGCGGCCATCGCTCCCTGCTATCCGGATCCTGAGAGATCTGCCCTGGATATCTCTGTAAACACAAATCTAATCTGGGAAGCTAATTACGATGCGCAGACTGTCAGTTTCGAGGTTTATCTGGGCACAAACAGCAGTGAGCTTGCTTTCCAAGGCATGGGAATTGCGGGAAGTGACTTCCATTATGGCCTTTTCGTTTCCTTGCTGCCAGATACTGAATATTTCTGGCGGGTTAAGGCAATAGCTTATCCCGATACCATCTGGAGCGGACTGTGGAACTTTACTACTGGAGATATGCCTGAATTTGCCGGTGGTAGCGGAACTGAGGCAGACCCTTATCAGGTTGCCACGGCAGAACATTTGAACAATGTCCGTTATCATCTGGATGCACATTTCATCCAGATTTATGATATTGACTTGGGTGTTAGCCCGTGGAACGTTGGAGAGGGATGGGTGCCCATTGGGGATGAAAGCGAACCCTTTACAGGTGTTTATCATTCTTATAGAAGCATAGAGAACCTATATATAGATAGACTCGCAGATAATCAAGGCTTGTTTGGGGTTATTAGCAGCGCTGAGATTAGCAATGTGGTTGTAAACAATCTTGAAGTTACTGCGTTTAGTTTTGTGGGAGGAATTGTAGGAACAGCCCAAAGCAGCTATCTAGTGAACTGCTCATCTCAGGGAGTGTTACAGGCAAGTGGAACAACTGTTGGAGGAATTGCCGGCAATGCCCAACCCTACACCACAATAGAGCAGTGTGATTTTTATGGAACGATAGCAGGTTACTATGGTGGCGGAATTGTTGGGACAATTACCAATGGCTGCATTGTCCGCAAATGCTATTCGGGGGGGGCTGCTTCAGGAACAAATGCTGTTGGAGGAAGGGTAGGGATAACCTAGGGTGGCACTATCGAAAGGTGTGCATCCACAGTTTCAGTACATTCCGACCATGTCGGGGGGGGTATAGTAGGTATATCTTACTGGAGTAGCTCTGTGAACAACTGCTATTCATCAGGGGCTGTCTCTGGGAATGCTAATATTGGTGGTGTAGCGGGATTTTTGGACACAGATGCCTATTTATCGAATTGCTATTCCACGGGAAGTGTTTCAGGTTTATCTGATACAGGTGGATTGGTTGGTGGTGTAAACGGTACTAATATCTTCACTAGTTATTGGAACATAGAAACATCCGGGCAGCTTACCTCCGCTGCTGGTGAAGGCAGAACAACTGCTGAAATGGCCTATCCCTTTGCGGCAAATACTTATGTCGGTTGGGATTGGGATAGCACCTGGGCAGCCGATCTGGATCACAGTGTGAATAACGGCTACCCCTATCTGCAATGGATGGCTCTACCTTCAGAATACTATCCTCCAGAAAACTTGATTGCCCTTGACTCGGGAAGCTCTGTAATCCTGAACTGGTCTGTCCCGCTCACCGGAAACCCTGATTCCTACCAGGTCTGGCGTTTGCAGCCTGGCCAGGAAAGCGAGGAAGGCAGTTGGACACTGGTAAGTGGCATGGTGACTGATACAACCAGCACTGATCCGCAATGGGGATATCAGGCGGATGGGAACTACCTTTGGGCTGTGAAAGCAAGCTACGGCGCAGGAGTATTTTCACAGGCAGCATTCTCCAATATGCTCGTTAAAGAAAACCTGTTTGCCGATATCGCGGTTAATCTCAGTAGCGTAAACCAGGAACTAAGCCTTAGTGACAGCAGCCAGATCGAACTTGTCATCAGCAATAATGGCACGGCTCCCCTGATCTGGACTGCCCAGATAAATTCTCTGCGTGAAGCGGGGCTTAGCATTTTTCCTTCAGAAGGAACGATACCACCATCTTACAATCAAAGCTGTTTGTTAAGTTTCTCCCCTGCAGACACCACTGGAACCTACGTATATGAGATACGGATTAATTCCAACGATCCGGATACCCCGCTACTGACAATCCCTGCTACATATCAGGTGTATAGCCCGATGGCGTATATTCCGGATGATAATTTTCGCCTGGCGATAAATGAGACACTGGGACAGCCAGCGGATTATCAGCCAACAATTGCTGATTTGAATGGAATAACTGGGATCCTCTATGCCCCAGAGAAGAACATCAGCAGTATCGAAGGAGCTCAGCATCTAATAAACATCCAAGCTCTATATCTTATGATCAACCAGATCAGCGATCTAAGCCCTCTGGCTAACCTGACAAATCTACATACCTTATATCTTGTGAGTAACCAAATTAGCGATCTCAGCCACCTGCAAAATCTTACTAATCTTCAATACCTATATCTTGGGAGTAACCAAATCCAAGACCTCAGCCCTCTGTCTGATCTGACGAATCTGCTACAACTTCCTCTAAACAGTAACCTAATCAACGACCTAAGCCCCCTGAGAAATCTGACGAATCTGCAGCAATTACTTTTAAATGGTAACCAGATCAGCGATCTTAGCCCTCTGCAGAATCTGACGAACATGCAGATCTTATGGCTTCAAAATAACCAAATCAGCGATCTAAACCCTTTGAGAAATCTTACTGATCTGCAGCAACTTCCCTTGAACAATAACGAGATTAGCGATCTCAGCCCCTTGGTAAATCTGCTCAATCTGACAAGTTTAAATCTTGATTCCAATCCCCTCTCCAAGGAATCGATGCTGCTTACTCAAAGCTGGTCTTTACCGTATGTGGCTTATGAATACACGGCTATTGCTCCCTGCTATCCATTTCCCACCCGTAACTCAACGGGTGTGTTTTTGGACACGGATTTGCAATGGCAGGCTAATTTCAATTACGATATTGTCAGCTATGAAGTTTGGCTGGGCACTTCGCCAGATGATTTATCCTATTTGGGCGTTGGCATTGCAGTTGCCGATACACTCTTTAGCTATTCCCCGGTGTTAACTCCCTACACCAATTACTACTGGCAGATTAGGGCAGTTACGGCTACCCAAACCATTCATAGTGGCCTTTGGCACTTTTCCACGCAGGGCACTTTGAGCGGAAATGTGGACCGCAATCTGGTGGTGGTGGAAATAGGAGAAGGAACCTGGTGCACCTACTGCGTTGGCTCGGCCCTGGGAGCTGAAGACCTATTAGCGTATGAGCATCCTGTAGCGATAATCAATAATCATTACTATGATAGCTTTACAAATACTGGGTCTACTGCAAGAAACAACTACTACGAAGTTACCGGCTATCCAACTGCTTACTTCGATGGGTTAAATGCCTCTGTTGGCGGAAATGTTGCCACCTCTATGTATAGCACCTATCTGCCCAAAGTGATTTCCCGGATGAGTGTGCAGAGTAGTTATCAGATATCCGCTACCGGCAGCAAAGCAGGAAACACCATTTCACTCAATGCTTTGGTGGAAAAACCCGGTGCCCTAAGCTATGGCGAGGTGGTGTTGCATTGTGTGATCACTGAATCAGATATAGACTATAGCTGGTTCAGCCAAACACAGGTGCATTCGGTAAACCGACTGATGGTTCCCGATCAAAACGGCACGGCCATAAATCTGGCAACCGGAGAATGGGTTTCTGTTCCCCTGTCTTTCACTTGGGATAGCCAGTGGAACATGGATAATGCAGAGATCGTGCTGTTTGTGCAAAACAACAGCACCAAAGAGATTATGCAGGGCATCAAGTATCCCGTCCGTGATTTTGTGCCTGTTTTGCTGCCTCCTACCAATCTGGTGGCAACCGACCAGGATTCTGAGGTTCTGCTTAGCTGGAACTCCCCGCTTGGGGGGACACCGGATTCCTATCAGGTCTGGCGTTTGCAGCCTGGACAGGAAATCTATGAGGACAGCTGGGCTTTGGTTAGCGACGCAGTTACAGACACCATGGCAATTGATCCACTATGGCAGGATATGGCTGCCGGAACCTACAAATGGGCCGTGAGAGCTACATATCCTTCCGGATCTTCTGCAGCTGTGTTTTCCAACGAATTGATAAAAGCAAACGGATTCGCCGGTGGCAGTGGAACCGAGGCAGATCCTTATCAGGTCGCCACGGCAGAGCATCTGAATAATGTTCGAAATCATCTGGATGCGCATTTTATCCAAACTGCAAATATCTCCCTGGACTTCTCTCCTTGGAATGTTGGCAGCGGATGGCTTCCCATCGGTGACGATACAAGTCCATTTACAGGTTTTTACAATGGGAATTCTGTTCACATCAGTGATATCTATATAAACCGGTCTGAATCAGATTTCCAAGGCTTGTTTGGAGTAATCCAGAATGCACAGATAAGTAATTTAAATGTGATAAGAGCAAACGTATCGGGATACAACTGGAGTGGAATTATCGTGGGCAGAGCTTATGACAGCAGCATCATCAGTTGCGCTTCCGATGGCTTTATCAGCGGCGAGGGAGGCAGTATTGGCAACCTGGCAGGCAGGCTGGACGGATCTCAGATTTCCGGCTCGCTTAGCTATGGTGATGTGTATGGAGCCGGCTATTCAGTGGGTGGAATGGTGGGCAGGCTCGATAACTCACAGATGTCAAATTGCTTTGCCCAATGCTATGTAACGGGGAGCGGATATCTGGGAGGTCTGGCTGGTTTTTCTCTAAATGGTTCGTTGATAAGTACATCTTACAGCAATGGCTCAGTTTCATCCACAGAAAACTATGCCGGAGGGGTAACTGGCTACTGCCAGAATTCTGCCATCTCTTCATCTTATAGCCTAAGTTCAGTAAGTGGAAACGACTACATCGGCGGTTTGGCTGGAGTTGCTTTGAGTGCAACGATTACCGATTGTTTCACCGTCGGCTCGGTGTCCGGGCTGCTATATGTAGGGGGTATGGTAGGTTTCAATGCCGGTTCCTCGACTGCAGTCCAGAGCTACTGGAATACCACTATCTCAGAGCTGACTACCAGTGCCTTGGGTGAAGGAAGAACCACAGATGAAATGACCTATCCCTTCGCAGGCAACACATACTTGGGTTGGGATTGGAATGAAACCTGGGTTGCTGATGTCGATTTCAGCCAGAACAGCGGGTATCCCTATCTGCAATGGCAGAGCACCGCTTTTCATTTGATTCCCCCTTCAAACTTAACTGCTGCATATGATGTAGATTTTGGCGCAGTGTTACTGAACTGGGATGCTCCGCCCTCAACCCCACTGTCATATCGCATCTATCGCGCTCAAAATGGTTTGGTGACTGATCTGGTGTTTCTAACAGAAGTTACTGCCATAGCATTTGGTGATGCATCAGGAACTGAAAGTGCAGTATATGCAGTTACTGCTGTATATCTGGATGGAGAATCAGCTTACTCAAACTATGCTTGGGCAAGCAGGATGCAACCAGTGGAGACTACTTTGTCCATTGATCAGCCCACGGGAAATGTGATTCTGAGATGGGATTTACTTCGGGATGCTGATTCCTACTATTTGTACTATACAGCCGATCCTTATGCTCCCTTCCCGGAAGCATGGAATGGCCCCATCAGCATTACAGACAACCAATACATCGATTCTTTGGCGCAGTGCAGATTCTACAAGGTAATGGCCAATATGAACCGGAGCAGAGCGAAATCTACTTTGAACCGACACATTGTCGATGAACCACAATCCCTTCAACCATTTACGCCTGGAACAAAAAGGAGGTAACCCATGAAGAAGCTAATTCTAATCTGTATTTTGATAGTTCTGTTGGGTCTGATATCTGCCAAACCCATCCCTTACCCGGTTGACAGTCCCGATTACGCAGCATACAAGACAAGCCTGATCGGGCAAGCAAGCGGCCAAAAACAGGCCAATAATCCGCAAAGCCGGCAGGGCTTGATTCCCTTGGCTTACCAGCAGCAACCCCGCAACGGGCTGCTTATCCCGCGGGATGGCAGTTTCACTATGGCTATAGCCGGAGCAGATGACAACTACACAGAAGCTTTGAACCTGCCTTTCAGCTTCGATTTATATGGTGGCAGTCAAACTCAATTCTACATCAACAACAATGGCAATATTTCCTTTGGTAGTCCCTACAGCACCTACAGCTCCTCAGGGTTTCCCATCGACGAATTTCCCATGCTGGCAGCTTTTTGGGCTGATGTGGATACGCGTCCCGAGCTCAGCGGCAAGGTATATTACAAGATCGAACCCAGCAGGGTGACCGTTATCTGGGACGGAGTGGGCTATTTTGCCAACCATACTGATTTGCTGAACACTTTTGAGGTTATCTTCACAAATGGTCTCGATCCGCTGATTGGGATTGGCAATAACGTCGCCTTTAGCTATGGAGATATGCAATGGACTACCGGAAGCGCATCCGGGGGCAGCAACGGCTTTGGTGGAACCCCTGCCACGGTTGGCTTGAATAAGGGCGATGGCATTCACTATGGTCTGATCGGCAGATTCGACCATGCCGGAACTGATTATAACGGCCCGGGTGGTGCTCCTTCTGGGATCAGCTACCTGGATAATCAGCTCTTCACTTTCAGCACCATGCTGGATAATGCCATTCCTCCGATCTTCACAGGTGTCCCCACTGCGGATATCATTCTCCATGCAGGTGAAAGCACTTCGATACAGATTACTGCTCTTTCTCCAAATCCTTTAAACTCGGTGGATGCCATTGTGCAGCATGATTTCAGCAGTGGTTTTTCATCCACTGTGGTGTCTGGCAATCCCTGCCAGATTGACATATCAGTTGAGGCCTCCAGTGCGAATCTTGGTATGCATCAGATTCAGGTAATCGCCACAGATAATGGTGTGCCAGTGCAGAGTTCAACAGCCAGTTTCAATATCCGGATCCTATCGCGTAGCGAGTATGTTTTGGCTGTGAATCAAACCCCACCCAGTGTCAGTATAATCGACGAGAATAGCGGTGTAGTAGGAGGTCCGTATCTAAATGGGCAATTGGGGACGGGTAATCTGCTGGATGGAGTGGTAGCTCCCAATGGCCAATTCGCTTTGCTTAGCAATTTTGATGACTATACGGTTCACCACATCGATCTAAGCAATCCCTTTTTACCCACCCTCGTCGGAAGCTATAACACGGGTTTTGCCCCGGAAGATATCGCTCTGAGCTATGATGGCCGTTTTGCAGTGGTTGCCGATGGCGGGAATTCCACCATGCTGGCGGTAATCGATCTGCAATCCCGAACCACCGTGCAAACTGTGAATATTTATCCCAGGCATGCCCAGGGTGTTAGTCTCAGTATCGATGGCAAGGTGTTGGTAAACGACGCAGACCAGGGCAAGGTATATCAATATCAGCTAAATCCGCTTACTGGGATCTTAACCGATACCGGAGCCTGGCTGGCGGTGCCTGATCCTTCCAATGTGGCTATCCATCCCACTGGCGAAACAGCAGTGATCACAAACTTCAACGGCGGTGAAACACAGGTAATCAGGCTGAACCCTGATGGCAGCCTGGTTCAAATTCAAAGCCTGGCAACCGGCAATGCGCAGTGTTCAGCTTACAGCGCAGACGGCAGCTCGCTGGCCATCATCACCATCGGCAGTCCGGTAAGTGTGCGGCTATACACTGTGCAAGAGGATGGATCCCTGGTTTTGCAAACAGCCTTCAACCTTCCCGATTACACCGATACCGGTTTTTATGGAGTGGATACCATTACTTTCAATAGTGCCAAAACCAGGCTGTATGCGGGAAAGATCACCAACGGCAGCACATCGGGGCTCAAGGTGATCGACCTGAATACAGGGCTTGTATCGGTTCTGTCAACTGATTCTACAGCCGGAGTGGCCTTGGGGAATATCCCCTTGAAAGCACAGTTCAAAGCAATTATAAGCAATCTCCAGCTCTCTTCACAGGTGCAGTTTAAGCAGTTCTCCACGGGTGGGCCGGAGAGTTACTATTGGGATTTCGGCAATGACCAAAGCAGCTCTTTGCCAAATCCAGAGGTGGTATATGCTGAGCCGGGTGTTTATACGGTAAGCCTTACCGTTTTCCGGGGAAGTTATAGCCATACTGCGTATCAAGCGGTTCAAGTAATGTTCGATCCCAATGTGCATCTTACCTTGGCTGGGTCTCCTTACTACTTCAGCTCAAACATAATAATCCAGCCAGGTCAGAGCCTCACAATCGACAGCGGAGTTGTGTTGAATTTTGCTGCAGATACGGGTTTGACCGTTTTGGGACAATTATCTGCCACGGGAGCTACTTTCAATGGCAGCGAAACCTTGGGCTGGAAGGGAATCGTGATCTCTGGCAACGCTCCGGTGGTTTTCGATAACTGCAATATCTACAATGCAATACAGGCATTGAAACTGCAAGACCAAAGCTTCACCCTGAATAATCTGCTGATCAGCAAAACTCAGCTATTCACCAATGAGCTTGGCCTTTGGGTGCTCGGGGCCAGTAACATGATCCTAAATAACGTTCAGATAAACGGATATTTGAGGGGGATCGTGTTCAATAACGAAGAGCTCCGCACCACCACCAGTGCCAGCCTTAGCAACGTTCGCATCCGCAACAGCAGCAGCAGCGTCCGTCCTGATAACCGCGGTCTGGAAGTGATGGGTGCGGTAGGGCTTAGCCTGAACGACGTGCTTGTGGAAGAATACGACGAAGGTATCTACTGGGACGGCCAGGGAGCTACCTACGGACGCACAACTCCCAGCCTCAGTAATGTGCGCATTCGCAATAGCAGCAGCAGCGTTCGAACTCAGACCTTTGGCCTGAAGATGATCGACGTAAGCAGCATAACGGCGATAGGCGACACTATCGAAGGCTACTTAACCGGATTCAGCCTGCAAACCACAGGCAATTACAGAACAACCACCAGTGCCAGCCTAAGCAATGTGCGTATTCGCAATAGCAGCAGCAGCGTGCGAACTCCCACCATTGGTATTGACTTTCGGGGCAGCATTGCGGTCAGCTTCAGCGAACTGGACATCCTGGACAGCAACACCGGTGTTTACTACGAAGGCGATGGACAGCCCTTCGAGCGCACCACTCCCAGCCTTAGCAATGTGCGTATCCGCAATTCCAGCAGCAGTGTTCGAGAGCCGGTAAATGGCATAGTGCTGAAAAACCTGGCAGCCGTAAACCTGTTTCAGAATACCATCTATCCTGCGCTTACAGAAACAGGAAACGCTGCAGGAGTGGCCATCAACCTTCAGAACGTGGCAGCTTCCAATGTTCAACAAAACACGATCTGGGGTTTTGAAACCGGGTTGGAATTGCAAAGCAGCGCTAGTAGTTTTGACTCAAACATCATCTGGACAAATGGCTCCGAATTACCTCAGCCCATTGTGAATACAGGGGGCAGCCTGACGGTTTCCAATAGCTGCATATCTTTCTCCGGAGGCATATTCCCGGGGCAGGGGAATATTGACCGCGACCCATTGTTTGTTTCCCCACAATCCGGCAATTTCTATCTAAAACCCCGCTCTCCTTTACGGGAAAGTGCTATCGGGGCTTATGCCTTCGACTATGATGCTATCTCGGCTGTCCGAACCTACCAAATGCATCCGGCTTGGAACCTGATGGGGATACCCTATCTTACTCAGCCCGGCCAGAACAGCCCGGTGAGCATCTTTG
>CAZGWB010000078.1:0-13186 GCA_964529335.1 uncultured Candidatus Cloacimonas sp.
CTGCTGAACATGTGCATAAGCATCCCACAAAGCCGCTTCGCTCCTTTGCGGGAACCCTGCTACCTGGGCATCAAGGGTCTCCTGGAGTTCAAGAACACCCTGGCATTTATCTGTGCCGGAGACAGGGAACGATCCGTCAACTGTATGCTGGCTTCCAAGTGGGCGAAGCAAGCGGGAAGGCATCACCGCCCGTGATGTGTTCACTTCAGTTATCGCCAACAGGGAGCAGTGGATCTATCAGCAGTTGAACGATATCGAGGTGTGCCTGTGACCGCTCTTAAAAAAATATCAAGCCGAATGCAAACGCATCTCTGAGTCATTGAAACTGGCAGATGTAGCTGAGATCCTCTACAACAAGGACAATATCCCCAAAAACCTTCCTTGTGCCATCTTGATCCTCGATTCCGAGACGGGCAAGCATGGCACTTCCCGGCAGTATGTGCTAGAGTGAAGAAATCTGCCTTTCCAGTTATCAAATCTTAAGATGCAGTGATGGTGTTTGAAGAAATGGTGATAGAAACTGATGTCACTGAATGGCCCGATTATACATCGATTTCCCCGGTTTGAAGTTTTGGAGATGAAATTTGAAGTTTTCAGAGAGGTTTATAATTAGGTTGCAGTATATCACGGTGAGATATGTGCTAACCCCTAAAAATCACTGCAACCGCCACTTTTTTATTGACAGTTTATACCAACCATGACATAGCAAAAATTATCAACAGCCCACAAGGACGCACAAGAAATGAAGGATTTACTTCTGCAAAAAGCACTGGCTTACATCGAAACGCACCTGAAAGAAAGACTTTGTCTTGATTCGATTGCTGATGCGGCAAATTATTCGCCCTGGCATTTTCATCGCCTGTTTTTGGCCAAAACAGGGATTACCGTAGGCGAATATATACGCAAGCGCAGGTTAAGCGAAGCTTCCCGGGAACTCGCTTTCAGCAGCAAACCGATCAAGATTTTGGCTGCCGAATACCAATTTGAGTCGCAGGCTGCCTTCACCCGAAGTTTAAAAAACTTCTGCGGTTCCACGCCAGGCCAGTTGCGAAGCAATCTGAAGCCCCTGCTGTGCTATCAAGCAAAACTAAACCTAACAAAAAGAGGAGAAAACATGCTTACACCGAAAATTCTGCACAAACCCAGCTTCAAAGTAATCGGAAAATCCACTCTTAGCACCATGAAAAACAACACAATTCCCGCCCTGTGGGGTAGCTTTGGAGATTATTGCGACAAGATCCCCGGCGTGGTGGAACCCACCGTTGGACCGGGAATCTGCTACTTCGAAGACATGCCGGAAATGACCGACGACACTCCTTTCACCTACCTGGCCGGAATGGAAGTCCAAGCTGATCAGGAAACACCGGAAGGCATGCAAAGCAGGATCGTTCCAGAAGCTGAATATGCAGTTTTCGAGCATCATGGAAGTTTGGAAACTTTGCATGATACATATAATGCGATCTATGGAAACTGGCTGCCTGACAGCGGCTATGAAAGAGCTTCTACCGATGACTTTGAACTTTATGATGAACGTTTTCACTTCGGCCAGCCCGATTCCATAATGGAGATCTGGGTGCCGGTAGTGAAAAAGTGAAATGGTAAAGTAGCCAAATGGCGAAATGGATGATGAATTAGGCGATCTGCGGATCGCCTTCTTTTTGTAGTAGAAAACCGGATGGATGGACTAAATGGACTATGTGAACAAAGTAAACAAGGTGGACAATGTAAACAAGGCAGACAAATATGGACGAAGTTATTGAAAGAATATTCCTGCCATCTGCCCTCAATAATCAAGCCCTGTTTCACTTTTCTACTTTTTTACCCTTCCACTTCGCCACCTGGCCTACAAATAATCCCAATCCTCAAAGAACTGGTTGATAAGTAGGATCGGATTTTCCCAGGTTTGCTTCAGGGTTAACTGGCTTGCTCCATCCAGGGTATCGCCTTCGTGGTTAAAGATTACGGATGGCAGGACTATCACCTCACCAGGAAAGGGATTAAGTTGAGATTTCAGGTCGCTGTAGGTAAGCAGACCAGAAACGCTGATCTGAGGACCGAAGAAGTCATTACTAACGGTTTGTAATCTTACTTTCTGCTCTTCCAAGCGCTGGTTCAGCTCATCAGTAATGCGATACATCATGCTTTGAGCGCTGGAGGAACAAACCCAAAGGTAGTCTGCTTTTCGCTTGCGGAGTTCTTTCAGCAAGGCACGTTTTTTCTGTTTGAAATTCTGATAGCTTAGCCTCAGCATGCCTATCCCGTTTTCCAACTGAGGGTAGTCCTGATAAAAATCATCGTCAGGTATTTCCAACCCAGCCAAGACATAGAACTCGTCGGCTGGATACACAATCCTGGAATCGAAGCTCTGCCTTATCTGCTCCACCAAAGCCAGTAGCTCTGTAGCCGCCGCCTGATCGAAGCTACGCAAAGCGCACAGCCCCGAACGGTATTTGGTAAGCCCCACCGGTACAATTCCGATTGAAAGGCAATTCCAGTCAGCCGCAAGCAGTTCGCTAAGAGTCTTTCTCAGCTCTTCTCCATCGTTGTATCCAGGAACGCAAACAATTTGGATATGAAAACTGATCCCAGCCCTACTCAGCCTGTTTAGAACCGCTTGCACATTGGCAGGCTTGGCAGAACGCATCAGTTTTTGGCGAAGCTCGTTGTTTGTGGTGTGAAGCGATATGTAAAGCGGTGTTATTCTTTGGGTTATGATCCGCTGCAAGTCTGCTTCGCGAAGGTTGGTTAAGGTGATATAATTACCAAAAACAAAGCTGAAGATATAATCATCGTCTTTCTCATACAAACTGCTGCGAAGGGAAGGAGGCATCTGATCGATGAAACAGAATATACAATTATTGGCACAACTGCGGACATAGTAGGGCTGAGGTTCTATCCCCAAAGGACGACTATCCACTCTGGTAATCTCCACAGTTCTTATTCGCCCCTCAGGATCCTGAAGTTCCAAAGTAAACTGGAAGTCTGAGCTGTAAAACTCCAGATCGAGAAAGTCTCTAACCTCCAGGTCATTTACCCGCAGCAATCTCTCACCGCGTTTTACTCCTTTTGCAGCAGCCAGACTGCCAGGAAGCACACTATCGATCAGTATGGCCATCAGTCGAATGATCCGGCACGAGTAACAAAGACCGGAAGCTCGAGGAAAAACCTTGAACCTTCACCCAGCTTGCTTTGCACCTTGATGCTGCCGCCCATCAAAGCCACTATCTGCTGAGATAGTCCCAAGCCTATCCCCATCCCTCCATAAGGACGGGTAATACTGCTATCCCCCTGTTCAAAAACGTCAAATATGTATGGAAGCTGTTCTTCTGAGATTCCTATGCCACTGTCTGCCACTTCCAGACAAAGGCTAAGTTCTTGCTCTGAGATCGATTTATAACTGATCCGAAAAGCGACAAACCCGCTGGACGTATATTTGATGGCATTTGAGATCATATATCCGGCTACACGTTCCAGCTTGCCAGAATCGACCAGAACTTCTGGAATGTCCGGCTGAATCTCCAGAATCGGCTGGAGTTTTTTTGCCGCGACAAGCGGGATAAAATGCTGCCATAGCTTGTCGGCAAGTTCTGAGGGCAGGCAAGGACGCGGATTCAGAGTAGTTTTACCAAGCTGCAGATTGCTGAGGTCCAGAAGGTTGCTAATGATCAGCAGCAGTTTCTTTCCACTGTCGAGTATCACTTCCACGTAGTCTTTCTGCTGTTCGTTCAAGCCGCTGTTCTTTAGCATCTGCGCAAAACCCATAATGGCATTCATGGGGGTTCGGATTTCATGACTGATATTGGCAATGAAAGCACTTTTGGCTTTCGCCACACTTTCTGAAGGCAATACCATGCCAGCATTGAAGCTTTGGGTTTTCTGTTTGCGTTTACGTATGGCTGTGGAGCGTCTCATGTGTTGCGAATGCGGTCGTAGCGATATTTAAAGCGTTTCAGGCCTTCAAAGATAGTCCGTGCCAGCCGTTCCTGATATTCAGCATTTAGCAGCAGGCGTTCCTCATCGGGATTGCTGATAAAGCCCATTTCAATTAGAACGGAGGGCATGAAAGCACCCCGCAGCACGTAGAAATTTGCTTGCTTAACACCTCTGTCATAGCCTTTGGTTCCGGCGATAAGATTCTGCTGGATACTCGTGGCCAGGTTATTGCTGCTTTCCAGATGCTCTGTTTGGCTTAGATCGCTGAGGATGAAGTCCAAGTCATCATATTTGCTCTTAGCCGCGCTCCCACCCTCAAAGCGTTCCACCACATCGTTTTCCAAAGCTTCCACCGCTCTGGCGTCGGAAGTTTGAGCAGTGGAAAGATAGTAAGTTTCCAGTCCTCTGGAAGCGGTAGCCTTGCTGGCATTGGTATGAATGCTTACGAAGAGGTCAGCTTTGCGCTCATTGGCAAATCTGGTGCGGTCTTGCAACGACACAAAACGGTCGTCAGCGCGGGTTAAGAGAGCTGTAACTCCCAGTTCCTTTTCCAGAAGCTGCTTCAATTTAAGCGCTACAGCCAGGTTAATCTCCTTCTCCTGTCCCTTCAGCTTTTTGCCAACCGCTCCTGGGTCTTTTCCGCCATGCCCAGGATCCAGAACGATCGTCATCACGCTGTTATCTCTGGGTTTGGCTATCAGGAGCAGCTTGCCCTTTTGTTCCACCTGCTTCGGAAAATGGATTCTGAGGTGTTCGCTAACAAAAAGGGAAGGAAGATAGTGTTTGGCAGCCTTTCGTAAGATTGGATACTGCATGGAAAAAGACTCATTTTTATAGTTATAATAAGGGGATCCTTCCAAAAATATGATTTGTTCGTCGTAAACATGCAGGTAAAGTCTGCTATCTTCGCGATCCTCTTTGGAAACTGACTTGAAAACCAGGTTGAAATCATCCAGATTCACATATTTAATGCCATTAAAGGAAGCTTCTTTCAGGATAGTCGTTTTGCTATCACCCTTTTGCTGAATGCTCAGATCGGCATATAGCGTTGTAAACAGCAGCAGAGCTATCAAACTGATAATGTATTTGTTCATAAATTTTCTCCATTTACTGGATTGAAAACCGGGCTTTGGCCTTCTATGTCAAGATTGGAATCTCCCTGAAAAGGAGGAGTCCAAAGCTGTGAAGAGCCTAGTTCCTGAGTGTAGATATCGTTGAAACCTAGTTCCAACGCGGCATTCAATACCTGGTCATACTCGTTTTTGGTGATCCCACGCTGCAATTCCGGATAAAGTTCACTGTCTCCAGCCGGATAGTATTGCCCCATAATGCTTAGCTGAATCCCCGTTCCCAAATGCTCTGCGATCATGTTCAACACTTTCTTGCCGCTGTTCAAACCGTTTGGCAAAACCAGGATCCTGATCAGCAAACCTTTTTCTGCCAATCCCTGGGCATCGAACCTAAGCCTTCCAACTTGAGAATACATCTCCTGAATGGCTTCCATAGCCACTTCGGGATAGTCTCTAGCCTGAGAATACTTGGCTGCATAAAGACCATGACCATATTTGAAGTCGGGAAGGTAAATATCCACCAGCCCCGTCAATTGATTAAGGATCTCCGTCTTTTCGTAAGCGCTGCTATTCCAAATGACCGGAACACTCAAACCTCTTTCCCTGGCTTCGGTTAGGGCTGATTTGATCTGTAAGGTGTAATGCGTTGGCGTAACCAGGTTTATATTATGAGCTCCCTGCTTTTGAAGGTTCAACATCAGGGTTGCCAGTTCGGATTCGCTGAGTTCCGAGCCCCAGCCAAGCGCGGAAAGGCTGTAGTTCTGGCAAAAGACGCAACGCAGATTGCACCAGGAAAAGAAAATGGTGCCAGATCCATTAGTTCCGCTTAAGCAAGGTTCTTCGCCCTGATGCAGGGTATGCAGATTCAGCTTCAGTTTTGCGCTTGCCCCACAGAATCCGGTGCTTTTATACCTGTTCACTCCGCAATTGCGGGGACAGATGGTACAGCTAAGGAGTTGTTCGTATTCTCTGCTCGGCTCAGTAAATATCATCTGCTTTCCATATCCAGCTTGAAAGCGCCGGGAAGCAATCGGCTGATATCAGATTTGTGAATTGAATTCCGGTTTGCATAGATAACTACTATTTCCTCACCAAATTCGTAAATCACCTGACGGCAGGCACCACAAGGGGGAAACAATTCGTCACTGTCCACATAAATTGCAATGGCAGTAAAGGTTCTGCATCCTGCTGCCACTGCACTGAAAATTGCATTACGCTCTGCACAAAGGGTTAGAGAATAAGATGCGTTCTCCACATTGCAGCCGGCAAACATCCGGCCATCCTTGCCCAAAACCGCACTGCCAACCTTGAAGCCCGAATATGGGGAATATGCATTACGGGCAGCTTGTTTGGCCAGTTCCAGCAGTTCCTGTTCCTGAGTATTCAGTTCTTCCATAGTCTTTCCTTAGGCTAAGAGAGCCAGGATAAGGCCACCTGCTATCACGCTGCCTATCTGCCCCCCCACATTCACGCTAACCGCAGGCATCAGCAGGAAGTTAAAGGGATCTTCCTTTTGTCCCATTTGATGGATAACTCTGGCACTCATCGGGAAAGCGGAGATGCCACAGGCCCCGATCATGGGATTTATCTTTTTGTGACGGAATAGATTTAGCAGTTTTGCAAATAGTACGCCACCTGCCGTGTCAAAAACGAAGGCAATCAAACCCAATCCCAGAATCAACAGGGTTTGGGGAACCAGAAACAACTCTCCCTGCATCTTGGATGCGATAGTTATC
Organism: uncultured Candidatus Cloacimonas sp.; assembly: GCA_964529335.1. Taxonomy (GTDB): domain Bacteria; phylum Cloacimonadota; class Cloacimonadia; order Cloacimonadales; family Cloacimonadaceae; genus Cloacimonas. Next base: position 6,740 of record CAZGWB010000078.1, read on the forward strand.
CCCAAAAGGATGGTAACCAGATTCCCAAGTTCATTTTGGGCGGTTTTGCTGAGACCTTCCAAAACACCGCTTTCCCGGATTAGATTACCAAACATCAGAAAACCGATCAGGGCCAGGGAAGCCGGAACGAAAATGCCTGCTATGATGGTAATCGCAATGGGAAAGATTATTTTTACGAGGTGCGGAACGTCTCCACTATGGTAATCCATATGGATCTTACGCTCTTTGGGAGTAGTAAGCAGCCTGATCACAGGGGGCTGAATGATCGGCACCAAGGCCATGTAAGAATAGGCCGCCACAGAAATTGGCCCCAACAAATTGGGAGCAAAACGATTGGCCACATAAATGGATGTTGGGCCATCCGCAGCACCTATGATCCCGATGCTGGCCGCTTCCTTGATCGGGAAACCGAAAGCTGCGGCAAGAAAAATCGTTACGAATATGCCAAACTGCGCTGCCGCCCCAAACAATAACATGAATGGATTCTTCAAAAGCGGCGTAAAATCGATCATCGCCCCAATGGCAATGAAGATCAGAAGCGGAAACAGCTCGGTATCTATGCCTGCCTTGAACAGAATCCCCAAAGGGCCATGTTCACCTATAGCCGCAGATAGCGGAATATTGGCCAGAATCGTGCCAAATCCGATGGGCAGCAACAAAGTTGGCTCATACTTGTATTTTATTGCCAGCCAGATTAATATCAGGCCGATCAGAATCATGATCACTTGTTTCAGCTCAAAAGCCAAAAGCCCGGAAAACAGTGTTTCCATTCAATATTCTCCCAAATTTCGTCTGGTTGTCCAGTTTTCTAACCGGCTCCAAGCTGTCAAGGTTTTGTGTCCTTTCAGCCGTTTTTCACCTTCCCGATAAGAATAAATCTTGAGCCAGGCACAGCTTCCCTTTGGGAGGGCTGTGCACAGCACATCTCTATCCTCCAATGTCTCATCCTCTTCCCCCTCCTGTAAAGATCTACAACAATCTTACACAATGAGATACTGATCGAGAAGGAAAAGATGTCCATATACCGGAAAAACTGCAATCCAGCCCAGGATATTCTTTCATGTAAGCGGACTATTGACAATCGAAAGGACTGCGTCCTATTTTGGGATGAATAACGTAAATTGACGTGTGGAAATCTTTCTACAGTATTTATCTGTGATAAATGCATTTTATGGTTCATTTATCTTGACTTGTCTATGTGCCTGTTAATAGTGAGGTCGTAATGTGAAGCACCATGTGTTTATCAAGGGATTTTAAGTTAAATAACACTATCTGGATCAAACACATGGAAGCTCATTCAAAAGCAGTTGAGATAGATGTTTTTTACCTGTATTTGCGGTTTACTGTGTGTCTTGAGGATCTCTCATACAGCTTACCAGCAGATAAAGGAATTATTAATAATAACATTGAGTAGAAATTAAGGAGCTAGTTATGAGAGCAAAACTTATTGCTTTGGCTGTAGTGGTATTGGTTTTTATGGCAGGATTGTCGGCCCAAACCACCACCCTCAGCGTGGACACCCAGATCGCTGTCGGGAACGTGACCAAGGGCACGATCAAACACCCCATTTTTCATTTTCATCTTGCCAGGAATGCGAGCGGAACGGTAAACCTAACCGGTGTTACCTTCACCACAGCAGGAACATATTCAGCAACTGACGTTGCAAAGTTTCAGCTCTGGACAAATTCAACTGACGCTCTCAGCTCTGCCACTCAGATAAGTTCGGATATTACATCCGGATTGGGAGCGGGATCTCATTCCTTTGCCACTTTTTCTCAATTGCTTTCCGCAAGCGCTACCAGATATTTCTGGATCACCACCGACATAGCAATTGGAGCTACCACTTCCAATACCCTCAACGTTTCAGCCTGGACTACCACGAACTTTACGGTTAGCAGTGGAACAAAGTCCGGTTCGGCCTCTTCAAGCGGGAACCAGACTATCACGGCTTTCGCCTCGCTGACCACGGACTACTTCCGTTCGCTTGGGACTGGAAACTGGGGCACCGCCGGAACCTGGGAATCTTCTCATGATAACTCAAACTGGGCTACGGCAACATTATCACCAAACAACAATGCAAACACTATCACAATCCGCAATGGCCACACGGTAACCGTAGCAGCCAGCGTAAGTACCGACCAAACTACGATTGATTCTGGAGGTCAGGTAAATGTAAGCAGCGGACAAACTCTAACCGTAGCCAACGGAACCGGGACAGATATGACCGTGAACGGCACTCTCCGCAACAATGCAGGAACGATCACTACAACAGGTACGCTGGCTTTTGGCAGCGGAGGACTCTATCAGCATAATTACACTACTTCTGTGGGAACGATCCCCACTGCTACCTGGGATACCAATTCCACCTGTGAGATTGTGGGTTATACTTCCTACACAGGAGATGTGGCTCTCGGCCAGTCTTTTGGCAACTTAACCTGGAACTGCAGCAATCAAACCGGAGCGATCTCTGCAAACGAATCTGTGGATACGGTTAATGGAAATCTCACGATCTCCTCTACCGGAACCGGAAGCTTTGTGCTGGGAAATGGGACTAACACAACAGATGTCAATGGGGATCTGATAATCTCCGGCGGAACTTTTAATATGAATAACCGGAGTCGTGGAGGAGCTCAGAATCTAACCATAAACCTCGCCGGTGATTTTACCATGTCCGGGGGAACCTTAACCAAGACGGCCACTAATGCCCGGGGTTATGGAGTAATAGTTTTTGATGGTACTGCCACCCAAGTCCTTTCCAAGAGCAGCTCCACTATCAGCAATGCGATAAACTTCACTGTCAATAGCGCAGCTATCCTCGAGTTCAATACTGCCACAACGGTGCTGGATGGTTCTTCGGGCACCTTCACAGCCTCCAGCGGCTCTACTCTGATCATCAAGCATGCCAGCGGTATAGCAACCACTGGGGCTACCGGCTGCGTGCAGACTACCGGAACCAGAACCTTTAGTACCGGGGCAAACTACACCTACACTGGCAGCACGGCTCAGGTTACAGGAGCAGGATTAACCGGAGCAAATAATCTGACGTTCTCCAATACTGCCGGAACCACCCTCTCCGCAGCGGTTACCACGATTGCCGGTGCCTGCACCATCGAGAGTGGAGCTACCCTGGCAACCAACAACTATAACATGGCGTTTCAGGGTAATTTCGTTAACAATGGGGGAACCTTCACAGCAGGCAGTTCCAATATCACCATTGGTGCCGGAACCGCCACCCAAAGCATTGCCGGATTCACTACAACAGGCACCGTCAGCATGACCAAAACCGGCGGGACAGCCACCCTTACCGGAAATGTGAGTGGCGGTGCCCTTACAATCAACGGAACAGGTGGAACCCTGAATCTGGGAACCGGTTTGACCCACACTTTCACGGGAACATGGACAAGAACCAATGGAACCCTGAATGGAGGTTCCAGCACTCTCAGATTGGGCGGTTCAATCAGTGGAACCGGAGGAACCTTTACTGCCAGCACAGGAACCGTGGAATATTATGGAACTACCCAAACTGTTGCCAATCTGACCTATAATAACCTTACTATCTCAACCAGCGGTACAAAAACCCTGGCTTCCGCATTAACCATACCGACTACCGGAACCCTGACCATCAATGGCGGCGCAACTCTGGCCACGGCAAATTACGGTTTGATCTTCCAGGGGAACTTTGTGAATAGCGGAACCCTTACCGCAGGCAGTTCGACCGTTACCATCTCCGGAACGGCAGCCACCCAGAATATTGGCAGTTTTACCACTACCGGCCTTGTCAGCATGACCAAAACCGCAGGCATTGCTACTTTAACCGGGAATGCAAGCGGTGCCGGCCTTACTATCAATGGCACCGGTGGAACCCTGAATCTGGGAACCGGACTTACTCATACTTTCACAGGAACCTGGACCAGAACCGCAGGAACCCTGGACGGAGGTAGCAGCACCCTCAGATTGGGAAGTTCAGTTAGCGGAACCGGCGGAACCTTCACCGCCAGCACCGGAACGGTGGAATACTACGCTTCGGGCACTCAGACCATCGCAGCCGTCACATATAACAATCTCACCCTTTCCGGCACCAGCGCAAAAACGATCACCGGAGCAACGGTGAATGGAGTGTTTTCTATCGAAGGCACCGCCACCACGACAGGAACGGTGCTTACTTATGGAGCATCAGCTTCTCTGCGTTATAATGGCTCGGGGATTCAAACCGTGGGCATTGAATGGCCTGCTTCCTTTGCCCGTAATATCACTATTGCCAACAGCAACGGAGTTACACTCGACGCTTCCAAAACCCCTTACACCGGTACCCTTACCGTGAATGGCAAACTGAACTGCGGAAATTACCAGCTATCCGGCACCGTAATCAACAACGGCACCATCACAGCAGCCAGAAACGATATCATGAGTAGCGGAACCCTTACCAACAATACCGGTTCAACCATAGAATACACCACTCCCTTGACCATTCCAGCGAGCACAGGATATTACAACCTTACTCTAAGCGCTTCGGGAACCTATATTCTGGGTGGCAATGTAACCGGGATCAATGTACTTACCCTGACCACAGCTACCACTTACCTGCATCCCAGCGGTTATACACTGGGTTATACCACTCTGGCAGGCTTGGGGAGCATTATCAATACTGCCCTGATCACTTTGGCCTCGGATAATCCGGCGGTGGCCGCAGGTGGGCTTACGGCCGGAAGCACCAACAACATCTTCTATGCTTTCTCCACTGCGGTAAACACCAGTTCTGCCACCTTGAATTCAGTTGCCTTCACCACTGCCGGAACAGCCGTCACTACTACTGATCTAAGCAATTTCAAGCTGTGGTTCAGCACTTCCAATGTATTTTCGGGAGCTTCACAACTTGGAACAACCATGACCACAGGATTGAGCGCAGGTTCACATACATTTAGTGGGATCAGCCAAGCCATTTCCAGTGGAACTACAGGCTATTACTGGATTACGGCAGATCTACCCTCCGGTGCCACAGCCGGCAGAACTTTACAGGTTACCCCTGCCATAACCACCTCCAATCTTACTTTTGCTGCGGGCACTAAGACCGGGACTGCCTATGAAGGCGGATTAAAAACTATCAGTAATGTTATATGCACAACCACAGATTATGCTGTTCCTGCCATGAATGTGGCCATCAGTCAGACCCAAGCCCCTCTCTACAGATTCACACTCCAGAATACCACTGCCAGTTCGATCAACTTCACCGGCTTAACGTTTATCACTGGGGGTTCCTACACAGCTACAGATATTAACAAATATCAGCTATGGATGAATACAACTGACAACCTTAGCGGAGCTACCCAAGTTGGATCAAACCTTACAACCGGACTCGCAGTTGGTTCTCATTCCTTTGCCGCCTTCACTCAAGCCATATCAGCCGGCTCCACCAGATATTTCTGGATTACTACTGACTTCACAGCCAGTGCTGTTGTTGACAACGTGATCGGGGTGGCGGCCTTAACTTCTTCCAATATTACTCTTTCTGCGGGAGCTCTTACAGTGACGGCATATTCTGGGGGAGCGCAGAGAATTATAAGCTCGCAAGTTACCCTCAGATCGGCAAACCCAGCCTTGCCGGCTGCCAATGTGGGACAGGAAACAACCAAGTATCCGATCTACCGTTTTACCATAGCCACGAATGAACCGGTTGGATCCGTAAGCCTAACCGCTGTTTCCTTTACAACTGCAGGCACCTACCAAAGCACGGATGTTACAAAGTTCCAGCTTTGGACCAGCGCTACCGATCAGCTTGATGAAGCCGTGCAGATCGGTTCCGACATCACGTCTTCATTGGGAACAGGTTCACACTCCTTCAGTGGTCTGTCCCAGGCCATCACAGCCGGCAGCACCAGGTTCTTCTGGATTACAGCCAACCTGCCTTTGGCTGCCGTTAGTGGCCGGACAATAAATGTTTCCGCAATGACAACCTCAGACATCACCGTTTCTGCTGGCACCAAAGGCGGAACAGCTTATGCCAGCAGTGCTCAAACCATTACCTTAAAAGGCTGGGACTATACTAAGCGCCAGCCCATTGCCCAGCTTAGCGGTGCCGGAACCGGATATCAGATCAAGTATATTGTGAACTATGGAAGCGGCACAGACAGCGGGAACACAGTTTACCTTGATAGCAACTGCCGCACCGACTTTGGCGATGTGCGTTTTTACAACGGCACTACAGAGCTCAAATACTGGATGGAATCCATGACCAGTGGCAGCACAGCCACCTTCTGGGTGAAGCTTGCCGGAGACCTCAGTGCGGGCAACGTTACCGTTGATATCAACTACGGAAATTCCAGCGCTGTCACCACCTCCAATGGCTTGAATACATTTGCCGTGTTTGACGACTTTGGCAGTGACTTGACAAAGTGGATAAAATACAAATACATTGAGGGAAGCACGGCTTCGATACCTTCCGGCCAGAGC
>CAZGWB010000079.1:0-13156 GCA_964529335.1 uncultured Candidatus Cloacimonas sp.
CGTGATCGATGGCAGACCAAAATACGGCTGGATTAAAAATGGGGGAATGCAAACTGATTTTAGCTTGACAAATAAAATACTTATGGATATACTGCGCTTTCAAGCAAATTGAGAAATGCAGAGCAGCAACTTCCTTATTCATATACATTTGCAGCATTGTGAAGTGGGAATTGAACACGGAGAATGGCTTGAAGAAACGCAGGAGACACCCCAACACATGACAGGAGAAAACAACCTTGCCACAGCCATTGCCGAGCGATGTGCGCAGGGAATGAAAAGCGAGCAGACAATAAAGGCTTTCGTATCAGGTTCGGACAATTGCAGCCTGGCCTCAGGCCTTGCCGAAAGGCTGATGGAGCAGTTTCCCGACCCTGATAGCCGTCCCCCCTTGTTTGGAAAGCTGCTGGGAGTAAAGGACGTTTTTCTCAGCGGAAACATCCCCACCCGGGCTGGGTCTTTATTGCCGCGTAGTGTTTTTTCCGGCCAGGCCGCCATTCCTGTGGCTCAATTGATCAACGCCGGAGCCCTCCTGATGGCCAAAACATCCTGCAGTGAATTCAATCACATCAGCAAACCGCCAACCTTGAATCCTCTGGTTCCGGAAAGATCGGCAGGTGGGTCATCGACTGGTTCAGCAGCAGCCGTGGCGGCAGGTATCTGTGATCTTGCCCTGGGTTCGCAGAGTCGGGCTGGAATCATGATGCCAGCGGCTTTCTGTGGGGTGTATGGCTTCAAACCAAGCTCAGGACGCATTTCCAGGGAAGGTTTGATCAGTTTTTGCCCCACTTTGGAGCAACCTGGAATTCTGGCCAAGGAGCTTGGAATCCTGCAAACTGCTGCGAAGATTCTCTTGAATAAAGACCAAACCGGAGTAAGTGCCAAGGCCAAGCCAACTATCGGAATTCCCTCTCAACTATTCTTGGCGCAAGCCGATAGCGAAGTGCTGGACCATTTTGAATACCTGCTTGGCAGTCTAAACTCCGCAGGCTTCAGAATCCGGCAACTGGATGCTTTCAACAACTACCTGCAGATAAACCAAAGCCACCGTGATCTTTACGCTGCGGAATTCACCCAACAGCACATCCCCTTGGTCGGAAAATATGGCCATCTCTATTCTCCACCCACCCGCGAGTTATATGAAACAGGTCTCAAAGTACTACCAGAAAAGCTTTACCGGGCCCGGGAACTGCAGCCGCTATTCCGCGAAGAACTGCAGGACGAAATGAACGCTAAGGATGTAAAACTGCTAATCAGCCCTTCCACAGCAACTTTGCCACCCTTGCTGTCCGGGGATCCGATTTCCCCAGCCCTCAGTTTGCCTTTTAGTTTTTGCGGGCTGCCTGCCCTTACTTTGCCGCTACAGAATCACCCCAGTGGACTGCCTTTCGGATTGCAAATCAGCGCTGCCTGGGGCTGGGACGAATATCTGCTTGAACAAACGGAGCAGATTCAGCGCGCACTCAGCGAATAAACTACGCAAACTAACTTCCTATTGAATGATTGGGACGAGTTGCAATAATCTTTATTATAAAACTTCAGCGCTTTAGGACTTTTCCGGCGAAACACCAGTAAGCCTTGCCTGCGAGACGCAGGCCATCCAAACCTGTCATACCGGAGTCATACCGGAGTCATACCGCATGAGCATGCGGTATGATAGGGGGATGTTTGAACCAAGAAAAAAACAGAGGATGATTCTTTAAACACAGAGAAACAGAGATAACTGATATATTTGAGAGATGGATGGAGAATATACTTGGATAGCGGGTTGTGATTCGAAGAATGGTAAAAAACACAGAATTTCTTTTTTTCTAACCACAGAGAAAAGCAGAGAAAAGCAGAGGGGATTTTTGTGTATATAGAGAAACAGAGAAGTCAAGAGAAGAGAAAAGATATGATATAGTCGAGTTTGGGTTGGGGATACTGACAAAGTTAGCGGGTTGGGATTCGAAGAATTGGAAAAACACAGAGATTTCTTTTTTTTAAAAACCACAGAGAAAAGCAGAGGAACTTCTGAAACACAGAGAAACATTGATTACAAGCTGCAAAGAGAAGGTCTGAGGTTGGAACGATTTTTGTATTGACTAAATATGCGATTGCGAACAGCATGGCAAAAATTGTAATTAACTATAAGAAAGATATCAAACCAGGAGGTTAAGATGCTGCAAGGTTCTTTCGTTGCCTTGGTTACGCCCTTCAAGAATGGGGGGATAGATTGGACTGCCCTTGAGGGGCTCATCGAGTTTCAGATTGCCAGCGGAACGCATGGATTGGTGCTGCTTGGCACCACTGGCGAAACTGCTGGCCTGGCATCGGATGAAAAGGATGCCCTCTTGCGTTTTGCCTTCAAGAAAATTGCCGGAAGGCTCCCTGTGATCGTGGGAACCGGAACCAATAACCTGCATCACACCCTGGCCTCCACTCAGCGCGCCAAAGAGCTGGGTGCCGATTATGCCCTGGTGCTTACTCCCTATTACATCAAGCCTACCCAACAAGGGATGTTTGAGTTTTTCAGCGCAGTTGCCTCCAAGGTGGATATCCCTATCGTGATGTATAATATTCCCGGCCGCGCCAGCGTCAATATGACCGCCGCCACCACGGTCAGACTTGCCAAAGCACACCGGAATATCGTTGGCATCAAAGAAGCCAGCACAAACCTGATCCAGGCAACTCAGATCGTGCGCGATGCCCCCGAAGGCTTTACTCTGATGAGCGGTGAGGACGGTTTGAACCTGCCTCTCATGTCTGTGGGAGCCAAAGGAACCATCTCGGTAACTGCAAACATAGTTCCCAAGCTGATGAGCGAACACATGGAAAGCTGTTTGAAAGGTGATTTCGAAACCGCCCGTAGGCAGCATCTGGCCCTGGCAAAGCTGAATGAAACGCTCTTTATCGAAACCAGTCCCATCCCCGCCAAAGAGGCTTTGCACATGATGGGGATGATCGAACTGGAATTTCGGAACCCGATGTGTCCCCTGCAGGATGCGAACCGCGAAATTCTGAAAGCCTGTTTGAAGGAATACAAGATAATCTAACAAGAGGATAAACATGAAAAAACAAGAGCTTATCCACGGTTTCAGCCTGCTGGAAACCCGTGAGATAAAAGAGATCAAGGTTGTTGCCCACCGTTATCTGCACAAGCAAAGCGGCGCAGAACTGATCTACTACCAATGCGAAGACAATAACAAGGTCTTCAATATTGGTTTCAAAACCGTTCCCGAAGACAATACCGGCTGCCCGCATATCCTGGAGCACTCGGTTTTGAACGGCAGTAAAAACTTCCCCTCCAAAAACACTTTCATGGAGCTGATCAAAGGCAGTATGAACACCTTCATAAACGCCATGACCTCCTCCGACATGACAAATTACCCTGTTGCAAGCACCAACGACAAGGACTTTTTGAACTTGATGAAGGTTTATCTGGATGCGGTGTTCTTCCCGAAAATATACGACGAACCAAACATCCTGCATCAGGAAGGCTGGCATTACGAACTGAACTCCGAAGCTGGCGAATTGAACTATCGCGGCGTGGTTTACAACGAAATGAAAGGCGCTTTCTCTTCCCCAGATGGCATCATCTATCGCAAATGCAAGCTGGCGCAGTTTCCCGACACTCCCTATGGCTTTGAAAGCGGTGGTGATCCTGAAGCCATTCCGGAGCTTAGCTACGAAAAATTCCTGGAGTTTCACAAAAAGTTTTACCATCCGGATAACTGCAAAATATGCCTTTATGGCGATCTGGCCATCGAACCTGCGCTAAGGCTGATCGACAGCGAATATCTATGTCACTTCAAGGCAGGCAAAAGCAGCGTAGAGATACCCTTGCAGCCCGCTTTTTCCAAGGCCAAGCACTTGGAAATGGAATTACCAGTGGAAGAAGACAAAGAAATTGAAGACCAATATTACCTGGCTTTGAACTGGACTTTTGGCAAGGTAACGGATCGCTTCCTGCCAGAGGCCTTGAGCTTTTTGGCAGAAATGCTGATGTTCCTTCCCTCCTCACCCTTGAAACAGGTGATCAGGGAATCAGGCCTGGCCAAGGACTCCAGCCTTACCATGCGCCACGATATCCTGCAACCCACCATTAGCCTGGTTTGCAAACAAGTGAAAAAAGAAAACCTGGAACCACTTACCAAGCTTATCAAACAAGAACTGAAACGCATTGTTAAAGAAGGATTCGACAAAAAACTGGTTGAAGCGGTGATCAACAGCAGGGAATTCAATCTGCGCGAAGCACAAACCCAGCGTTTTCCGAAGGGACTGGTATATATATTTGGCACCCAAGGGCTTTGGATGCATGGCGGAAATCCTGTGGACAGCCTGGCCTTCGAGCCGATGCTGCAGGAAATGAAACGCGGTCTTACCGAACCTTATTTTGAAAACCTGCTGGAAAAAGCCCTGATCAACAACAAACATGCCAGCCGCATAGATTTTATCCCGGTTCCGGGATTGCTAACCAAACAAGAAGAAGAACTGAAAGCCAAACTGGCTAAAAAGAAACAAAGCTTGAAAAAGAGCGAAGTGCAGGAGCTTGTGAAATTCAATCAGGCTTTCACCGCCTGGCAGGAAGAACCGGAAAAACCGGAAGACTTGGAAAAAATCCCCCTGCTGAGTTTGGAAGACCTTGATCCCAAAGCCAGCGTGTTCCCCACCGAAATGGAAGTTTATAAAGAATTCACGCTGCTGAAGCACCCTCTGAACACCAATGGAATCGTTTATCTGAAAGCCTATTTTGACCTCAAACATGCAGAAGAGGAAGACCTTCCCTGGATTAAGCTCTATACCAGCCTGGTGGATTGGGTGAACAGCGAAAACTATGGCTATGCAGAACGCTCCAATGAAATCGATACGCACACCGGAGGAGTTTCCCTGAGCCTGGAATTGCTAAATAGCTTCACCGATCCCGATGATATCCTTCCGAAATTGAAGCTGAGCGGCAAGGCAGTGAAAGAAAAAACCGGCAAGCTGATGGACCTGGCGGCAGAATATGCGCTACGTCCGGTTTTTGAAGATCCAGACAGATTAAAGAAACTGCTGAAAGAACAAAAAGCCAGAATGGAAGCCATGATCTTGCAAGGCGGAACCCGCATCTCCATTCAAAGAATGCTGGCTCCCCTGTCTCAGCTCTACCATTGGCAGGATATGATTTCCGGGCTTAGCTATTACCATTTCCTTTGCGACCTGGTATCCAGGCTGGAAAAGGATATTGAAGCTTTTATGGAAGAGCTGGACTGGGTAAAAAAGACTTTCTTCACAACTCATAACCTGGTAATCAGCCTTACAGCCTCAGATGAAGATATTGCCGGCAGTATTCCCGACCTGACAAATTTGCTCCGCTCTGTTTCTCTGGAAGCCTATGCCCCTGTGGAAAACCACTATGCAATCCGCGATTTCAACGAAGCGATCTACGCTCCGGTGCAGGTGCAAGCAGTAGCCAAGGGAGGGAATTTCTTCCGCAAAGGCTATTCCTATTCCGGAAAACTGAGAGTGCTGAACAATATCCTCAGCAATAACTACCTGTATCAGGAATTGAGGGTAAAAGGCGGTGCCTATGGTGCCTGGAGCGATTTTACTCCTGGCGGATATCAGTATTTCGTGTCCTATTGCGACCCAAATCTGAGGGAAACCCTGAAAGCCTATGATGCGGTTCCTGATTTCCTTCGCAACTTCAATTGCAGCAAGCGCGAAATGGATAAATACATCATCGGTGAAATCTCCAATCTGGATTATCCCAATACTCCCGAAGAAACTGGCAGCAAAGCCGATATCGACTACCTTACCGGTTTCACGCATGAAGACAGGCAGCAGATTCGCAGCGAAGTGCTTTCCACCAAGCTGGAAGATATTCATTTCTACGCCGACCTCTTGGAAGCTATCCTGACCAAGGATCACTACTGCGTTTTTGGATCCGAAAGCAAAGTGAAAGAAGCCGCCGAACTATTCCACGCCCTGGAGCCAGCTTTGCGATAAGCCAAAAGGCATGAAACAAAAAGATAAAAAGAAAATGGCACGCTATACCGGCAGGCTGAGCAACATCAGTCTGCCGGATCTTGAAATCCTGGACGAGACAAAGGAAAAGAGCCATTATAAAACTGCCCGCACTGCCAGTAAACGCCATAACACTTACAAAGACGGCCTGTCTCTGGTGCAGGGCAGAATTACCGAAATAAAAAGCAACTACCTGTATAAAGTGGAAGTGGAGGGACAAACCTTCAACGCCTCTATGAGCGGGCGCTTGAAGCAGTTTCTGTATGGCAGTCAGGCTTTGGCAGCGGTTGGCGACCTGGTAGCTGTGGATACCTCCACCGAGCCGGATAAACGCATCGAGCAAATCCTGCCCCGCAAGAATGCTCTGATCCGTTATGGCAGCGGCAGCTATCAAAAAGAGATCGTCCTGGCCGCCAATATCGATCAGGTAATCATCACCTCTTCCTGGCGCATGCCAAACTTCAAGGCAGGCCTGATCGACCGCTATCTCTGCATTGCAGCCATCCAGGGACTGGATGCCGTAGTAGTGATAAACAAGATCGACCTGCTGGATGACGAAGCGGAGCTGGCGGAAGAAACAGCCTATTATCGCAGCATCGGTATCCCCTTGGTCTGCACTTCCGTGGTAAACGGAACCGGTATGAGCGAACTGAAAGAGCTGCTAAAGGGTAAGGATTCGGTGTTTACCGGCCATTCGGGAACCGGAAAAAGCTCGCTGATAAACTATCTGGAACCTTCACTGCAATTAGCAACAGCCGAGGTGAGCGACTTCAACGAAAAAGGCAAGCACACCACAACTCAGGCCATCCTTTTACCCTGGAGTTTTGGAGGCCATCTGCTGGACACCCCTGGCATCAAGACCATAACGTTGCACAGTGAGGACAAAGCCATGATCCCCAAGGTCTTCCCTGGCTTTACAGCTTTTCATGAGCAGTGCCGTTTTCGCGATTGCAGCCATATCCACGAAGAAAACTGCGCCGTGCTGAAAGCGCTGGAAGAAGACAGAATACCGATTACCCGCTACGATAGCTATCGTAGCATCTTTGAGAGCTTGTAATGCGCAATTTCGCCATCTGCATCAATCCCACCATCCTTGACAAATCCAGCATATTCAATCTGCTGGATAAACTGAGCAAAGGCTCGCAAATAGAGCTGTATGGCCTTTCATCCGAGCCCGACCTGCCTTCCGGGCTAATCAAACCACTTCCCCGGCAGGTAAACCGCAAAAGAATCGACTGCATCCTGGTTTTTGGCGGGGATGGCACAATCCTGAAGGCCAAAGACCTGGCTCTGCAAACCGGAGCGCCCATCCTTGGTATAAACCTTGGCTATCTGGGTTTTTTGTCCGAAAGCGTGTTGCCAGAGATCGAATCCTCCATTGAAAACCTGAAGCAAGGCAAATACAGGTTGCTGCGCAGAATGCTGCTAAACTGCCGTTTGAAAAGAAATAATGAACTGATCAGCGAAACTTTGGCGTTGAATGACGCCGTTATCCACAAAGCAGGAAGCCCGGGTTTGATCCACATCCGCATCAAGGCTGGGGGACGCTATGTATTTGACACCCGTTGCGATGGACTGGTTGCCGCTACGCCAACCGGTTCCACAGCTTATTCCCTGGCTGCGGGAGGCCCCATTCTGGCTCCAGAGATGCAAGCTCTGGTTTTGGCGCCACTTAATCCGCATATTCTTTCCATCCGGCCAATGGTGTTTCCTGCCACAGAGCGCTTGGCAATGAAGGTTTATGGCCTTAGTCAGACTGCCATGCTGCAGATCGACGGGGTGAACAGCGCCGCCATAGAAGAAGCCGATGAAGTTCTGGTAACCGCTTCGCAGAGAAGCGTTTCTTTCATCAAACTGTCAAACCGCACCTTTTATCAGATCCTACGTCGCAAGCTTCATCTGGGAAAGTAATGTTAACTGAGCTCTACATCCGAAACTATCTGCTTTTACCTGAGATCAGGCTTACCCTGAACCGTGGCCTAACGGTTATCAGCGGCGAAACCGGAGCTGGGAAAAGCATCCTGATCGGAGCTATTTCCCTTATCTTCGGAGATAACAATGCCGGCATGGAAGCTTTTGAAAAAGAGCGCTCCATCTATCTGGAAGCAACCTTTTTGCCTCAGGCCAATCCCTTTTTACAAAGTGTTTTGCAGCAAGCCGGAGCTGACGCCGAAGAAGAGCTGATCCTGGCCAGGGAAATCAATCCAAGCGGGAAATCGGCTTATTTTATAAACGGTCGAAAGGCGGGAGTTTCGCTGCTAAAGGAGCTGAAACCGCTGCTGATCGATTTTCATCATCAGAGGGACCAGCAAAAGCTGCTGAACACCGCAAATCAACTGGAACTACTTGATTCCTATGCCGATTCCGGAGTTTTACGCTCTGCTTATGCCGAGCTTTACACAGGCTGCAAATCAGACCTGAAAAAGCTGGAAGAACTAAAGCGCCAGGCTGCACAGCAAAAGCAGATGCGGGAACTTTACCAGTTTCAACTGGAAGAACTGGAAAACGCCAAACTAAGCGCAGGTGAAGACCTTGCCTTGCAAAGCGAGTTTGAGCTGCTATCGCACAGCTCTCAGATCAATGAACTTTGCGCAGAGCTGCAGCAAAGCCTGTTTGAAAACGAAAACAGCATCTTCGACCAGGTGAGTGGCCACTACAGCAGTTTACAAAAATACCAAACCCTGAATCCCCAATTGGAGCAAGCAGCCATTAGCCTCCAGCAAGCCCTGGAAGCAATGCAGGAAGCCGCACGGCAGCTATCCGGAATCAGCGAAAATCTGATGGCCGATCCAGAGAGGCTGGTCGCCATCCAAAACCGGCTGGACACCCTGAATGCCCTGCTTTACAAACACAAGGTAAGTAGCATCGAAGCTTTGCTTCTGCTTTTCGAAGAGCGAGCCCGGCAACTTGCTGCCCTGGAAGGGCTCGAAACAGAGATCAGCAATCTGGAAACCAAGCTGGACACCAGCTTCGCCAGCCTGAAGCAAAGCGCTGATCAGCTAAGCGCTTTGCGCAGCGAAACAGCCCGGAATCTTGCCGCTGAGCTGCAGAACAACATCAGAGCTCTCAGCATGCCGGAAGCGATTTTTGAAATTAGGATTGACAAAAAAACAGTCTCAGGTTTTTTATTGTCAGAGTATATAAATGCCGTATCCGAATCAGGTCAGGACCTGGTGGAGTTCCTTTTCTCGGCCAATCCGGGCTTTGCTCCCAAGCCGCTTTCTGCTGTGGTTAGCGGTGGAGAATTGTCCCGCATCCTTTTGGCCATCAAGAAGGTTTTGGCCAGCCGGATCGCGGAACGTTTGGTGATTCTGGATGAAATCGATGCCGGAATCGGCGGAAAAACTGCCGAACAGGTGGCAAAATTCATCGTTCAGCTTTCCGAGAAACAGCAGGTGTTGTGCATTACGCATCTGGCTCAGATCGCTGCCCGGGGTCAAAGCCATCTGGCCATTACCAAAATCCGCGACAAACAGCGCAATGCGGTTCATCTGCAGCCCTTGGAAGGAGAATCCAGACTGCAGGAGATCGCGCGGATGCTGGCCGGTTCTGTCAGCTCCACGGCTATTGAGCACGCATCAGAGATAATGAATAAGATAAACAAGTGAGGTTAGTGTGGACAAGAAGACTAAGAGAAGAGTCCGCGGCGTGGCGATATTTATCGTCTTTTTAGCCGTTTTTACCGCCATCATCCAATGGCAGAGAAAAGAAGGAAAAACGGTGAACTACAACTTCAAGCCGTCCCAACAGGAATACCGCGACCTGAAGTTCATAAACAAAGCACAGGTTACATTTTCGTCTTTAAATGTTCCCAAAGCTCAAGCTGAGATCGACAAGATCATCGCCTCCAGTGCCAAACGGCAAATCCGCAAGCAGGTGGAAGGCTCTTTTGGCGCATATATTTTCAGCGTTCCCCAAGCTGAACTCCCCAGCCTGATCCAAAAGCTAAAAGGATTTGGCGTCGTTAGCTCCCAAACCGAGCAGATAGACACCTCTCTGGTAAATATCGATTACGAAAGCGAAGCTGGTCGCTTGGCCGCCTACGAGCGCGAACAGGCCGACCTGAACAACGTCCGTTTCCCCACCGAAGTGCAAAACCGCCGCAAAGAAGCCCTGCACGGCCTCATCAATACCACCCGCAACAACCTGGACAAACTGAAAGACCAGGCAAATGTGCTGCTCTACATCACCCTGATTCCACAACAGAAAAACAGCAACACCTTCCTGATCATAAAGGACATGGCGATCAACTTCCTTACCTGGCTCGTGATTTATGCTGTGGGGATGGTTCTGGTGTATTTCGGCACGAAGCTGCTGATGTATTTCCTGGCCGCCATAGGCATTCGTGGGCTTAATGCAGGAGGAGTGGGAGGTTCTTATCAGTATGGCGGATATTCCGGCTATGCCAGCGAGTATTCCGGCCGTTATAACTATAACACCAGCAAACGCAAAGTTAAACGCGTTTACAAAGACCGCCGCGATGGCTCTCGCCTGGAAAATGAAGACGAGGACAGCAAAGACAAGTAAAAGGAGTATGTCATGACTCTATCACCTTGGAGCATCTGGATGATGATCGGGATCGGCTTTATCATCATCGAAATCTTCGATCCCGCCTTCTTTTTTGTGTCCCTGGGCATCGGCGCCATCCTAACCGGCCTCATCAGCGCGATCCCGGCCGTTCAGGGCAGCATCCCGATTCAGATCCTGTGTTTTGCCCTGCTTAGTTTCGTGGCCTTTTTATTCATGCGAAAGCTGGGCAAAAAGGTGTTGATGAATCCTGGCAGCGATACAAACGTCTATGCCCTGAAAGGAAAAAATGGATTCGTAACCAAGGAAATTCCCGCCGAAGGCAAAGGCTACGTAAAGATCGGCGGCGAAGAATGGGCTGCCGTGGAAGAGAATCAACAAGCCGTGGAACTGGGAGTAAAGGTTATCGTTACCGGCATCGACGGCAACAAAGTGATCGTGCAAAAGCTGTAACCCCAGCTCATATTAACGTCCTATTTTTTTAACATGCAAAGCGCTCACCTGACGAGCGCTTTGCTGTTTTACCCAGGTCATACCGGAGTCATACCGCATGAGCATCCGGTATGACTCCGGTATGATAGGGTGATCAGTGGTAGCTCCGTCGTCTCGGCGGAGAAGTGAAATGGTGTAATGTTTACAGGTTCCAGGGGATGGGGTGAGTGGACAGTGGCAAGGGCTCAGGGGCTGTTATGTTTTCAGATTAGTGATTCGGGGACAGGGGATAGAAAGGTCTCGAAAGGCTGAACAAACAAACTGACTTCCGATAAACCCTGGAAGGGTGAAATCCTTTAGCCTGGGGTGCAGCGCAGCGGAACCCCAGGAAGGCGCACCCAAGCATCCCCAAAACCCCATCAGGGGTGACACATGGATACAGAGGTTGGCAATATGCCTCCCCTGCGGGTTTTTATCAGATTATTGGCTATCATCCCGCCTTCAAGAAACGACCTTGTTTCACTTTTACACTTTCACTTCACTGCCCTTTCGGAGAGACACTGGCACTCCGGAACTCCGATCCCTCAGTCCCACGACTTCTTATTGATTTTATACTCCCAACCTGGCGCAAAACTCGTGGATGGGGCACAGATGGCACTGCGGTTTGCGGGATGTGCAGAGGTTCTGACCGAAGGCCACCACATAGGAATTGATATTCAGCCAGTGCTTCAGAGGCAGTTTTTTTCGCAGAGCCATTTCGCTTTCCAAAGGGGTTTTGGTATTTATGTAACCCCAGCGGTTACAGATGCGATGCACATGCACATCCACACAGATGGCAGGTTTTTGAAAAGCCACGGCACGCACCAGGTTTGCGGTTTTGCGTCCCACACCCGGCAGCATCAACAAATCGTCTATCTCATCGGGAACCTGGCCGCCGAATTTCTCGTTTAGAACTTGTGGCAATTGCTTCAAATGCTTGCTTTTTTCGCGGTGAAAGCCCACCTGGTAGATAATCCGGTCAAGCTCTTCATAGCTCAGTTTATCAAGGTCAGCGGGAATATGAACCACCTTGAAAAGAGCTGAAACCGCCCGGGAAGTGGTTTCGTCCTTGGTTCTTGCGCTCAGGATGGTGGCCACCAACACTTTGAAGGGTTCTTTGGTTTGGGCCTGGATCAAATCCACGATCGGGGTTTTAACGGTGAAGAAATGCTTCTTCAGCCTTTCCATAACTATGTCTATATCTTTGTTTTGCATCCTGCTAACCTCAGTTTGGATTTTCGATGAAACGTGTAAAAAAAATATGTTGCCTGAAATCGCACATTCTCAAATCTTGTCAACAGTAAAGGAGAAATCAGGATGTGCGGACGTTTTGCGCAAGTGATAAAGCACGATCAGCTAAAGAAACTGACGGATGAACTGAAGCTGAAGGAAAGCAGCGAGCAACTGGAGCTAAATTACAATGTGGCTCCCACGCAAACTGTTTCTGCAGTGTTAACCCAAGGCTCGGTCCGCTATCTGGGGTTTTTCCGCTGGGGTTTGATCCCATCCTGGATGAAGGCAGTTCCTGAAAGAGCTTTGATAAACGTTCGCAGCGAAAGCATCCTGGAAAAGCCCAGCTTCAAAGCCTCCTTTATCCGCCGCCGGTGTTTGGTGCCGGTTAATGGATTCTATGAATGGCGCAGCAGCGACAAACAACCATATTTCTTTAGGGCAGCCGGTAGCGATCTGCTGTATCTGGCCGGAATATACGATGCCTGGTATGGATCGGATGGCAGCTATATCCCCTCTCTGGGAATCATCACCCAGGAGGCAGATCAACAAATGGCCGATATCCACAACAGGATGCCGCTTAGCATCGCTGCCTCAGTATTGGACCAATGGCTGAATCCCAGTTTGCAGGATCCCAAGGATTTGCAGCAATTGCTGCAAGAATTGCCAAATGTGGCTTTGACCCGCCATCCTGTGGCAAAATATATAAACAGCCCTGCCAACCAGGGTCCCAAATGCTGGCAGCCTCTGGAACCGGAACCCATACAAAGCGATATTTTCGCATAGAGAGGGTGTAATAAACAAATGGAATCGTTGAAAAAGAACATCCTGGTTGTGGACGACGATCTATCGATGCTGGATTGCGTCCGCATGAGCCTGAAGATCGAACCCAGCTATCAGATCAAAACCTGTAATAATCCCCAGGATGCCATCATCCTATTGC
>CAZGWB010000080.1:0-13135 GCA_964529335.1 uncultured Candidatus Cloacimonas sp.
CCGGGATTGGACCCCGCTATTGCCCCTCCATCGAAGATAAGATCGTAAAGTTTCCCCAGCGGGACAGTCACCAGGTTTTCATCGAGCCTGAAGGGCTATCCACCTGCGAAGGCTACGTAAACGGCATTTCCACCAGTCTGCCACCAGACATCCAAGAACAGGTCGTGCATAGCATACCAGGCTTGGAGAAAGCCACCATTCTGCGCTATGCCTATGCAATAGAATACGATTTTATAAGCCCTGACGAAATAGACGCCAGCCTGCAATGCAAGAAGGTAAAGGGATTGTATCTGGCAGGTCAGATCAATGGAACTTCCGGCTACGAAGAAGCCGCAGCGCAAGGTATGCTGGCAGGCATAAACGCCTCACTGGCTCTGGAAAACAAAGATCCGTTGATCTTATCCCGCAGCCAGGCCTATATGGGAGTGCTGATCGACGACCTGGTAACCAAAGGAACCAATGAGCCCTACAGGATGTTTACTTCCAGGGCTGAATACCGTTTGCTGCTACGCCAGGATAATGCCGATGAACGTCTGATGCCCTTGGGCTATCAGCTTGGCTTGGTGGAAGACACACGCTGGCAGCGCTTTAATGCCATGCTGCAGACAAAGGAAAGAGAAAAACAGCGGTTGCAGACCACAAACTGCCTTGCCAAAGGCGATTTGAAAGAGCCCATCCGCTTTGCCCAATTGCTAAAAAGACCGGAGATCAGCTTCCATAACCTGCCAGAATACGGTTATCAGATTCCCTCAGACCTTAGCCCCGACATCTGTAGCAAGCTGGAACTGGAGATTAAATACGAAGGCTATCTGAACCGTATGGAAGAGGAATTGCAAAGATTTAAAAAAGCCGAGGACATGGAGATACCTTCCGGTATAGACTTTTTAGCAATACCCAGTCTGGCATGGGAAGCCCGCGAGAAACTTGCCCGCATAAAACCCACAAGCATCGGCCAGGCCATGCGGATTCCCGGCATCAACTACAGCGATAGCGCAGCTTTGATGATCTGGCTACGCAAGCAAAGCACAGGAGTAAAATGAATACAGTAGCCGTTATTCCCGCCCGTTTTGGTTCGACCAGATTTCCCGGCAAAGCGTTGGCTTCCTTACAAGGCAAGCCGCTGATTCAGCACGTTTTTGAGCGGGTGCAGGCAAGCAAGCTTTTTGACATGGTGGTGGTTGCTACCGATCATGACCAGATTGTGGAAACTGTGATGGGCTTCGGGGGAAACATTGTGATGACCCCCAGCGAGTTACCCAGCGGAACTGACCGTGTTGCCGATGCCTTGCAATACCTGCATGAAGCCGATTTGATCGTAAACGTGCAGGGTGATGAACCCTTGATCGATACCACAGCCCTGGCCAGATTGATCGATGCCTTCCAAAGCGATAGAGTGCAGATGGCCAGCCTGATGACCCTGATAACCGATCCTGCCATGCTGAACAACCCGAATATCGTGAAGCTGGTGGTGGATAACGACGACGATGCGCTTTATTTTTCCCGCAGTCCTATCCCTTTTAACCGTGATGCACAGCCCGGAGTTAGATATCTGAGGCACATTGGCGTATATGCTTACCGGCGGGAAGTATTGTGGAGATTTGTCCGTTTGCCCCAGGGGTCGCTCGAGCAGATAGAAAAGCTGGAACAGCTTCGAGCGCTGGAAAACGACATTCCCATCAGGATGATCTATACCGATTATCAGGGCATCGGAGTGGACACCCCGGAAGACCTGGCCATGCTGGAAAAGCTGATGCAAGATTCAAAGCTGAAGACGGGAGGATAAGCAAATGCGCAAGCTCATAGCACTATTCATAAGCATATTTTTTATCAGTTGCTTAGCCGCAGTTCCAATAAACATCTTTCATACCAACGACACGCATGGCGTATATGTGCCACGCAGCGTTAAAACAGGTAACACAACAGCCTTGCTGGGCGGCTACGCAGCTTTGGAATACCATCTGAGCCATCAGCGCCAGAATTCCCCCCGCAGTTTGTATCTGGATGCGGGAGATCAGCAAACGGGCAGCATTTTTGCTTCGCTGCAGCATAACGGCGCAGTAGGTGGACGGGTTATTGAGGTATTCAACGGTCTGAACCTCGATGCCAGCACTTTTGGCAACCACGAGTTTGACGTTAGCTATGCCAATACTCTGCAGCTTTCCGAACTGGCAAATTATCCCTTCATTAGCAGCAACCTTCTTGATAAAGCTGGAAAACCCTTAGGGGGAGTGCCCTACAAGATTTTCAATCTGGATTCGCTGAGAATCGGCGTAATGGGCTTAACCCTGGAAGAGCTTCCCGAAAAAGTGAAACGCGTAAACGTGAAGGACATCACGATCCTGCCATATAAACAGGCTATCGACAAATATATCGATGAGGTTGACAAGCAGACCGACCTGATCGTGATTCTCTCACATCTGGGCTACGAAGCAGACAGCCTTTTGGCAACAAGCCTGGATAGCAGAACAGACCTTATCATCGGGGGCCACTCGCATGTACAGATCGATAAGCCATGGCAGGTAAACGGCATCTATATCGCTTCGGCCGGCAGTCATACGGAAATGCTCGGCAAATTGGAACTGGATGTAGCAGACGACAGAATAGCTTCTTTCCAAAGCACCCTGATTCCTTTGTGGAAGCCGGACAAGCTGCCAGAAACTGCTTTGGGCCTCTACGTGCAATCCATTGCCGACAGTTTGGACGCCGAAATGGGCAAAACCATCGCCACTCTTCCCGAGGATTGGATTCCGGATAAATTTGCCGAAACCGCTGTTTCCCGCTGGATGGCAGAGGCTTTGCTGTCTGAATACGCAAATGATTACCAAGCTGATCTGGCACTCTTGAACTGCGGAGGTTTCCGTAAAAAACTAAGCAAGGGACCGATCACCTTGAAAGACATGCATGAAATGCTGCCCTTCGGCAATTACGTGGTGCTCTTTTCCTGTTATGGCCGGGATTTGCTGGCCATGGAAGAGATAAACAGAAAACATGCGGTGGACAAACCCTACGACATCATCCAGAGCAGTGCGGAAGGCTGGAAAACCAAACGTGGTTGCTTTGGCCTGGGAAAGCCCGAAACCATGTACTACATCAACGGTAAAAAACTGATACCAAATAAACTATACCGCGTGGTCAGCCACGATTACGTTGCAGGGCAGTGGGACAAATACCTGGGCTTCGAGCCAATGGACATTCAGGAAACCGGAGAGCTGATCCTGGATGCCTCGCTGAGGCAAGTGATAAAGCAATACGGGGAGAATCGCTAAATCGCGACACCCATAAACCTGCTGCTTTAACCTATGTCATACCGGAGTCATACCGCATGCTCATCCGGTATGACTCCGGTATGATATAGGGATGAGTGGTTAGGGAACAGGGGACAGATGAGTGGGTAGAGCTATAAGTGCATCCTTCTGTGAACCCGGTAGTTATGAAGCACAACCAGCAGGAACAGAAGGTCTGCCACCAAGAGGGTGATGTTGATCGTAAAGGCGTCCCAGGCTGCATAGTAACTGATGGCCGGAATCAGGATTACCAAAAGAATGGTTTTGAAGATGATGATCCCGCGGGGAATACCCAACTTGCGAAACACCCAACGTGCCACCGGATTCTTTTCCCTGGCGTAGTGATGCGGTCTTATCACCAGATAGGTGGAGTGTCCATCCAATATATTCAAAACCAGAAAGATGCAACTAAGCAGCAAACACAGAATGTTTGAGGATAGCAGGGGCATATAACTTATTTAATAATTGCCAGTTTACCCCGCTTGAATTCCTTATCCATTTCCACCACATAAAAATAGACTCCGGAAGCAAGCGGCCGGCCATCGTTGTTTTTGAGATCCCAGGTATAGGTTAGTTTGTTATTAACGACGTTGAAGGGGCCGATATTGCTTTTATATACCAGGTTTCCAGACACATCGTAAACCGCCAGTTGCCCGGTTTTGCCCACTGGGAAATTGATAAACCGAACTTCCTGGGTATGTTTGGGGGTAACCGGATTGGGAAAAACGTTGAGGTCCTTTAGGTTATCAAGAGCTTGGATACTAAAGCTGGCCATTTTATGCTGGTTTGAGATCAGATTGCCAGCGAGGTCGCAAAGGTTTTCTGTTAAGATATAGTAAGGTTGATTGCTGAATTTTAGCTGATGCGCAAAGCCCAGGACAATCTGGTCATTATCCAAACTTGCGGAGATCACTTTGTTATCCTGGTCGTTCAGAGGGTTGCTAAGCGAATAATTTGCCAGATGTGATGCAGAACCTGCATCCAGCTCTTCCGAGTACTGGATCAAAATCCCCTGTTTGGATGGCAATACCTGGACGCTAACTATCTCAGGAGAAATGATGTCCGCTTCGTAGGCAAAGCTGTAAGTATTCTGATCGGGAGCTACTCCGCTGGGACCGGTTACATTTCTGAGCTCCAGCACAAATAGAGAGTCGATGGCTGGGAAAGGCTTGCGGAAACGTAGCTGGATACCGGTGTGATTAGCTATGCTATTAGCCGAGATTGGATTACCCATTCCTGCGCTGAGAAAATAGTAACCGGGATTGATAAAGTCCGGCGGCATGGCTTGATTAAAGTAAAAACGTAATTCGCGGCTGCCTACAAACTGGTGCCCGGTTATTTCTGGCTTGGGTAGCGGAATTCCGTTTACCCAGAGGCTGCGAATGCTCTCAATGGGACTGAAAGATGGATTACGGGCAGCAATTGCATAGCTGTAGATTTGGCCTGTGATCAATGCAGAATCCACATAAGCCACAACGTTTTCCAGATCGACATAGCTCACCAATCCCTCTGAGTCCTTGCGATACAAGCGATATTGCGGAGCGCCGCTGGAAGCCCAGCTAATCCTGATCTTTTGTTCGTCCAGGGGTTTCACCTGTAGATTGGCTGGGGTTTCTGGACCCGTAAAAGGCTGCTGGATAGACCATTGCACTGCAGCCGTGCTGTCCGGGGCGATCTCTGCATTGGCCAGAATTCTAATCTGCCCGGTTTCATCCGTCCAAGTGCTAACTTGGTAATTACGTTGGCTGTCGCCGTGAAAAACAGGTTTGAATACGCCATTCTGATATTTCAAAATATAGAGATTTGGCGCAGTAGCCAAAATTATCTCATCTTGTCCATCCGCATCCAGATCAGCGCTGGTTATCGAATTTTGCGATTGCACGTCGTTAATCATCAGGCTGCCCATGCTGCTATAGTTGTCATTGGCAGCTTTGGTAAAACCTTCAAAATGCCAGAAATTGAGGTCAGGATTGAGCACGTTGGTGGTATAACCTCCCACGAAAAAGTCCTTTATCCCGTTTCCATCGTAATCACCGGTTGTGAGGCTGTAAGTATTGGCTACGGGTAGCCTGGTGCTCCAGCGCAAGAATTGCTGCGCCGGAGTGGTAATCTCATAAACCATGATGTCACCATCCGTGTCGGCGCAGAGAATATCTTTGTAGTTATCACCGTCGAGATTTTCCACGATGATGGTGGGAACAAAATTGTTGCGCTGAGAGGTAGGAGTAGTATTGCTAAGGATGTTCTGAGCTACCAGAACCCCATTGGCATTACGCTTGTAGGCTTGAATCACCCGCTCGGCTGGCAAGTTCTTCACAGCCAGGATCTCCATATTACCGTCGCTATTGTAGTCTGCCATCACGGCTCCAGAAATGCCTGTGTCCAGCTCGAAATTCAATTCGGAATTCGGGTAGGTGTCGTTGAGCCCGGTTTCCCAGATGAAAGCTGTATCGCCTTTCAGCAGAAGTAGTTCCATGCCGGATTGATTGGTGTTTGCATAGTCCAATGGCCAAAAAGCGTCATCAAAGGAAAAGGTCTCCACATGAGCTCCGGCATGAGGTTCAAAAGCTTTCACAGTCCCATAACCGCTTGCCGGCATCTCCATGGCAATGTATTCTTGGATGCCATTGCCGTTGAAATCGAATTTTCGGTGCAAAGGTCTTCTGGGATAACCTATGGTTTCACGTTCATAACCATAGTTGCTGATGCTGCTATAACTGATGGATAAAGCATCTTCGTAAAGCGGCGTTTCCAAGATCAGATTGGTCATGTTGCGGGCTTTGATCCAGAAGCTTACTTCTCCTTCTGGGATATTGCTTGGCAAGCGCCACACCTGAACGCTGTCCGGAATCGAGGCATATACATGATAGTCGCTTCCATCAGAAGCGGTTAGATGCAGTTCACTTCGAACTTGCTCATCGAAAACCGCAGCCATGTAATAAACTATATTCTGGGCTTCATAGCGTTTGAAGCTAACCAGGCTTTGAGGTTTCAAAACGGGAGGTGTGCGGTCTATGGTAATGGTTCGATAGTAGTTGTAACGATTCATGTTATTAAAGCATTTTTCATACTGAAGGCGGATCAGATAACTGCCATCGGGTAAGTAATCCGGAACGTAGAACTCGGCCAAAACACCGTTGTGTACCTGGGTTTCGTAGCGGATGATCTGATGGTTCAGATTACTTACGTCCTTCCAGCTTTGATCCGTAGGGTCGCTAAGGCTTTTGAAACAAACCGTATAAGCGGCAAAATCGTCTCCGTAAGCCGAGCCGATGATGTCAAAAGTGGAATTGATGCCAAGTTGATCAACCGGACTGGTTATTTCCAGATAGGGAGGATTGAGGTTTTCAATCAGTTTCCTGGTATTCAAAAGCCCATGACCCGTGAATTCATCAAAGCCCTCTGCGGCAATATCATCGCAGGAATTCAATAAGCGTCCCCTTACTTCAGAAGGACTTAATCCCGGTGCCAAAGATAGCAGCAAGGCGATGCTTCCGGTAACGAAAGGCGCGCTCATCGAAGTGCCATCCTGCATAAAATACTGTTCTTCTGGATTCAGCTTGTAGGTGGATAAAACCCGTTCTCCGACCGCCACCAGATCAAGATCGATTCCATAACTGGAAAAACCGGAAAGCTGTTTGGCCTTATTAACCGAACCTACCGAGATCACGCTGGACAGCTTGGCAGGATAGCTTAGGCCCGGGCCAGCATCGTTTCCTGCTGAAGCAACCAGGGTTACCCCTTTGCTGTATGCATATTCGCAAGCATCAGCAATGATCGGAGCATAATTCGGGTCGCCCCAGCTCATGTTAATAACCATACAACCGTTATCCACGGCATAGATTAGCGCTGCTGCAGCATCATCATCCTGTAGATAGCCCTGTCCGGAAATAGTTCTGAATCCGGCTCGCAGAGGAACTATTCCCACCTGCCAGCAAGCCCCCACTACTCCGATTCCATTGTTTCCGCGTGCTCCGATGATGCCTGCCACATGCGTTCCGTGGAAGTTTTCGTCTTCCACATTGTTATCCTGCTCCATATAATCGCCCAGGGCATTATCTGCCATTTCTGGGGCGTCGGCAAAGTCCCAACCGCACCAATCGTCTATGTAGCCATTGTTGTCGTCATCGATGCCATTATCTGGTATTTCAAGGGGATTAACGAACATATTCTGCTGCAAATCGGGATGATCGATCAGAACTCCCGAATCCACCACCCCCACCTTGATCAGGTTGCTGCCCGTTACATAGTTCCAGGCTTGGGGTATCTCGCTTACATAGTGTAGTAATTGATTGTAATGCTGATCATTGGGAGTAAGATGCATTTTGCGCAGATAGTTTGGAGAAACATACTCGATCCCAGGGAATTTCATCTGTTTCAAAAGCTCGCTATCAGGCAGTTCAGCCAGGTTAGCCAGATAGTATTGGGGCTGATGCATACCCTTGATGGGCTTGATCTCTTTGAGGCCTTTTTGAGCCAGAAAGCTATCAAAAGCCCCAAGCCCTGTTTTACCGTTTTTCACCTCAATCGGAGCTGTGGTCTTGAAGATTATCTGCCCTGGAGTTACCAGACTCCAAGCCAATAGACTCCAACTACTAATAGCGGCAAGTAGCAGGTATCTGGGATTGAAACGCTTTTTCATCTGCATCACCCTAATCCGTATTGTTAAAAGTTATATCTTAATCCAAAGCTGTGCACGGCATTCAAGTCATCATCAAAGGCGGCATAGCCATAATCCACGCCCACACCTTTGTAGTTTACACCAAAACCAGCGCTAAAGCTTTCAGCCGAGTGGTTCAGTTTGTATCCACCGCGCAGGGTAAAAAGCTCATACATTGTAAGTTCTGCGCCGATACTGCCTTTCAGGTTTTCATCCACTGGTTTGATCAAAGCTGCGTATAATCCAAGCTGCTGATCCGCTACAGTCAGTTTTTGCGAATAATCCGCTTCCAGGCTAAAGGGAAAACTAAGCCTTTCCTCGTTTGTGCGGGAAGCGTAGCCAAGGTTACGGGCTGCGAGCGAAAGCTTTGCACCTTTTAGAGGTGGCAGCCAGGAAACTCCCAGATCAGAGTGAATTCCCAAACTGGTAGCAGTATCCAGCTTCTGATAAAGGACTCCCAGATTAACTCCATAATACAGGCTGGGGCTGTAGCGCCGTGAGTAATTCGCCATCACATCGATATCCAGAGGATTGTAATAACCGATCAGATAACCTGTGTCGTCCCGGTTCTCGATATCTCCATAATCCAGATTACGCAGAACTATCCCGAAATGGTTGGTTTTGCGGGCATAGGAGTAAGCCAGGCAATTTGCCTGGGTATCGACCAGCCAAGGACTATGCGAAACCGCGATAATTCTTTGATCAAGTTCACAAACTGCGGCTGGCTGGACTATAAAAGCAGTGGCATTGGAACTGCTGTGGGATCCCCGGCTCGCCAGAGCCAAACTGACCGGGCCATAGGGAACGCTGAGAAACTTGTAGCCATACTGACCGGCATTATCATGAATTTCAGCCGATAATATTGCTATGGCAAACAACAGGCAGAGGGTGGCAAGAATGTATTTTGGTAGGGTCTTCATTATTTCTCCACGGCAAATTTGATTCGTTTGGTTTCGTTGGACGATCTAAGCACAGCCAGATATACTCCGCTGCTTAGTTTATCTGCAGGAAGGTTAAAAATATCATGATTATTAAGATAGGCACGGGCTTGGGCTTTCTGCTGAAAAACCAGGTTACCGCTTATGTCATAAATTGCCAGTTCAAGTTCCAAATCGCGACTCGGCATAACCTGAAGAATCAGTTTTTGTTCATAGATAGACTTCAGCGGATTTGGATAAATGAACACCTTTCCTGGCACAAAATCGCTATTACTGGAATACTGATTGGGCAAATCTCCTGGATAGAAAGCTGAGCGACGCAAGAGATTGACATATTCGCTGTTCCAGGCCAGAGCTGGATTTTCTTGGGGCACATCGGAAAGTTCCTGACGAAACAGACTGCCATTATCCGAAGCCGTATAAAGATACCATTTCCCGTCCAGGCCAATCCCCATAAAGGGCAAGGTCCGACTTCGTTCTGCAAAGGAAACGGGATACCCGCTTTTTTGCCGGTAGTCGTTTTCCCAAACGCTGAGACGGTTGAAGGTGAAATTGCCCAGCAGTTCAGCCTTACCATCCCCATCCAGGTCTGTGGCAATCGCCCCTGCAGAAATGCCTTCATCTTGTTCTTCAGAAAGCAGCGAAGCTGGGCTCATCAGGTTTCCACTATAGTCTATCACAGCAAAACCTCGTTCTCCGCCTACTATGATATCCAGGCTGCCATTGCCATCCACATCAGCCAAGCTGAGTGGAGCCACATGAGTAGAATCACTGGCCATTACTAGGTTGTGCACAAAGGGAAAGCCAGCCTTCAGGTTTTCCCCGGAAAACACATAGATGCTGTTGGGGCATTGCACGATCAGTTCATCTCCGGATTCCAGATCAGCTTTGAAGCAAGCCACAACCAGCGAATCGGAAGGAAGCGGTAGCCTGAGCTCTGTGCTAAGCCTGCTGCCCAGCGAGATGGCTTTGTGCCAGTATTCTCCGTTTGACTTTTGATAAACCAAGCTGAGCTCATCCGCATGATAGATCAGGTTTCCTTTTATCTGGCCATCCATAGTCTGCAATTCTTCGGTGGCTGCAGTATTCTTGTCGTAAAGAACGATCCTGGCCATCCCGTTTTCGGTAACGGGATTAAAGGGAAGAGCAAGCCGGGATTCCAGATCTACCGGATGACTTGCCCACATCATATCTGAAAGGGTAAAAACGTAGTTGCGGGTGTTGTTGCTCAGACGGAAAAGACGGCATAACTGATCCTGTTGCATAGGGATATAAAGCGATTCATCATCCCACACATAGGTTTGGGTAACCGGCATCCGTTGCAAGGGGTAATCGGCAGCCAGTTCTTCGTTATCCCAAAGATAAAGCTGGCCATCAGGCATGGGATAAAATAACTCCGTGTCCCCATCTGCATCAAAGTCGATAGCTGCGGCATTAACGGGATTGCTACCCTGGTAAGCAGCGGTTCTGCGCCAGCCAAAATCTACACTGAAGCTCATCTGCAAACCGCTTACCGAAATATTGGCGATTTCCACAGACACACCGCCATAATAGCTTGCCGCACTAGGCAAGGAAAGCACTCCGGAGTGGTATTCATAGCCGAAGTAGTCGTTATTGTTCGCTCTGAAGCTGTCGTAGGGGCTGCCCCATTTGTAGATGTCGGGAGTGGCTGTATCGAGATGCTGGATGCCATCAGCTTCTTCGAGGTCTACCCCTTTGTGCAAAGCATTGGCATTGGGGCTGTTATTATCGAAATTCGCTGTAAAGTTTTCCTGAATCACCACTTCGTCTATATGCCAGATCAATAATCCCGAACCGTCTTCAGGAATAGTGCTATTACCCGGTAGCGGTCCTCCCAATCCAGGCAGGAAAAAATCCCATTCGCTGCCTAGATAGCTGTTTTCCATAAAATTGAAATATGGCAACAGAGGGTAGTCTTCATAATAATCCTGCTCGCCTTCGGGAAGCAGCTTGAAGCTGTAACTATACTGATTGCTATAGGGATCCACGCTTCCGTCCGGATTTTGCTGCCGGTTTTCGATCAGGAAATATTCAGTGGCCGAAAGCGGGATCTTATACACACGCACAGCTCCGGGAGTATGATCCAGAAAGTGGCTGATCGTATTCAAGGGGCTGTCCTGAGAAATCACCACAGGGCTTTCCCAGCCAAGCAGACAGCGTGACCAGGCACATGGCTGAGCCGGAACGTAGCCATTGCCGTTCCAAACGCCGGTTCCCATCAGTCCCCAATTTCCAATACCCTGGCTGCGGCCATTGCTGCTGTTGTTGTCAAACAGGGTCGGCAAACCCAAAACATGGCCAAATTGATGAGCCAGAACTCCATATATGCTAAAGAGATAGGCCGAAGCGTTCTCTTCTCCTTCGGCAGGGAAATAATCCTGATATTCGTCTTCGGGAACCACTACAACATTGTTTAGCACAGCTCCGTCGTTGGTGGTAAATCCGGGATAGTCATCGTTTTCGGGATCAAAAAAAGCCTGCAGGTTTTTACGGGTGAGAAAGGTGCTCCAAACTTGATCTGTTCTGATTCCATCGATGTCCGATTCCTGGCCTGCACCCGCATGGAAGATGATCACACCACCGTAATCCGAAAAGTCCACTTCCGCATCAATCTGCTGCATGATATCGGGAAGCATCTGGGGCAATTGGGCATCGATCTCTTCAGAGGTATCAGCGCCGTAATAAGCGAGGGGACGAGGCATTGTAAGCACCTGCGGATAGATGGCATACATCAGTTCATACTGGCCGTGACTGGCTTCCAGATAGAAGTCTTTTAGATGCACCATCCAGCGGTTGAAAAAGCTTTCGTCGTGCGCTAGAAAATCAGGATAGGCGGCTTGTGAACGAAAACTGAGATTATTGAATTGCACTCTCAGCACCAGAATGGTATTCGGCAATTTGGGGTTATGACCCTTGCTTGGGCTAAGCGCAGAAGTCTCAATCCGGGTTGACTGCCAGGCTGAGGGAGGATTTTTATACTCTGGATGGGGTGGCACAAGGGCGTTGCAATTTGCTGAAAGATTTATCAGCAGCAGCAGGACAGCCAATCTGAGAAGAAAGCGAAGCATCGATTCCACCTTTTTTTGATTATTCTAAAGACAAAAAGCAGCAGTCAGCAGAAAGTTCAGTGCCACATATCAGCTTGGGTCTCATTTATTCTGGGCTTATAATCCAGTCAATAAAAAAAACCTGCTCTCCTTTGGCCTTCTGCCAAGTAAAAGCAGGTTATATAGTTAGCAGCTTTTCAAAATAGTCTGCTGAAGATGCTTATCAGAGATTTTTTCCGCTCAGGATATCCGCTTCATTGCATTTGCAAATCTTGGCATATTCGTTTTGAGGAGTCCAGCCACCGCTTTGTTTTTTGTTGGTGATCAGCTTGATCCTCTTGATCTCTGTATTGCATACCGGGCAAATCACTTTTCCTTCGTTGGAAGTTTCGTGAGCCAGTTTGGCGGTAAAGCTCTTTACTTTTCCCATTGTATCCTCTTTTTTTGGTTATTAATTTGCTCTTTCGATGTATTCACCGCTGCGGGTGTCGATCCTGATCTTTTCTCCGGATTCCACGAAGAAAGGAACCATCAGGCGCAGACCGGTTTCGGTGAAAGCCACTTTGCCGCTTCCGGAAGCGGTGTTGCCTTTTACGTTCGGCTCGCATTCGGCAATGGTTTGAACGACGGTGGTCGGCAGGTCTATGCCCAAAACTTCCCCAGTGGGGGAGGTCATCACCATCACTTCCATATTGTCCATCAGCAGTTTTTCTTTATCGCCGAGGATGGAAACATCCACGTGCATCTGTTCATAATTTTCGCTATCCATCAGCACCAGGAAATCCCCTTCGCGATAGAGGTATTCTTTTTTGGTGCGTTCGATACGGACCTCATTAAAAGCATCGCTTTCCCGGAAGGTATTTTCCAATACTCTGCCGGTTTTGACGTTCTTCAGCTTGCTACGCATGAAAGCGGGGCCTTTGCCGGGTTTTACGTGCAAAAATTCCACCACCTCGTAGAGGCCTTCTTTGAATTCGATGATCATTCCATTGCGTATATCAGCCATTGTAGCCATAGTTTATTCCTTGATTTCAGATTAGTTTAACCATCATTTTCAGCTTGGCTATTTTGGCAAGGATTTTTTGGAAACCCTCTTCTCACCTTTCCTTCTCCTGTTTCCTAACCACTGATCACCCTATCATACCGGAGTCATACCGCATGCTCATCCGGTATGACTCCGGTATG